>VBEJ01000165.1 GCA_005882985.1 Chloroflexota bacterium
TTCCGCCGCTCAAACCTGGCCCATTCGCTGGACCTCAACGGTTCCGTCGAACCACTCGGGATCCGAGGTAAGGTACGAGCGAAGTGTCTCATACCACGCGTGTTGGTCGGGGTGATTCGAATTGGCGTCGTATGCTCTCTTGTCGGCGAACATGGCGTAAGCCATGAATTCGTCGGGGTCGTTTACGTTGGAGCAGAGAACGAAGCGAACGAAGCCAGCGGCCTGATGACGGCGACCCCGCTGCCATATATCAAAGTGGTCTATGATTTTTTGGCGCTCACCGGGCTTCGCACGGATCCTGAAATGCGTCATGTGAGGAGCCATCCTTCGCTTCTCCTGTATCTAAAGATTCGCAGTTTGGGCGCGTTCGAGTATAAGCAAGCGTGTGAAGGGCAACAAGGTACTACGTCACAATGCATCAGGAAGGTTGGGCCCACGTGGAGCGCGCGAGCAGCGCCTATAATCACTACGCAAGCATGACCTGGGAATCTGAGCTCGAAGAGATCCGCCGGCGGCGCGAGCTGGCCCGCGACATGGGCGGTGCTGAGCGGGTCGCCCGGCACGTGGCCGAGGGCCGGACGCCGGTGCGGGACCGGATCGATCAGCTGCTGGACGATGGCTCGTTCCGGGAGATCGGCTCGCTGGCCGGCAAGGTCGATTACGATGAGACCGGCCAAATAAGGGGCTACATCCCTTCCAACTTCATCACGGGGCGGGGCACGATCGATGGCCGGCCGGTCGTCATCGGATGCGATGATTTCACCGTCCGGGGCGGCGCGGCCGACGGCGCGGTCGGCAACAAGATGGGCTGGAGCGAGCGAACCGCCAGGGAGCTTCGCCTGCCGCTCGTACGGCTGGTCGACGGCACCGGCGGTGGCGGCAGCGTCAGAACGAACGCCGCGCTCAAGCGCTCGTACGTTCCGGCGAACCCCGACTGGGACGTCTCGGTCGGCCTGCTGTCACAGGTGCCCGTCGTGGCGGCGGCGCTGGGCCCGGTGGCCGGGCTGGGGGCGGCGCGGGTTGCGGCCTCGCACTTCTCAGTAATGGTGCGCGGGTCCAGTCAGCTTTTCGTTGCGGGGCCACCCGTCGTGAATCGAGCCTTTGGTGGAGAAGTCGAGAAGGAAGAGCTCGGCGGTTCGCACATCCACGCGCATGGCAGCGGGGCAGTCGACAATGAAGTGGCGAGTGAGCAGGAGGCCTTCAATCATATTCGCCGCTTCCTCTCCTATTTGCCTTCGTCCGTCTGGGAGACTCCGCCGGTTATCGCGACTTCAGACGACCCGGTGCGCCGGGAGCCGGAGCTGATTTCCGTCGTGCCGCGCGACCGAAGGCGCGTCTACGCGATGCGGCGAATCATCGAACTCGTCATCGACACTGGCGCCTTCTTCGAGATCGCCCGCTACTTCGGCCCTTCACTCATCACAGGCCTCGCGCGATTAGATGGCATCCCGGTCGGGGTGATGGCCAACGACCCGGCGTTTTACGCGGGCGCAATTGACGCCGCCGCCGCCGAAAAGATGACGCGCTTCGTCGATCTATGCGACTCGTTCCGCCTGCCCCTCGTGAACTTCGTCGACAACCCGGGCTTCCTCGTGGGTACCGGCGCCGAAAAGCAAGGGACGATCCGCAAGGGTGTCCGGGCGCTCGCCGCGGTATACCAGGCAACGAACCCCTGGTGCTCGATCATCGTGCGCAAGGCATTCGGAGTTGCCGGCGCCGGCCATTCGAACCACTCCCGCTCGAGCCCCCGCTACGCTTGGCCGTCCGGTGAATGGGGCTCGCTGCCCATCGAAGGCGGAGTGGAGGCGGCGTATAAGCGTCAGCTCCAAGCGGCCGATGATCCGGACAAGCTGCGCGAGGAGCTGGAGGCGAAGCTCGCTAGCCTCCGTGACCCAATACTAACCGCGGAGGCATTCGGCGTGGAGGAGATCATCGATCCTCGTGACACGCGCCCGCTGCTGATCGAGTTCGCGCGCCGCGCGCACGAGATCGTTAAGGCTGAAGGCGGCGGGCCGAAGAGCCGCGGCATGCGGCCATAGGGTGGCAGTTTCAACAACATGTGGCAATGCTGGACTGCTTCGGGTGTGATTTGAAACTTCGGTTACCGCCGTCAACCCCGCATAGTCCCTGGAGGATCTAGACGGAGGCTGTCTGCGCAAGCCGCGCCAACGTCGGGAGTAGGTAGCTCAAAGCTCTGTCCTTGCCGAGGGGCGATGGTCCGGTCAACGCGACCGCTACCGGATCTCTTCCGGGAGACCCCAGGCATCTTGCCTCGTACGGCGTTCCTCCGAGAAATTCACGTCTCTTTCATCGAAGGTGCGGCGAACCTTCATGCACTACCACGTGCGCTCGTGCCAGCTTAACGACGATGGTCCGTTGGACCCACCGACGCGACGTCTGGATGGGTTGTAACGGACAGACCTGTCGCTCAGCCGAATGACAACCGTCAACGGGTCCCACAAAAGAAAGTCGACGCATTCGCGGCGCCGACTGGATAGGATGCCATCGCCACTCGCCATCGTGCGGCTAGCCATCATCCCCGTTACAGCGCTGTTCACGGTTCTCGTCAGCGGCGATGGAGTTGGCGCCGCGGGCAGTTTCAACCCCGAGAACTCATCCCAATATTGCGCGGCTGGAACCGGGGCCATCGACGACCAGCAGCTCTCGACTAGCTGCGCGCCGGATACCACACCCGGCACGCACCCCGACATCGTTAGCAGCTTCAACCTGCCCGCCGGCGATTACAACTTTGGCGGTGTAGTAGCGCTCTCGCCTTCGGTACCCGATGATTCGGCAATACCAGTCGGCGCCATCCTCGGCAAGCTGGGTTCGCAGCCCACCTTGGGCCTCCTCAACAACCCCTGCAATAACAGCCAGCTCCGCGTGCCGTTCACGTTCATGAAGGGGGCCACAGACGTCAACAACACAGTTGAGCCACAGCCCTTCGGCACCACAAACGACCTGGCCATCATGGCCGGGGACAATCCCCCTTACGATGGACAACCCGATGTGAAACCTCCCCCGGCCGCTACGAAGTACCCTTCTTTCCTGAACGCTATCTTCGACCCCAACTGGGTCGACTTTGGCCCGGACAAGATCGCGGGTAACGCGGACGATACCTACAATGGGCCAAAATCGCCCATCAAACCCGTCTTCCGCGCAGTCGGCGCTACGTCCATCCCGTCGGCGAGCAACCTCTGGGTAATCCTCCAGCTGGTTGTATTCGACAAGGGTACCAAGTTGCCCAACCTCCCGGCCTTTGATCCGGCGTATGGCTACCCCAGCGTAGTCGTCCTTCAGACGTCGTCCGCCGCGGGCTCGGCAACTCCTCCCGCCCCCAGCGCGGTCACCGACTTCTGCACCCCACTCAAGACAGTGAATGTCATGTACGGGGTAACTCAGGACAATCCGGACACCCCAGCCAACGAGGGAGGGATTCCGATACGGACCATGCCAGCCGCGGGCACTCAGATCGTTACCGTCAGTTACAACGCGAGTCAGCGCGACCCCGACGGCGACGGCTACGAGAATTCCTTAGACCCGTGTCCTTTCAATGCTGACACGGTCTGGGATCCGCGCAAGCCCGGGCAAGGCGATAGCGATCAGTTCACGGGTGTAGCTCTGCCCGACGGTATCCCCGACACCTGCGATCCGACTCCCAACGAGCCAACGGCCGGCCCGCCCGCGAACCAGCCGACGGACCATGACGGTGATGGCTTCCCGAACCGCGGCGACAATTGTCCCTTAATTGCTAACCCCGACCAGAAGGACACAGACAGAGATGGCATCGGTGACGCCTGCGACACTCCAGGCTTGGACGCGGGCACGGATTCGGCGGGACGCCCCATCCCCACGCGCACCGTCGCCGGTAAAGGCCCCGACGTGCCGGACGGCGAGGAGATAGTCTGCATCAAGGTTAGTTCGATCGCGAGCGGTGGGGATCCAAACGTCGCGTTCGGCCCCTGCCAGACAACCCTCCCTCCGCTCGTAGGCGGCGTTCCTGAGACAAGCACGATAGGCGGTGCGCCCGGCCCCTCCTCGGCGGGGGTCGAGGGCGGTGCCGCGGGTACTCGCGCTGGTGGTAGCGCCGCCGGCGGCGCCGCAGGTCCCGTTACAGGCGTCGGCAGCCTGTCGCCGGTTGGGGGCAGTGTGCCTGCATGGGCGGCTGTCGCGGCTGGTCTGGGCGCAGCCGGAGTGATCGGCTCCCTGGGCACAATGGCCTCTCGGCTGATAAAGCGTCGACGCGAGACGTAGACGTACGCGCAGTGTGCAAGCGTCACAAACAGGAGCGAGGACTTAGTGCATTTCCAACCGCCTAGCGCACGTTGGGCGACCAGAGGCCGTCTACTAGGGAATCCCTGAAAGGAGACGTCTCGTGAGAGCAAAGCAGCTTCTCGCCTGGGGAGCAGTTGGGGGAATCGTATCCTTACTGCTCGTCCTAGCCGGCACGGACAAGGCCAGCGCAGATTTCAAGCCAACGCTTCAGCTCACGCTTACAAATAGCCAGCCCGAGACGGCCAGCGATTTCCAGATCGATTTCGGAATCAGGGACCCGAAAGACGTCAACTTCGGCGGCGTTGTCTCCTTCATCCCACCCGACTGGGGCATCGTCCGCGGCGACAAGATACCGATCGGCGAGCCCGTCGGCCAGCTGGACGCACTGGCCACGCTTGGCCTCATCAACAGCCCGTGCAACCAGAGTCTGGCGGTGCACTTCGACTTCCTGAACGCTACCACTGACAAGTCGTCCACGGTTTCGTTCAAGGACCTAGAACTGGAAGCGGGTAACACGAACGCCAAGGGTTTCGGCACGAAAGACTTCGCCGAGGACAAGGACGGCAACGGCCTGCTAGATGCGATCGACCACTGGCCCGAGTTCATCGACCGCGTCACTGGGCCTGTTCAGCCGTTCCGCCGTTCGGCGGGCGTTGCCACAGTGGCCGGCATCCCCGTGCTGTTGCAGTTCCTGGTCGATAACCCAGGTACCCAGTTCACCCTGCCGAGCGACGACCTCAACCGGCTCCTGCCCAAGGACCCCGCGTTGGGCTTCCCCACACTCGTTCTCCTTCAGGATATAGGCGACCCTCAGATCGAGCCTGAGCCCGGCCCGATCACTGACTTCTGCACACCCCTGACCTCGACGAACGTCTCCTTCGGTAAGGTGTACGACGCCGACCACGACGGCACGGACAACAAGCACGACAGCTGCCCTTATGACGCGCACCCGGTGATGGGCACTCACGATGCCGACTTCGACTTCCTTGACAGCCAGTGCGACCCCAACGACAACCCTGACACCGGCAAAAACGAGGACCAGGACAGTGACGGGATTGACAACTTCGCAGACAATTGTCCGTTGGTTGCCAACCCTGACCAGAAAGACACAGACGGGGACGGCATCGGCGACGCTTGTGATAGGAACCCCAATGCACCCGATGGAGAGATCGACCTGGGGATGAATCCGCAGGCCGGCAACGACACCTTCACAATATTCACCGTCGGTCAGCGAGACGCCGACAATGATGGCATCCAGAACAGCGAAGATACCTGCCCCTTTGTCCCGAACAAGGGCGACCCGACGATGCTGAACAGCGGCGACGCCGACGGGGACGGACTCGACGCTGCGTGCGACCCGAATGACGATCCGATCAACCGGGGCTCCAACACGGATCAGGACGCCGATGGCTATCTCAACCGGCAGGATAATTGCCCTCTCGTCCCCAACGGTCAGGAGAGCAAGGACCAGCCGACCGGCAACCAGCACGACACGGACTTAGACGGGATCGGTGACGCTTGCGACCCGAACCCGAACACCCCGGATGGAGAGCTGCCGGTCAAGACTTTGACGGCTGATATCACGATCGGCGCGGGTGGCGCTGGAGGGCCGCCGACCAACTGCCCGGATTGCGAGAAACCCACCGACGACCCGGCGCCGAAGGGCGAGTCGCTTAGCTCCGCTCCGGCCAATACGAAGGAGGACAACGGCTCGAATACAACGACGTACGTCATCATCGGCGGGGCGATCGCGGCTGCCGCAGTCGTGCTCGGCGGCGGGGCCACGCTACTGCTTCGTCGCGGCCGCTGACGCGCTTCGTACTGGGCACCAAGCGTAGAGTGGACTGCCCCTGGGGCGCTGAATTGGATGCCGACTGCAGCCAAGACTGGTGGGCGATGCTGGACTCGAACCAGCGACCTTCTCGGTGTAAGCGAGACGCTCTGGCCAACTGAGCTAATCGCCCAACGAGACGATTTTAGCAGAGGACGCGCGATGTTCTAAGCGTGCTTGGGAATAGTTGCCGCGCTACAGGTCGTCGCTCTTGAAGAGCGAGGAGAAGCGGATTCCGTTGCGGACCAGAGGCTCGCTCGCTTCCTCGATGGGATCTGATGAAGAGACGACGAAGGGCTCGGGCTCCAGTTCAGCTTCAGGCTCGACGATTGGCTCTTCGTAGGCGGGTGGGGGCTCGTCGTCAGCGGTATCGCCCAGGGACACCACCGGCTTGTGCTCTACCTTCATCGAGAGTTCTGTTGCATCGAAGACGCGGATGCGTTCGAGTTCCGTGCCCGCCTCGAGAAGGGTCTCGGCCACACGCGCAGCCTCCTGCGGGCTCGAGAGAATCGTGATCGCGCCTCGCTTGGGGTCGTCCCGGTCCAGGACCATTACTACAGTTGTTCCAGGCATCACACGTTCGCCTCCTCGATCAGGAACGCTGAAATTTCCATTAAGCACTTAGTAGACGCCGCTGCGGTAGCCGTCGTTACCGGGGACTTGCTGCCGAAAAGTTGAGGATTGAGCGAGGCGTGGATGAGAACTGAGGAAGATAGCCGTCAGGCCGCCGGACGAGGCGGTTCCAGCGTAGCCTCCGCCGCGGGCGATTCGCGGATGATCGAGTAACGGACGGCCAGGCCCGTGATGATGACGGCTCCCCCGATCACGGTAGCTACAGTCGGCTCCTCGCCGTAGAACAGCGCGACCCAGACGGGATTGAGCACGGGCTCGACGAGCGCAAGAAGGCTCGCCTCGGCGCTCTCCACCTCGCGCAGGCCGCGGGTGAAGAGGAGGTAGGGGAGCGCGAATTGGACGGCTCCCATGATGAAGAGCAGTGCCAGGTCTTCGGCGTCGACGTCGCGCTTGAGGAGGGCGAAGGAGAAGAGGACGGCGACGCCCATGCAGTTCGCGAACGTAATTGCGACCGGGTCGGCGTGGCTGACGCGGCGGAGCCAGAGCAGGAAGAGCCCGTAAAAGAAGCCGCTGCCGGCGCCCAGCAGCAAACCGACGACGTCGCCCGATCCGCTGTTACCGATGAAGAGGACGGCGATGCCACCGAGGCAGATGGCGAACGGAACGGCATCGCGGGAACGCAGACGCTCGCCTAGGAGCGCAGGGGCGAAGGCGATGACGTAGAGCGGGGCGGTGTACTGGAGGAAGATGGCGTTGGCGGCGGTGGTCTCCTTGGTCGCGCCCACGTAAAGGCCGAGAAGGAGGGCGAAGAGGCCGATCGAGACGACGATATCCGGCGGGCTCGGAAAGCGGCGACCGGCGACGGCGGGGGCAAGGAGGAGACCGGCGAAGAGGCAGCGGAAGAAGGTGATGGAAGTCGCGCCGGCGTCTATTTCTTTGATAAAGAAGCCGCCGGTGCTCCACAGGACGGCGCCGCCGAGGAGGTAGAGACGGGCGGTCGTGTGGGGAGAGAAGGTCATGGGGGTAGCGTAGGGGGTGGGGCCGTAATAGGTAAGAGTAAGAGGTACGAAATACGAAGCGCGAGGCTGGCGGCAGGGGCGGGATTCGAACCCGCGACACAACGCGAAGTGAAGCCCTTGTAGTACCGGCCGTTCTTAAGGCTTCGAAGCACGTAGGCAGTGTGCATCATGTTTAATTGGTGGCAGGGGCGGGATTCGAACCCGCGACACAAGGCTTATGAAGCCTCTGCTCTGCCGCTGAGCTACCCTGCCCTCAACGCGAAAGGGAAGTGGCGCGCTCGGTGGGACTCGAACCCACGACCTCAGCCTCCGCAGGGCTGCGCTCTATCCAGACTGAGCTACGAGCGCGTGTGTTGGTGCCGAAGGGGGGATTTGAACCCCCACGCCCGTTACGGGCACTGCGCCCTGAACGCAGCGCGTCTGCCGTTCCGCCACTTCGGCCCCTGAATGGTGGGCGGTGCAGGGATTGAACCTGCGACCTCTTGCGTGTGAAGCAAGCGCTCTCCCGCTGAGCTAACCGCCCTCGCCTTACGAATTGTAGGGCCACCTTCGGAGGCAGTCAACGAAAGTTGGCGCTCAGGCAAACATCGTGCTGATCAGTCCGACCTCATGCACGCCTGGAAGTCGTTGCACTGCTTGTGGCTGATGTTCGCGTCGTTACGCTGACAGGCCTCCACGGCATTGCATGACTTAGAGCCGACGAGACCCGTGTTGTAGGCGCAGGCGAGCTCAGCGTTGCAGGAATTATTGGCGATTTCTCCGGCGTTCGAGTAGCAGGCTATATAGTCATTGCACGAGTTTTTGCCGACGCTGCCGGAATTGGTGCCACACGATTCGCGATAGTCGACAACAAAGGGATCACCAGCGGGCAGGAGCGCGTTGCAGGAACCGTTGCTCACGACCCCGAAATTTTGCGCGCAGGCCGCCTGTGGATAGAAGTCATACACGAGGACTGGGACGTTGCATGATTGGTCACCCAGTATTCCCGCGTTGTCGTTGCAGGCGAAATGTCCGCTGCATGAGTCATCGCCAATGGAGCCCTTATTGTTGCCGCAAGCGCCTACGTACTTCGAGACCAGTGGCGGCCGTGCACCGTAACAGGAGTTATTTCCGACGCTGCCGGTGTTTAGATCGCAGGAGCCCATGGCGCTGCAGGAATAGTCGCCGATGTGGCCTCTGTTTCCGGTGCAGGGGCCAAGATGCGCGAAACATGAAAAATCGCCGATCCGGCCTTGATTGCGCGGGCAGGCGAACAGCGACCCACATGAATTATCGCCAATCTCGCCAGAATTCTCGGTGCAGGTATCAACGACACCTGCTCCACATGAACCGTTGCCAATCGAGCCTTGGTTAGCGGTGCAGTTGCCGCTGTACATGTTGCACGAGTTATCGCCTATCTGACCGCTGTTCTCGGCGCAGTTTTCACCGTTGCAGGAGTTGTCGCCGATATCGCCTGCGTTGTTCGTGCAGGCCTGCACGCCAACGCAGGAATTATCACCGACGCGGCCGGTGAGGCCTTCGCAGGCGCGCTCGCCGGTGCAGGAACCTTCGCCGACCGAAGGCTGCTTCGCGGAAGCGGCGGGTGGCTCAGCGGCGAGGCCGTAGACCGCGGCGGCGAGCAGGCAGACTGTCAGAAAGAGAATCGATCGGCTGATCAACACTGCGTCTCCTCTGAGAAGAACGCTGACGGCGAAGAGAGGTTGTGTTTAGCGGCGAAGCGAGTGAGCTGCGACCACTCGGTAGAGGACTGTCGCCTACAGCCACTCGCGCCAGCCCTCGGGGAGGGTGGCTTCGAGGGCGTCGTCGACGGGGACTTGGAGGGGAACGAGGACACGGGCGAGCATGCCCCAGTGACCGACGCAAAAGCTGAGCTCGAGGAGCTCGCGGTCAGAGAGCCACCGCTTCACTTCGCGGGCGACGTCTGCCGCATCAGGCGAGAGATTCGCGGCGGCGTCGGTGTAGCGTACGACGGCGCGATCCAGGTCGGAGAAGTGGTCACTTTCGTCGCGGGTTGTGGGCCATGACCTTGAAGATGTTGAGAACGCCGATTTCCGGCAGGTTCTGCGAGAGGCGTTCGTACAGCTCGCGGAGTTCTTCGGAGTCGGGTTCGATGAGGGGGATTACGGGCATCGGGAAATGGGAAATGAGAAAGGAGAAATGAGGCGGCCGCGGCGGGTCGCATCTTCAGCGAGGCGTGGTTGCCCCGATCGTCCTACGAGTGCCTCAGGACGATCGGAACGGAGCGTCATCTTCGGCGTAGCGTCCTTCGAGACGCGCCTTCGGGGCGTCTCTACACGGGGGTCGGCGATCATTCGGGACCGCGCTCGATAATGCGGTAGACGACGGTGCCCTGGGCGAGGAGTTTGCCGGCGGCGTTGGTGACGCGGACGTCTGAGTAGATGATCTCTTTGCCGCGCTTGAGGACGCGGCCCTCTGCGAATATCTCTTCGCCGATAGCGCCGGAGAGGTAGTTGACGTTGATTCCGACGGTCGAGCCGAAGTAGCGGGGGTTGCCGAGCTCGGCGGTGGTCCAGGCGGCCATCGCGCCGGTGGTGTCGATGAGTGAAGAGATTGCGCCGCCGTGGAGGGCGTCGCCGACGGTGGAGTTCTCCTTTTTGTAGGGGAGGCGGAGTTTGGCGTAGCCCTCGGCGCCTTCGACGAACTCCATGCCGAGCTGCGCCTGGTAGGGGACGAGGGAAGTGCCTCTCGCGATGCGGCGGATGCTCTTTTCGGTGGGGGTTTCAGTTTCGGATTGAGTCATGGGGCCTCCGTTTGGCGGTTAGTTTAGAACGGATTGGCTGTCGACGGATATGGGAACGGATTGACGGATGGGAGTTCGGCCCGTGGTTCCTGATGACAGGCGATGTTCGAAGGCTGGGCGTAGGGGCGCAGCACACACCAAAACAGAAGATGCACCGTTCCAGCAAGCCATAGCTACATCAGATCGAGAACCGATTCGGCGGGTGCTGCGCCCCTACGGGCGTGATCGGCGAGACGCGACGGGTTACGGCACCAGCGCGATGTGGATGGCGTCCTCGCCGGGTTCCTGGCGGGCGAGAAGGCGGATGGCACGCTCGGCGTCCGTTAGGGGGAGGGTGTGGGTGTGGAGGCGTTCGAGGGGGTACTTGCGGGACTCGATGAGGCGGACGGCGCGTTCGTAGTTGGGGTAGTCGACGCCGAGGGCGCCGATGATGGTGAGTTCTTTGAAGACGACCTGGTCGCTGAGGAAGTCGGGGACGGGCTTCGGGCCTTTGGTGCCGGCGAGCACGGCCTTGCCGC
>VBEJ01000286.1 GCA_005882985.1 Chloroflexota bacterium
AAGCCGGCGAGGTAGGGGCTCTGCGCCGTCGCCGGCGTCGATAGCACTGCGATCGTTCCTGTCCGTGTCCGCCTGGCCAGCGTCTTAACGACCGGAACGACGCCGACGAAGGGGATCGCCGGGAGCGTTTCTCGCAGGTAACCGATCGCGTGCACGGTCGCGGTATTACAGGCGACGACGATCATCTTCACGTCCCGCTCGATCAGGAAACCGGCGATCCGGCCGGTTAGGTCGTGCAACTCGGCCGTTGACTTCTCGCCGTACGGCACATGGCCGCTGTCCGCAAAGAAGATGAGGCTCTCTTGCGGCAGCATCCGGCGCATCGCCCTCCAGATCGAGAGCCCGCCCACGCCCGAGTCGAAGACGCCTATCGGCCGGTTGTCCATCGGCTGATCTTCCCCCTGGTGGTCATCGTACCAGATATATGAACGCGTTTGACGATGGAATCGATACCCGCGCCTTTCCCTCCGCCCTTTACCCAGCGCGACGCAACCCCGGATAATGGCCCTCGTGCCCGCCACCGGTAGCATTCGCGACGGCATCAGTCGCCTTATCCTCCTGCTCGCAGCCACTGTCTTACTCGTCCTCGTCGTCGCCTGCGGCAGCGACGAAAAGGTGAACACGTCCGGCCAGTCTGCAACGGCCGCCCCGTCCGCCACAAAGGCCGCCGCCTTTCCCTCGCTCCCCGCCGCCACGTTCGCGACCTGCCCCGCTACAACAGGCACGCCACCGGAGGTGCAAATGAAGTCTTATCCGCAACGCCCGCCCTTAACGATCGACAAGACGCATCAGTACATTGCCCACGTCTACACGACACGCGGCCACTTCATCATTCAGCTGCTGCCGGACCTCGCTCCTGAGCACGTCAACAGCTTCGTCTTCCTGGCGCGCGATAAGTTCTTCAACGGGACCACCTTCCACCGCGTTATCCCGGGTTTCGTCGCACAGGGTGGCGACCCGACCGGCAGAGGCAATGGCGGTCCCGGCTACACGGTTCCGCTCGAGGCCAGCCAGGAGCCGTTCGTGCGTGGAGTTGTGGGTATGGCCCGCTCCAACGACCCCGACAGCGCCGGCAGTCAGTGGTTCGTGACGCTCGGCGACGCCGCCAACCTCAACGGTCAGTACACGGTCTTCGGCAAAGTGGTTCAGGGCATGGACGTAGTCGATTGCCTGACGCCGCGCGACCCCTCAGTGAATCCCAACGCTCCACCGGGTGACGCCATAATCGACCTGGCGATCCAGGAAATCGCGTCCGGCGGCTAGCTTCCTGCCCTGTCCCCACGGCCCTAGGCTCATCGTGGATGCCGACATCCTGCAGCGGCCGGCCCGCTGATACAGGACGTGCTACGACGGCTCGGCGAAGGAATCCGTTGGGGTAGTGACTGGGACAACATCAGTGCGAATTCCGAGTCCCCGCACGCCCTGCACCTGACGCTTCGCATGGTACGAAGACCGCACGAGCGGCCCCGCCTCGACATGCCGGAACCCGAGCGCCAGCGCGTCCTCTCTCAGCGCCGCGAACTCGTCCGGGCGGTAGTAGCGGACGAGCGGCAGATGCTTCGCGCTCGGCCGCAGGTACTGCCCGAGCGTCAGCACATCGACTCCCGCGTCGACGAGGTCCTCAAACACCATCAGCAGCTCGTGCTTGGTCTCGCCCAGC
Organism: Chloroflexota bacterium; assembly: GCA_005882985.1. Taxonomy (GTDB): domain Bacteria; phylum Chloroflexota; class Dehalococcoidia; order SM23-28-2; family RBG-16-64-32; genus CF-163. The sequence goes on from VBEJ01000286.1 coordinate 1,661, forward strand.
CCGACCATCAGCCCGCTCTTCGTAATCGTCCCCGGGTCCAGCTCCTTCGCGCGCCGCAACAACTCGA
>VBEJ01000166.1 GCA_005882985.1 Chloroflexota bacterium
GTGCCGCTCGTCGGCGACCCGGTGAAGTTCGCGACCGGTGGCTCCGGCGGAGGTGGCGGTCCCAGCGCCTCGTAGTGATGCCAGTAGTTGCCGGTCGAGCTGTTTACTGCGAGGACAACGATCCCGGTGCTGCCGTTCACATTTTGCTTCGTAGAGCTCGCGTTGTGAACGAACGGGCTGTCCGCATCGACGATCACCGGCGTGCCCCTGCCCGGTCCAAACGAAACCGAGTTCAGCGGTGAAGTCTTCTCATAGATGGCGCCGCCCGAGGAGTTGCAGGCGTATGACGGCGGGCCCGGCGCCGTGTAAAAGGTGTGCAGGACGTTGTTTTGCTCGTCTATCAGCACCATCGGCCGGTTCGGGCAATCGGACACAAGGGCGATCGGGTAGCGCGACCAAGACCCGGCAGCGCTCCGGACGGAGAGCATTATCAGCGCCGACGAGGACGTCGTGTTCGAGGTCTTCGTAGCTGCAAACACCCGCCCACTACCATCCGACTGCAACGACTTCAAGTTGATGTGGTCGTCCGCCGTGCCGCCCCCGGACAAGGCCTGCTCGCCGGCGCTCCAGGTGGCGTCGGCAGCCCCGTCCTGGTGCACGGCGAACCACATCGCGTAATTGGAGCTTCCCTGGTTGCTCCACATGATGCCCATCTTGTTCCCGCCGAAGGCGATCAATGCAGAGTTGTCGTCAACCGTCACGCTCGCCGCTGCGTTGGGCAGAGCGAATGGCGCGCCCCAGAGGCGATCATCGCCGTTTAGCGTCCTGTTCAAATAAATCGTGTTGTTCTGCTGCCACGTGGCCCAGACCTTGCCCGTGGAGTCCTTGTCGATGACCAGTGTCTCCGTCTTCATGTTGTTTATCTGCACGGGGAAGCCGCTGTCGGGCGAATAGGTTTTCGTCGTGGTGTTGTAGCTGAAGCGGAAAAGGTAGCTGGGCGACCCGGACGTAGCGGCTGTCTCGTCCGCGACGAACTCATGCGAGGCGACGTACAGATGCCCGCCGTCCCAAAGCACATCAGCGTGCGTGTTCGAACGGGTGTCGATCGTTACGCCGGTATCCGACCATGTCTGCGTCGAGAGGTTTAGCCGGAAGATGTGGAAGTCCTGGGCGGAGGTGCTCCACATGTCTGCCCACCACGAACCGTCGTTCCACCACAGTACGCTCTCCGCGCGCTTCGTCCCGGTCGGCGTACCCGTCCCGGAGAACGACTGGTCCTGATAACCGACGTCACCGGTCGCAGCGCTGGCCGTGTTTGGAAGAGCGAGGAGCAGCCCCGCGAACACTGCAAGAAGCCCGATCAAGCCGCCGAGCGCGAGATGCCGACGCTGCGAAGTGAGCCCCCGTCCTTGACGTATGCGCTTCAATTTCTTCCCCCCAATCGATGTGCGGGACCTCAGCGATTTCTCTATAGCAGCCGCTTGCCGCAGGCAGTCGAGCCAACCCTCGACAACTTACCGCCGGGGGAACTGCACGGCGTTTCAACGTCAGTCTATGACCGCGCGCGTGCCGGAGGCTATGATAAAAGCGGTCTAGTTCGTTTGAATTATGTTAGATAAGGTATGAGCGAGCTAACGCCGCGCACCCGCCGCCACCAGCGCGTCCCGCTTCTGCTTGATCGACTCGTTCGCCTTCGCGAACGACTCTGAGAACAGCCGCACGCCCTCGACTTGCAATTCGTCGGTTACAGCCTTGAAGTCGATCCCCACCGCTTCCAGGCGCTGGATCGTCGCGAACGCCTCGTCGACGTCTTTGACGAGGGTCGGCGCGACAACGCCGTGGTCGCGGAAGGCGTCAAGCGTGGTTTGCGGCATCGTGTTGATCGTGTCCGGCCCGATCAGACCTTCGGCGTACATCACGTCGCGGTAGTTCGGGTTCTTCGTACTCGTGCTCGCCCAGAGGCAGCGCTGCACACGCGCGCCCCCGTCCGCCAGGACCTTCCAGCGGGTGCCGGAGAAGATCTCGTTGTACTTCGCGTAAGCGATCTTCGCGTTGGCGATCCCCGCCTTGCCGAGGAGCGACTTCAGCTCGTTGCGCTCTTTCTCAATGCCGGCCTTGGCGATCCTCTCTTCGAGCTTCTTGTCGGTCAGCGTATCGACGCGGCTGACGAAGAAGCTGGCGACCGAAGCGATGCGGTTGATCGGCTTTCCCGCCGCCCAGCGCTTCTCGAGCGCCGAGACGTAGGCCCAGGCCACCTGCTCGTAGTTCTCGACTCCGAACAGCAGCGTGATGTTGATGTTCAGACCGTCGGCAAGGCACCGCTCGATCGCCGGAATACCATCCGGCGTGCCCGGTATCTTGATCATCGCGTTCGGCCGGTCGAGCTTAGCGAAAAGCCGCTTCGCTGCCTCGATCGATGCCTGCGTGTCGTTCGCGATCAGCGGCGAGACCTCGAGCGAGGCGAAGCCGTCGGCGCCCTCCGTCTCGTCGTAAATCGCGCGGAATACGTCCGTTGACATCCCAACGTCGGTCGTCGTCAGCTCATCGTAGATCTGCGGTAGGTCCCGTCCTTCGTCCACGAGTCGCCTCAGGTGCTCGTCATAGGCGTCCGTGCCGCTGATCGCCTTCTCGAAGATCGAGGGGTTGGACGTCCCTCCCGAAACCCCGTCCTCCTCGACCATCCGCTGCAGCGCGCCCCTCACGATCAGCTTCCGGTTCAGGTCGTCGTACCACACGCTCTGGCCGTACTTCTTCAACTCTAGCAACGGATTAGCCATCTCACGCGCTCCCTTCTCAGCAATCAGCCATCAGTCATCAGGGCACTCGGCTGTTCGCACTTCGCACTTCCTCCAGGCAGACCCTCTCTCCCATCGCCGCCTCCCCTTCCGTTCGTGGTGAGTCTCTCGAACGATGAACGGCAGCACAGCCCTCGCCTCCCGTGTCTCCGGCTTCCGTACCTGTCATTAACCCTGACCCATCAGCCATCAGCTATCACACTCAGTTTGGCAGGCTCTCCCGCCCACCGCCGCCGCCGCTCCCCGTTCGTGGTGAGGCTCTCGAACCATGACCGGAGCACGGGCCTCGCTTCCCGCTCGTCTACCACCCAAAGTGCGCCAATCACCCATCGGTCGTCAGAGCCCGCCCCTGGGCCGCCGGCGCAGCGATCGGCACCTCCACATTCCCCCGCTCCATAGCTTCCACCTTCGCCAGCCGCCGAACGTACCGTTCCTCCCCGCTGAAGCGCGCCCGTACGAACGCCTCCACGACCTCCCGCGCCAGCTCGTCGCCGACGACGCGCGCGCCCAGCGAGAGCACGTTCATGTCGTCGTGCTCGACTCCCTGGTGCGCCGAATACGTGTCGTGGCAGATGGCGGCGCGAATGCCTGGCAGCTTGCAGGCCGCGATCGCCGCGCCGACGCCGCTGCCGCAGACCAGTACTCCTCGTTCCGCCCGGCCTTCCCGAATCGCCTCGCCCACAGCCAGCGCGATATCAGGATAGTCGACCGAATCCGGCCCGTTCGTGCCCACATCGAGCACGTCATGGCCGCGCTCGCGCAAGCTCGCCGCCACGGCATCCTTCAACTCGTAACCACGATGGTCAGCGCCCACGGCTATCCGCATAGACTCTCCTCCGAGTTCTATGCTAGTCGCGCCGCTGCACCCCCGCAACGCGCTCCGGTTTAGATGCCGTTACAAAGGCCGACACCTCGGTTACTTGACCGATTAAATTCGTTTGGTAAATTCACTACTGTTTTTATACATACAGCATGTATATTTTCCGGGTGGGATGCCGCCGGCCATCACCGACAGCACCTCATGCACGACCCCGCGGAGCCCGGGAGCCACGGCGTCCTTCAACTCATACGCGATGGTCGGCGCCCACGACGATCCGCATAAACTCTCCTCCGAATTCTATGCTAGTCGCGCCGCCGCACCCCCGCAACGCACGCCGGTTTAGATGCCGTTACAAAAGTCACTTCGAGTCAGGGCACGAGCTCGAATACCACATCTCCCATATGCAGGCGGTCGCACGCCAGGTCGTCGATAGAAGGCGTCACTTCGATAGTGGTGGTCCTCGCGATGCATCCGAGGAACGCCGCGCCGGCGAAGTACCGGGAGTGGAACTCTCCGGTCCGAGGCAACTGCCAACCAGACGGCTGGTATGGGGGCTCGCCGTTAGCGTTCTGGTTCCAAGGTTCCGCGTATATGAGTGATTGACCGGGCGCGAGGGTCAGTCTTTCCCGCGTCTCTTTGAAGGCGGCGTCCTTCGACCAGGACCAGACAAACCGCCCGTCTGTTTTACCAGCTCCGGGCATCCGTCGTGCATTCTTCTCCTTCGCCGTGAGGGGTCTGTCTAAGCAGACGGCGCCGATGTTTCGCCCTCTACATTCCACGACAAAGTCGTACCGTTGCTCATTCATGAAGTAGAGAGTTAGGGGAGCAGCGCTAATGTTCCTAACGGTAAGCTTCATCTGAACAGGTTCACGCGTGCTGTACAGCGGCTTATCGATCTGGAGAAGCATCTCGAGCCGCCCGTCGTAGGCAACGCCCCGAGCCTGCGTTTTGAGAGCCGTTGGCTCGAAGTTTGCGTCGACGCTGTCCGCCTCTCTCTCCGTCCTCAACAGACCGTATGCCAGCGCCGCGATTCCGACTGCAGTTACCGCTAGAATAGCGACTGCCGCTATCTTGGCGATGATTCCCCACCTGATTGCGGATGGGACTGCTGTCCACCAGCGTCGTTGCTGGCTTGGCCTCCAGGCTGCCGCTTGTTCTCGGTTTTCGAGGCCAAGCTTTCCGAGAATCTCCGAGACGTGGAACTTCGCTGTGCGCTCAGCAATGCCAAGCCGTTCCGCGATCTGCGGGTTGCTGAGACGGGCACGGAGCAATTCCAGCACCTCCCACTCACGCGGCGTCAGGATGTCCGGATAACGCGGGCGCCCGCGGCTCGCCATCAAGCCAAATGTAGCGCGTACCGGCGCGAATTACACTGTCCTCTGAAAGCGATGTACTCGCACTTTAACAGCCGCCCCTTTCTCGGTCCTGTGGAGCGGTAACATTTCGCCCTTAGACTTTCCGCCGCCTTTCGCTACTGGCGCCTTGCTGGGCTGCTCACGCAACTTCATTGACCGTCTCAAGGCCTGGATCGTCGTTCAATCAGGAAAAACCGAGCGATATCCGCCCCCGACACACCGAAATCAGCACGAACGAAGAATTTCAGACGCCTCTCAATCAACCGCCGCGCACAAGCAGCCACGGCCAATCAAATTTCACGCACGAAATCCCGCTTGATTGACCGCTAAATCCGCGTTTCGAGTTTCGGAGTTCCGTTTTCGAACGGGCGTGCCGGGTTGGGGACCTACTTCAATTCCGCCGCCGCGTTGCTGATCACCACCCGCCCCTCCTGCGTCTTCGCCTGAAGGACCACTTTTCCGTTACCCTCTTCCCACATCTCCGTGATGATGGTGTCCCCCGGGTAGACGACCCCGGAGAAGCGCACCGACATCCCTCCGAAGCGCGACGGGTCATTCCCGCAGTACTCGCGCAGGACAGCCCGCCCAACATGCCCGAAGGTGCAAAGCCCGTGCAAGATCGGCCGGTCGTAGCCCGCCATCTTCGCGAAGTCCGGGTCGATGTGCAGCGGGTTCCGGTCGCCCGAGAGGCGGTAGATAATCGCCTGTATCGGCAGCGTCTGCATCTCGACGGTCTTGTCGGGCGCCCGCTCCGGCGGCTGGTTGCCCGCCTCCGGCCCGCGCTCCCCGCCGAAGCCGCCGGCCCCGCGCACGAATACCCCCGAGGTGTTGCTAAATACCAGCTCGCCGGCCTCGTCTCGCGTCTCGGTCTCGACAGTCGCCAAGGCGCCTTTGCCCTTGTCGTAGACGCCCGCCACCTTGCCTGTCGTCGTCAGCCGGCCCCGGGTCGGGATCGTCTTGTGCATGCGGAACCCCTGCTCGCCGTGCAGCACCATCACCAGGTTGATCTCGATGGCCGCGCTCAGGCCGGTCATTGCCGGAAACGCCGGAATCACGGCGAACGTCGGCAGTGTCTTCAGGTTCCGCTCGTAGACGAAGTCTAGCTCCGTCGCCCCCACGCCGAGCGCGTAGAGGATCACATCGCGATCGGTGTACTCGAAGGTCATCTCCGGCAGTTTAAGGCCGACCGCGTCGGGGCCGAGCGGTTTCGGCTGGATCTGAGTCATGCGCTCGCTCCCGTCTGTGTGGCCGCCATCAGCCGCTTCTGCACTTCGTCGAAGGCGTTCGAGAACTCCTCGGCGCCCGTCATATCGCTGATCTTCGTGAAGTTGTCTCGCACGTCCTCAATCGTGGGGTTTGCCAACATCGCGCCCTTGCTCTCCACAATCGCCGCCCGGCCGACGTACCCTCCGCCCGCCGTGAAGATGTTCCCCGAAACCGAGCACTCTTCGGAGCAGAGATAAACGACCACCGGGGATACGAGCTCCGGCTTCAATCGCTCGAGCGCCGCCGCCGGCATGACGTCCTCGGTCAGGCGGGACGCGGCGACCGGCGCGATGACGTTGGCCTTGATGTTGTACTTCGCGCCTTCCAGTTCCAGTGTGCTCGCAAAGCCGAGCAGGGCGGTCTTCGCTGAAGAGTAGTTGGCCTGCCCGAAGTTCCCGTACAGGCCCGCGTTGGATGTGGTTACCACAATGCGACCGTAGCTGTTTTGGCGCATGATGCGGAACGCGGGCTGAACGACGTTGAAAGAGCCCTTCACGTGGACGGCGAAAATCTTGTCCCAGTCTTCTTCCGTCAGGTTGTGAAACGCCCGGTCGCGAAGAATACCGGCATTCGCGATTACTATGTCCACCTTGCCGTAGGCGTTTAGCGCGGTCTTGACGATCGCCTCGCCACCTTCCGCGCTATCAACGCCGTGAGCATCTGCGATCGCCTCACCACCTGCCGCCTTGATTTCTTCGACCACTTTGTTGGCCATCTCGCTGCTCGGCGCCCCGGTGCCATCGCGCGCACCGCCAAGATCATTGACGACTACCTTGGCGCCCCGCGAAGCGAGGAGTAAGGCGTGGGCCCTGCCCAACCCGCCGCCCGCGCCGGTTACGATCGCGACTCTCCCGTCGAATCGAATTTCACTCACAAGTGGACCTCCGTCTCTACTAGTCTGAAGCCACCACTAGGCCGTCCGTGGGGCGTGGCGGACTATTCATTCCATACTTCGACGCCGCATGTCAACGCTGCATAATCGGCGGTCGCTAACTCAAATGCCGGAATCGAAATATCGTTGACAAAGTGCATCGCGTATATATATAAGGAACGTACCACTATTTGAAGTGTAACGTTTGCGGAAGGGTTCGCCCTGCCCCTGAGCCTGCGGGAGGCCCCATGGAAGACTCTAACTACTGGACGCGTTTGAACCGTAGACGTATCAGCCGAAGAGCGCTTTTGAGCGCCGGCGCCACCACGGCGCTTGGAGCAGCGGCGGCGGCGGTAGTGGGATGCGGCGGAGGCGGGAATGGGAGCAACGGCGGTGGCGGCGGCGACAACGGTCCCGCCCAGACGAGTGCCCCTCAGGTCTACGGTCCGCCGGTGCCCGGCGGCACCATCATCGGGGGTCGCCTGCTAAACGTCCTCGGCATCGATCCGCAT
>VBEJ01000287.1 GCA_005882985.1 Chloroflexota bacterium
CATTCTTCAACAACCGGTTGTGGATGTTCGGCGGCCTTCGATACGCCGATCGCACGCCGCTGAACGACGTTTGGTCGTCTCCGGACGGCGTTTCCTGGGAGAACGTGGGCAACGCGGACTGGTCGCCGCGCAAGGGGCACACGATCGTTGTCTTTCGCGACAAGCTGTGGCTCTTCGGCGGCGCCGATCGCGTGAGGCAGGACTTCTCGACGGAACACTCGCTGAACGACGTCTGGAGCTCGGAGGACGGCCGGCGCTGGACGCAGCTCTCCGCCGCGGCGGACTGGCCGGCCCGCGAGGGCGCAAAGGTGGTGGTCCTCAACGACCAGCTCCTGATGGTTGGCGGCGAGGGCCAGGCCGATGTCTGGAGTTCGACCGATGGCGTCAACTGGACGCAGCTGTCGGGCCAGGCTGACTGGAAGCCGCGGTTCGGCTACGCCGCAACCGTACTCGGCGGCAAGGTGTGGGTGTACAGCGGATGGCACGAAAAACCTACTGATGCCCTGAACGACGTTTGGTATTCCGCCGACGGCCGAACGTGGACACAACAGGCCGAACACGCCCCGTGGACCCCGCGCAGCCCGAGAACGATCGCCTATAAGGATAGGCTCTGGATCTTCAGCGGCAAGCACACGGGCGCGAAGGACAGCTGGGGCGGGGACATCTGGACGATGAGCGCGGCCTAGC
>VBEJ01000288.1 GCA_005882985.1 Chloroflexota bacterium
GGCCGAGGGGGATTTCGCGACGTATTAGGGAAGCGGGAAGAGATCGGCTTCGCCTTAGGCCTCGCCCGAGGGCCGCCCGATCCGCTCGCTCAACGCGCGTTCCACTTCCGCCCTCTCGTAACGCTGCTGCTGCGCCACCCGCTCCCTCTTGTCCAGGAGCCAGATCGCGCATCCGATGGATGCGACGACGCCGGTCCCGCCCAGCACCAGTAGTATGACTTCCATGTTTGGGTAGACGCGCGCCGGTGACCGAGGATTACATTCGCTCCCGACTCTGGCATCGCCGAGCCTCGGCCCCGATGATCGGTTCGAGGAGTGGATGGACTCCGACGTCTTCTCGACTCCCGCACCTTTCAACATATCCTGTTGACAATAAGACTTTCGTTTACTCCCACCTAAACCATTGTCCAGGCGGAAATAGACCTCTGGGCAGAAGACCGCCCTTCGGCGCCATGTTCTCATGTGTATGAGCAGTGGAACTCGGCGTCGCCGGACGGAGCGGATGGGGACACTGGCGGCGCCGGCGAAGAGGCGGCGAATCGGGAGTTTTCCCGGTCGCCGCCTTTCGTATCGCTGCTTAGCGGTCGATACCTGGTTTGGAGTATTGACGGCTTATCCCGGCGGGAGCATAATTCGAGCCACTTCCGGGGGTGCATCATGGGCTATCCCTCGGACGGACGGTTCTTGCCAGACCCGAAGGGGACGCTTGACCTCTGCCTCCCGGGACGACCGGCGTGTTTTGCATCCGGCTCCTAAGGAGGTGCGAGATGAGGCTCTTCGTTCCACTGTCTTCCGCGCGAGTCACGGCCATCGCCGTAGCCCGACAACACCCAGTGTTGGGGGGCTCGGCGCTTGTCGCGTTGCTCTTGGCCGTCGCGCTGATAACGTTTCTGGTCAGGCCGTTCGATTCCGGCGCTGTCCAGGACCCCACCATAAGTCTGGACATGGTGCCCAGCGACAACACCTACGATGACACGACGAACACGATGACCGTTGTCTTCAACCCCAACACCGATTTCTGTCTCGCGTCGCCGACCGCCAATCCTGCTACGCATCTGCACCAGGGACACCTCATCATCCAGAACGTCGAGGACCTGGTCGGCTGGCAGATCCGGCTGAACTACGACGGTGGCAAGATGCGCCCTCAGAGCCAGAACGTGACTCCTTTCACCGACAACACGACGACTCAGGGCGTTGGTTTCACCAATCTGCCCATCGATCAGGTCTCTTCTCTCCACCGCGATCTCACGGCGGCCGCCGCGATCCCGCCCGAGGCACCGGGGCCGCAGACCGCACTTCTCGGTGCCGTCTATAACGCGGACGCGAACGCGGCTGTATCCCCTGATACACCCCCCAAGTCGACGCCGGACGACACATCGTATAGCGCACCGAACGGAGGCGTCCTGTCGCAGATCAGTCTTCAGGTTGTGGGCGACCAGACCGGACAGACGCTGTATATGGACATCTCCGATGACCAACCCAACCCGCCGGGCAGCGTTGCAGTCACCTTCACCGGCGCGGGTACGGAGACGATCGCGCTGGCAGAGACGGCTCTGGGCGATGGTCTGCACGTCGAGGGCGGAA
>VBEJ01000289.1 GCA_005882985.1 Chloroflexota bacterium
TGGGCGGCCGACATTCAGCACGTCGGCAGCACATCGATCCCGGGCATCGCGGCCAAACCGATCATCGACATCGCCGTCCACCTCAGATCGCTCGTCGACGCGCTCTACTGCATCACCCCCCTGATGGAACTCGCATACGAGTGCCTCGGCGAGTTCGGCATCCCCGGCCGCATCTACTTCCGCAGGCGGACCGACGCACCGCTCCGCGGCCAGAGCCACGACGGCGTCGGCCGCACGCACCAGATCCACATGTACGAGCTCACGAACGAGCAGTACGAGAAGCAGATCGTCTTCCGCGACTACCTTCGCTCCCATCAGGACGCCCGGGACGCCTACGAAGCGCTCAAGCGCGAACTGGCCGCGCGGCATGCCCGAGACGTCGAAGCGTACGCGCTGGCGAAGAGCGAGTTCGTGCTCGATATCCTGCGGAGAGCCGCCCTTGCTAGAAGCCCCTCTCCCGTTGAGACGGAGAGGGGCCGCGAAGCAACCACGCGCTAGGTCAGAACTCCAAAGGAGCCAATCAATTGAAGACATACCGTTTCAAGCAGGTCGATGCGTTTACGTCGCGGCCGCTCTACGGCAACCCCGTCGCGGTTGTTCTTGACGCCGACGACCTTACAGACGACCAGATGCAGCGCGTAGCCAACTGGACGAACCTCTCCGAGACGACGTTCGTCCTGAAGCCGACAATCGCGGGGCCGGCCTACCGGCTGCGCATCTTCACGCCGGTGCACGAGCTGCTCTTCGCCGGGCACCCGACAATCGGCTCGTGTCACGCGGTCCTGGAGGCCAACGTCGTCGCTCCCAAAGACGGCAGGCTCGTGCAAGAATGCGGGGCGGGCAACCTTCCTCTGCGGATCGAGGCTTCGACAGGCTCAGAGCGAGCGGAGAACCGCCGGATCTGGGTGGAGGCCCCGGAGGCGAAGCTTATCGGCGAGCAACCCGAATTGTCCTCAACCCTGTCAGAGGTGCTTGGCTGCCGAATAGCCGAGTCGCCGGCTCCTACCGCCTTCCGCAACGGCCCCACCTGGCTCTTCGTCCGATTCGAGACCGAGTCCGAGGTGGCGGCGCTCAAGCCGGACATGTCCGCGCTTGCGAAGCTCAGCCCGACCGTCACGGGCGTCGCTGCATTTGCCTTCGTCAACGGCGGGGAGTTCGCCGTCCACATCCGCTGCTTCGCGCCGGTGGCAGGTGTGCCGGAGGACCCGGTCACGGGCAGTGCCAACGCCGCTCTGCCGGCGTATCTCGTCCACCACGGCCTGTTGGAAAAAACGGGCCGCGAGTACATCGCAACCCAGGCAACCGAGATGGGCCGCGATGGCCGCGTGTGTGTGCGGGTACTGGACACTGACGGTCGCGCGGAGATCGGGGGCCACGCGGTGACCGTCGTCGACGGCGAGATACGGCTGTGACGGAGTACGCGCTCCACGTCGAGTCCGGCCCGAAGATGAAGACGACTATGGTTCACCTGTTCGACCTGCTCGGCTGCATCGCCAACGGGGCGACGACAGAGGCGGCGCTCGAGGCGACCCCCGGCGAGATCCGCGAGTTCCTCCGATTCCTAAAGCGCCACGGCGAGAAGGTCAACCCGGACGGGCCCTTCACCACGAAGATCGCAGCGCACGTGACCGAAGGCTCGTGGATCGGCCAGGGCGATCCGGCTCCGGGCTTCGCGCCCGACTTCGAACCGGTCACGAAAAAAGACGAAAGTGCCTACCGTTGCCGCTTGCAGTGGCTCGGCGAGGAGCTCGAAGACCTCATCGGCCGGGTCCCAAAAGGCGAGCTCTCCGCCAAGACCGGGAAAGGTCGCGCGCTCCGCGACATCATCGGCCACGTCGCCACCTCCGAACCTGAGTACTTTCGCGCCTCAGGCATCGGCAAGCCGGAAGGCGTGAAGGAAGCGCTGCAGGCGATCGAGAGCGCCGAGGCCGGCGAGCTGGCGCCGCGGTTGACTGACCTCTGGCAGCTTCTGGACGCTCAGATCGAGCGCGTCACACCGGAGGTCCGCACCGCGCAGATTCAGCGCGGCGAAAAACGGTGGACGGCCCGCCGCGGCTTCCGCCGCGCGCTCGAGCACCCCTGGGAGCACCTGCGCGAGATGCAGCGGCGGCTGGACAGTCGCCCGCAAGCGGCGACGGCGATAGAAAG
>VBEJ01000290.1 GCA_005882985.1 Chloroflexota bacterium
ATATTGCGCCAGTCGATATGGGCTCTCGACCAGCGATTTAGGCCGGTCAAGCCGAAGGGGAGGCTTGTGCGACCGGCCTTGCTCGAGGGGGGTGCGAACACTCTCCGCGGTCGTTTTTAGCGCAGCAAAAGCGGAGCGTCAATACGGGAAAATCTTCCGCCTTGCGGGGCGGAACCCCGTCTCGTCGCCCCGACCCGCCGGCCGCCTTCGCCATCATGGCCGGACTTGACTAACGAAAAAACCGTTACTATAGTATCCCCCAAGGAGCACCGACGCCATGCAGGTCGCGCGAGTCGCCCTTCGCCCCACGCCGCGATTGCGCGCCTTGCTCGGCCCTGGCCTACTCGCCCTCCTCTGCCTGCTCCCCGTCCTCCTTTACCTGCCCTTCCTCAATGCCCCGTTCGAGCGCGACGAAAGTGTCTACGCGATCATCGCGCGTGGGCTCTTAAACGGGCAAATTCCGTACCGAGACCTGTTCGACAACAAGCCCCCCTTGGTCTTCGGCTGGTACGCGCTGGCCTTTGCCGTCTTCGGGGAGGATGACGTCGCGCCGCGTCTTGTGGCGGCGCTTCTGCTCAGCCTCACCACCCTGACCCTGTTTGCCGAATCACGCTTGCTCTTCTCGCGGCGCGTGGCATACCTGGCGGCCGCAGCGTTCGCCCTGTCCACCGGCCTTCCCTTCGTTGCGCTTCACTCGAATACCGAAGCGTACATGCTGCTCCCCATGGTCGCGTCGCTGCTGGCCTTCACACTGGGGGTGCGAAGCGGACGCTTAGGCTGGTTCCTGGCCGCTGGAGTTCTCGGGGCGCTCGCGTTGATGACGAAGCAGGTCGCTGTCTGGAACCTCGCCGCGCTCGCTCTAACGGCCGGCATCTGGGGCTGGCGTAGCAGGAACCCGGTTATCGGACGTGCGGCCCCGCTCGTATTCCTGGCCGCCGGCACCGCAGGTGCGATGGCGCTCATTGCTTCGCCGTTCTTCGCGGCCGGTGCATTGGGAGATATGGCGTATGCCAACGTGTCTTACAACGGGCTCTATATCGCGGCCCTGACTTTTGGCGACCGTGCCCTCAACCTCGCGGCGGGCGGCGCCTTCGTGTTCGCGATCGCTGCGCCCCTGCTCGCCGCGGCGGGCGTTGGTCTCGTCAAGCTTCTTCTAAGGCGCAAGCGCGCGCTTGACTACCTTCTGGTCACTTGGGCGGCCGGCTCGATCGCGGGGATTGCAATGGCCGGGCGTTTCTATCCTCACTACTTCCTCCAGGCGCTTCCGGCGGCCGCCGTGCTGGCCGCACTGCTGGCAGCGGAATATCTGCCAGGCCGAGGGAGCAAACGAGCGCCTCGGTCGGTCCTGTTGGCGGTGACTGCCTTCAGCGTTCTGGCACTTGTGACGAACTCGGCCCTCTACCTGGCGCCGCGGCGCTCTGAACAGCGGGTCGCGCCGGACACTTTCTACCACACGCAGTGGGCGGAGAACAGCGAGTTCCTCGGCGCTTATATCGCCGCACACACAACTCCCGACGACACCGTCTTCAACCTGGGCCGCGAGTCACAGATATACTTTTACGCTGACCGGCGTCCCGCGGCCAGGTACTTCTATGACTACGTGTACTCCTATGACCCCGAGACCGTCGGCCTGACGATCGACGCGCTTCGTGCCGAGAAGCCCGTCTACATCATCGACTCGATCCAACCGCCGCTGTTCCAGC
>VBEJ01000291.1 GCA_005882985.1 Chloroflexota bacterium
TTTCTCACCGAGGACTGGGCGCTGATGCTCGAACTGGCCGCCGAGGTAAGGGCCGAACTTCGAGAGAAGGGGGCCCTCGTCGACTCAGAGGTGTGGAACAGAGCGCTGGACGCCGATCTCCGGCGGCTCCTCGCTGAGGGCAAGCGGCCGGAAGCCAAGGCGCGGCTGCTGCGGTCGCTGTCGCAACCGGTGAGCGCTGGATGAAATCGGAACCGACGGTCGTCACCGTCGCCGGTCTGAACCATCAGACCTCGCCGGTGGAAGAGCGAGAGCAGCTCGCGTTCTCGCCCGAAGAGACGGCTGAGGCTGTCGCGCGGCTGGGCGAAGCGCTCGGCGGTGCTGTCCTGCTGTCGACCTGCAACCGGACGGAAGTCTACGCGACCATGCCGGAAGGGCCCACACACGAGCCCCTGCTCATTTCGCTGCTCAACGGCGTCAAGGGCACGGCGATCGACACATCGCGCTTCTATACGTACCAGCATGACGCGGCCGCCCGTCATCTATTCCGCGTGGCGGCGGGCATCGATTCGATGGTCCTGGGCGAATCGCAGATCCTCGGACAGGTGCGCGAGGCAATGTCTGTCGCGACGCACGCGGGCACACTTAACGGGACGCTCTCCAAGCTCTTCCACTCCGCGATAGGCGCCGGCAAGCGAGCGAGGACGGAGACGTACATCGGGCGTCACGCCGTGTCGGTCGGGTCGGCAGCGGTCGCTCTGGCGCGCAAACGGCTGGGCGACCTCGCGGGCAAGACTGTCCTGGTCATCAGCGCAGGAAGTATGGGAAAGCTCGCCGCACGCGCGCTTGCCGACGCGGGCGGCGCGGAGATTGTCGTTGCGAACCGGACGCTGCAACGGGCGCGAGAGCTGGCGGCGGAGATGGGCCGGACGGCGGGTGCGGTCGCGCTCTCGGACCTGCCGGTAGCGCTGGCGGGCGCCGACATCGTGATCAGTGGCACGGCGGCGGACGGCTTCATGGTCGGCCCGCGCGAAGTTCAGCCGGTCATGGCCGGACGGAACGGACGCGGGCTGCTATTCATCGATATTGCGGTCCCGAGAGATATTGACCCGGCCGTTCGAGAAATACCCGGCGTGCACCTGTTCGACATTGACGATATCGAGGCGGTGACAGCGAGCGGGATGAACGGCCGGGAGCGCGAAGTCGAGCGTGTGGAGGCGATAATCGAAGAAGAGGTGTCGGCTTTTCTCGACTGGTGGAGCTCGCTCGACATCGTGCCCGTCATCGCGGCGCTATTGCACGGCTGGAAGACGGCGCCGACAAGGGACTCTATATGGAGGCGCTCGAGGACCTGTTCGACCTGCCGACCGCGCAAAGCCACAGGACTTACTCGAGAGGCGGCTGACGTTGTGTCGCCTCGCGCCCTCATCGTTGCCACCCGGGGCAGCCGGCTAGCGCTCCGGCAGACCGAAATCGCCCTCGCCGCTCTCCATGCGGCCGTCCCCGATGCGGCCTTCGAAGTGCGCACGATCCGCACCGCCGGCGACCGTTCGGCCGCGTCCCTGAGCGAGATCGGGGGTCGTGGTGTGTTCGTCATCGAACTCGAGCGCGCTTTGCTCGAGCATGAGATCGATATCGCTGTGCACAGCTTGAAGGACCTGCCCGTCGAGGAGACTTCTGGTCTCGCAATCGCCGCCGTGCTCGCGCGCGAAGACGCACGAGACGCGCTCGTAAGCCGCCACAACGCCCAGATGGCCGCGCTTCCTGCCGCCGCCATCGTCGGCACCGGCAGCCCGCGCCGGGCTGCACAGCTGGCCGCACTGCGCGGAGACCTGCGCATCGCGGATATACGTGGGAACGTCGACACGCGCATCCGGAAAGTCGAAAGCGGCGAATACGATGCGGTCGTTCTCGCTGCCGCCGGACTCGCCCGGCTCGGCTGGACGAAGCGCGCGGCACAGATCTTCGACTTCGAACAGATGCTGCCGGCGCCCGGCCAGGGCGCTCTGGCGGTCCAGGTGAGGACGGACGACGCTGCTACCTTTTCGACGGTGTTTGCGGTCGACCACCCGGAGACCCGCGCCGCCGTGAGCGCTGAGCGGGCGTTCGAGCGGCGGCTCGGCGGGGGCTGCCACGCAGCTATCGCCGCGCTCGCCACGGTCTCGAACGAACGCCTCCGGCTGAGCGGCCTCATCGGCGATCCCGAGGGTGGCCGGGTCTTCCGCGGTGAACTCGACGGGACGAGGGACGCCCCGGCCGCCCTGGGTCTAATGCTGGCGGAACGACTGATGGACGAAGGCGCGAGTGAGTTGCTCGAGGCGACGGCGTGAGCGAGCCGGGGATGGTATATCTCGTCGGCGCTGGACCCGGAGACCCGGGGTTAATCACGGTCGCCGGGCTACGGCGGTTAAAGGAAGCGGACGTCATCGTATACGACCGGTTGGTGAGCGAGGCATTGCTGAGGGAGGCGCGCTCGGACGCCGAGCTGATTTTCGTGGGAAAGATCGCGGGTGAATCCCACGACCAGGAGGCGATCAACCGGCTGCTGATCGAGAAGGCCCGGGAGGGAAAGCAAGTCGTGCGGCTCAAGGGCGGCGATCCGTTCGTCTTCGGCCGCGGTGGCGAGGAGGCGACGGCATTGCGGGAGGCGGGCATTGTATTCGTGGTCGTGCCGGGCGTCACCTCGGCGGTGGCGGT
>VBEJ01000283.1 GCA_005882985.1 Chloroflexota bacterium
GGAAGAATTCGGCCGGGAGCGAGAGCGCGCCGGGCCCGGCGACGCCGGAGGAATCCCCGACCGAAAGTGATCCGTCCGGGGAGCCGGGACAGCCCACAATTACACCGGGGTCAGCGGTGCTCGCGGCGCTCGCCGCTCCTGGAGGGCCGCGACCGACGGCGCCGACCCCGCATCAACAGCAGCCAGCGCCGACGAAGCCGGCAACCGCGGCGCCCACACCGCAAGCGACACCGCAAGCGACTCCCCAGCCGACTCCCGAACCGACGCTCGCAGTGACGCCGCCCCCGGCGACGCCAACACCTGCGCCAGACGGGTGCTCGGCAGGAAACGGTACGCCGGTAATTCGGGAGAACGGAAGGCATGTGCGATTGGAGTACGCAAGCGTGCTGTCGTACGACGGAGATGTCCTGCTGGTTGACGTAGGCGGAACGGTCGCGGTCCTCCGTATCACCTCGTCGACAGCGGTCACCGGGAACGTCAGCGCAGCAACGCTGGTGCGGGCGGAGGGCCATCGTGAGGGCGACGGAAGCGTGACAGCGGATCTCGTGGAGGTACTCTGCCCCGATTCGGCGCGGGGGTGAGTCCACCTGGCACACTAGCTGCGGGCAGGCGTCGGCCCCACCCCAGATCCCTTCGCGGAGTGGCGAGATTCTCCCGCGCGAAGCTGGTCGCCGCTCAGGACGACGGTTGGGTAATGGCGTTGGCGATCGGTCGGGCGCGTCTTAGCGCTTCCGAACTAGATTGAGGATGGCGAGCCAGTGGCGGCGGACGCTGGCGTCCGGGCGAGCGTTGATGCGGTCTCGCACGTGACGGTACAGGTACTCTCGCTTGTCCGGGTCCAAGGCGATGTGGCCCGAGAAGGTGTTTAGCAGCGCGATATATTCTTCGGCCGTGTACATCGTTTCCCAGACGTAGCGGCGGGACTCGAAGTCAGTGAAGACGCCTGTCGCTTCGATCTCTTCCCGCATGTCGGGCACATCCTCGGGTAGCGGCGGCGGCCACTGCTCGCCTTTCGGCTCCATGCCGAGCTCGCGGTAGACATCCTGTATCTCGAAGAAGAAGCAGTCGGCGTCCGTCGGAAAGGCGTGCCCTCCATTAATGATCGCGAGTGAGCCGCCGGGCTTCAGCAAGGCTGCCGCCTTACGATATCGGATGTCGGGGTCGAGCCAATGCCAGGAAGCGGCGGCGTAGACGAGATCGAAGGTCTCGCCGCCGGCGTCCCAGGTCTCGAAGGGAGCGACGACGACGCGGACTTCGGGGAAGGCGGAGAGGTTGCGGCGGGCGACGGCGGCGAGGTTCTCGCCCAGCTCGACGCAGGTAATTGCGAAGCCGCGCCGGGCGAGCGGGAGAGTGGTGCGGCCGGTTCCGCAGCCGATCTCGAGCAGGTGCGCGCCGGGTGGGAGCTTCGCGAGAGTGATCAGGTCTACGAAGACCTGCTCCGGGTAGCTGGGGCGAGCGTGGTCATACGTCTCGGCCACTTCGTCGAAGGTGGTCTTGAGGCGGTCGCGGTCGGCGTTGGGCATCGTCAGCGAATGATTAGCGAATAAGCGGAATGGCCGGGCGCAGCATTCCGGGTTGCGTGCGGCATTCGAGATACCGAACGCATCGAGCTAATGGCCTGAGACCGAAATCGAGGCGTGCTGCGCCCCTACGGCCACTGACCGTGCTTGGCCTGAATCCAGGTCCTTCACAACCGCGCCCGCTTTCAAGACGAGGCGAATGCGGGAGGCGTCCGTGAGGACCTCGATGTCTGAGAGAGGGTCGCCGTCGACGAGGATGAGGTCCGCCTGTTTGCCCTCCTCGACGGTGCCGATGCGGTCGGACAAGCCGAAGAGCTCGGCGTTGGTCTTCGTAGCGGCGATGATCGCTCCCATCGGGCCCATGACGCGCGCCTGGAGGACGAGCTCGCGGGCTTTCTCGCGCATCGGTTCGCCGAGGAGGTCGGAGCCGGAGCCGATGCGGACGCCCGCCTCCCGCGCGATGCGGATGGAGTCCTCGCCGGAAGCGCCGACGTAGCGGATCTTTTCGACGCTCGACTTCGCCATGCCTAGCTGCTCGCCGCGCTCGGAGAGGACTTCGTAGGTGACGAGAGTCGGGACCAGGAAAGCCCCTT
>VBEJ01000284.1 GCA_005882985.1 Chloroflexota bacterium
TCCGTCCTGACCCTGAGCAGTGCCGGCGCCGCCTATTACTGGTACCGCACGCGAATAGCCCGGGCCGCTCCCGCCGCGGAGCGGTAAACGACGATCTGACGGCCTGCTAGAGGCTTCGCGTGCATGCAGCGTAAAGTGCTGGGCTGCGCGAGGACGCTTGACCCTCTCGCTGGCACGGCCTATGTTCACGTCCGATGGGCAACTGGTTCCGCCTCGGGGATCTCGAACTGCTCGTCGTCAGCGACGGTATTATCCGGCAGGACGCCGGAGCGACCTTCGGCCTCGTGCCGAAAGTAATGTGGGAGCGGTACACACCGGACCTCGACGATAAGAACCGCATTCCGGTGGGCCTTAATTCGCTGTTGATCCGTTCTGAGGGCAAGACGATTCTGGTCGACACGGGTGTTGGCGCCAAGCCGGTAAGGGCGCCGGGAGCGATGACGATCGAGCAAAGTGGCAGGCTACTCGAGAATCTGCGGACGGAAGGCGTATCGCTCGATGAAATCGATATCGTCATCAACACGCACCTGCACTTCGACCATTGCGGCGGGAACACAATGATGGGGGACGGCGTGCCCGTTCCGGCGTTCCCGCGCGCCCGATACTTCATCGGGAAAAGCGAATGGGAGGCTGCGAGCCACCCCAACGAGCGAACTCGCGGCACCTATCTCCTAGAGAACTTCGAGCCGCTTCAGGACGCGAGCCAGGTGGAGCTCGTCGCGGGTGAGGTAGAAGTTGCGAAGGGAGTTCGAGTCATGCCTGCGCCGGGCCACACGGAAGGCCATTGCGTGATCGAGCTGG
Organism: Chloroflexota bacterium; assembly: GCA_005882985.1. Classification (GTDB taxonomy): domain Bacteria; phylum Chloroflexota; class Dehalococcoidia; order SM23-28-2; family RBG-16-64-32; genus CF-163. The sequence continues at coordinate 802 of VBEJ01000284.1, forward strand.
AGTCGTGCGGGCGGTACGGGCTGTGTGTCGGCGAGCTTTCGCAGGTGCCGGTGATGCTGGAACGGCTGGCCTGGATCTCGGCGTTCGATGTCTTGCCACTCGTGTCGCTCTCGACGAAGCGGCGGATGATGGACTGGGCGGTGGAGAAGCGGGCGCTGCTGATTTCGGTGCACGCACCGTTTCCGGGGCTGGGGAGGCTAGTCGCAGAGGAGGGCGGACGGCGGAAGTGGTTGGAGGCAAGAGAAAACGGAGCGGACTTGTGATCCGCTCCGTTTCGGTAGCTCAGTTGGATGAGCCTCTCTCACGAAGTCGCGCTTATTTTAGCAGCCTCGCAACGAGTTGTCACGAGCTAAGCCAGGTGCCCCGGGTGGGACTCGAACCCACATCCTCGACTTCGTGAGAATCGTGCTCTTTCCGATTGAGCTACCGGGGCACCGGAGTAAACTTAGGCTGGCGCAGAAATGCGGTCAATGAGCAAATGGCACTAAACGAAGCGGCTGCCGGAACTCTTCTTCGTACGGCGCTCTACGACGAGCACAAGCGGCTCGGCGGGCGGATGGTGCCGTTCGCCGGGTATGCGATGCCGGTGCAGTACGCGGGCATCGTCGAGGAGCACAACGCCGTACGGCAGCGTGCAGGGATGTTCGACGTCTCGCACATGGGGCGGTTCGAGATACGCGGGCAACATGCGGGGCGCTTTCTGCGCTACATCAGCACGTGGGATATGACGCGCCTGACGCTCGGAGAGGGCCACTATTCGGCTTCGTGCCGGGAAGACGGGGGTATCCTGGACGACATCTACGTCTTCTGCCTCGAACCCGAACGGTATCTCGTTGTTGTGAATGCATCGAACGCACCGAAAATGAAGGGGTGGATGCAGGAGCACATCGGGCGATGGGACGCGCGCTTGATCGACCGCCATGCGTCGACGGCGATGATCGCAGTGCAGGGTCCGGAAGCTCTCGGGCGGTTGGAGGGCGTGATCAGCGGTGAGTTTGTTCGCTCGCTAAGGCCGCGGCGCTGCGGCGAGACGGAATGGCGGGGGCGGATGGTGTTCGCTTCGCGAACGGGGTACACCGGAGAGGATGGGCTGGAACTGGTCATCGAGGCGGAGGCGGGGCCCGAGCTGTGGCGGGCGCTGCTCGATGCTGGGGTGCAACCGGCCGGGTTGGGCGCGCGCGACACCCTGAGGCTCGAGGCGGCCCTGCTGCTGTATGGCAACGACATCGACGAGGAGACAAACCCGTGGGAAGTCGGCCTCGATTGGGTCGTCACACGAGATGACGACGCTCGGCGTCAGCATCGGCATCGGCTTCGTCGCGCCGGAATTGGCAGCCGAGGGCACGGAGTTGAAGGTGGACGTGCGGGGAAAGCCTCTCCCCGTGCGAGTTGTCCCGCGGCCGTTTTACAAAAGACCCAAGCGCGCATAGACGAGGGAAGGAGACGTTTTGCCCAGCCCCGGCGATTTGAAGTACACGAAGGAGCACGAGTGGGTACGCGTCGAATCAGACCGTTCGGCAAGCTCAGAGCAGGCTATTGGCACCGTTGGTATTACGGACTACGCGCAGGACCAGCTCGGCGACATCGTATTCGTCGACCTGCCTGCGGCCGGCGCCGGCGTCTCGCATATGCAGAAGTTCGGCGAGATCGAGTCCGTCAAGGCCGTCTCGGAGCTGTTTTCACCTGTGACGGGAGAGGTCGTCGAGGCGAACGCCGCGCTAGCAAACAGTCCGGAGCTGGTTAACGATTCTCCGTACGGCGAAGGGTGGATGCTGCGCGTCCGTCTGAGCGATTCCGGCGAGATCGACAAGCTGCTCTCGGCTGAGGAGTACGACGACTTCATAGCGCAAGGCGCTGAATGAGCGCCAGCAGCCCACACCCCTACATACCGAACACTGATGACGACCGCGGCGCGATGCTCGAGCGCATC
>VBEJ01000285.1 GCA_005882985.1 Chloroflexota bacterium
CGTCTCCGACATCTTGAAGGGGTAGGCCGCGATCGGCACTTTCCCCAGTTCGGGGTGCTCGATCTCCGCGAAGAAGCCGCGCTCGCGCAGGTGCTCATTCTCGAGCAAGGTGCGCGCGTCCAGCACCGCGGCGAAGGGGATGCGCAGCTCTTGCGCTCGCGTCAGCAGGTCCTCCCAGTCCTGCTTCGCCAGGTACGGCCGCAGGATCTCCTCGAACTTCTCCCATTGCATGAAGCGCAGCCACAGGTTCTGGAACAGCGGGTTGCTCTCCAGCTCCGGCCGCTCGATCAGCACAGCCATCATCAGCGGGAAGCCCGTCGCCCCGCCGATCACGACGATGCTCCCGTCGCGGCAGGGGAAAATCTCGCTCGGGTAGGTCGGGATCGAGTGCCGAGAATAGAACCGCTTGCGGATCGCGCCGAGGTAGGCGTACATCGTCGTGTTGTACTCGTCCGCGCAGCCCAGCGCCCCCAGCATCGAGACGTCGATATGCTGCCCCGCGCCGGTCCTGGCTCGGTGCTCGACCGCGGCGAGGACTGCCACCCACGCGTGGAGCGCCCCAAAATACTCCGCCGGCTCGCCGCCCGTGCAGAGCGGCTCCTCGTCCGGGTCGCCGGTGATGTACATGAGCCCTGACAGCGCCATCGCCGCCAGCGAATTGCCCTTAAACGACGCGTACGCCCCGGTCTGCCCGAACGGCGTAACCGAGCAGTAAACGAGCTGCGGGAACTCTTCCCTCAACTGCTCGAAGCCGAGCTCCCGGCTCGCCATCACCCCGGGCGGCTCGCTCTCGACGAGCACGTCCGCGTTCGCCAACAGTTTGCGAAGCACCACCCGCCCGCTCGTCGTTTCGAGGTCGAGCGTCACGCTCTTCTTGTTGGCGTTCAAGTGGAGAAAGAGGCCGCCTGTGTCGTGATGAGGAACGTTGTTCGGAAACGGCCCGAGACGCCGGGCGTAATCCCCCTCCGGCGGCTCGACTTTGATAACCTCGGCTCCCAGGTCCGCGAGCAGCCGAGTGCAGTACGGCCCCGCGATTCCCTGCGAGAGGTCGATGACGCGTGTGTCGGCCAGGGCGGAATCGGGCAAGGGGCGATACTCCCTCCGTTTGGTGTAGGCGGGATGATAACAGGCGAGGTCAGCAGCGACAAGCGGCGTCGCTCGCCCGCCTCGGCACCCTTTGCTACAATTCGAACGCCCATGCGCGGACAAACCCTCTCGCTTGAAACCGGTGGCGCACTCGCGCGGTTGACGCTTAGCCGCCCAGAGACCGGCAACGCTATCGATGCCGCACTCGTCGCACATCTCAC
>VBEJ01000282.1 GCA_005882985.1 Chloroflexota bacterium
GCGCCCGATGCCGCGGATGCGGTCCTTGATCTCGTTGGTGACGTGGGGGATCGGCTGGATTGTGCGACCGAGGTAGTCGCCGCGGCGTTCGCGCAAGATGACCGCCTGGTAGATCTGGCCGGTCGTGACGGAGGAGGCGCGGCCAAGGTCCTGGTCGAGAAAGCGCTCGTAGTGGCCGAGGTCGAGGTCGGTCTCGGCGCCATCGGCGGTGACGTAGACCTCGCCATGCTGGTACGGGGACATGGTACCGGGGTCGACGTTGAGGTAAGGGTCGAGCTTTTGGACGACGACGGAGACGTTGCGGGCCTTGAGAAGGCGGCCGATGGCGGCGGTGGTGATGCCCTTGCCGACGGAGCTAACCACGCCGCCCGTTATGAAGATGTACTTGGCTGTCATGTACCCCCAATCTGAGGGGGCTTCGTCGCCCACTAAAGATGATAACGGGTCTCGGTTCTGGATGGAAGGGGCTGGAGGTAGGGGTAAGAATTTGGACTCGCGACTCGGGACTCAAGACTTGGGATGGCGAGGTGCGAGATACGAGGTACGAGGTGCGAGGTGCGAAGCCCTTCGACGGACGCCCGCCGGGCGGGCTGCTCAGGGCGAACGGATGAAGGAGGTGCGAGCCGCCGGGACGATCCGCGAGAGAGGGTGCGCTCGGGCGAACGGTAACAAACGGGTGAAAGTACCCATCATTTACATTTGAGATGTCTGCTGCCAGCGCTGGGTCGCAGTGGGTGTCGACGCGCGTCCTCTCGTGGCCGTTTCGCCACATCCGCTGGAAGATCGTACTGCCGTATGCCTTTCTGACCGTGGTACTCGCGGTTATTGGAAGCTACCTGGCGACGAAGGCGGTCACGGACTCGCTACAGGAGCGGTTCGAGAACCAGCTAGCGGAGGCGGGACGCGTCACCTCCGATAAAGTCGTCCGCAAAGAGAAGGAACACCTGGAGACCGTGCGCGCGGTCGCGTTCACCGACGGCGTGGCCAACGCGGTGCAGACGGGCGACCGCGGGACACTGATGTCGCTGGTCCAGCCGATCGCCACGAATGCAGCAGTCGAGAGGGTCGAGGTGCTGGACGCGCAGGGGAACCGCGTGACGGCGCTGCGCCTCGCGAACGCGAGCAGCCTGACCTACGAGCAAGTGTCCGATACCGATCTTCCGGCGTCGTGGCCTCTTGTCCAGCGAGTACTCCAGGGCCAGTCCGATGAGCGGGGCGACAAGTTCGCGCAAATCATCGAGACGAGCAGCGGGTACGTGCTCTGGACGGCAGGGCCCATCGTTACTGACAGCGGCCGCGCGGGCGTGGTCCTCGTCGGGACGACGCTGGAGACGTTTGTCCGCCAGTCGAAGGCCGAAGCGCTGGCGGACGTGACGGTGTACGACTTCACGGGAAACCCGCTGACGTCAACGTTCCCGATCGGCGAACGGGCTTCCGCGGAGGAAGCAAGTCTCAATATGCCGCCGGCCATCCTCGACGATTCGATAAAGGGCAGCGTAGTGCGCGAGCAGCGGTCGCTGTTCAGCCGCGGATATGACTTGCTCTACGGCCGGTTGGAACTGCGTGGGCAGGTCGTGGGCTTGTACTCGGTGGGACTATCGACAGACTTCATTTTCAACGAGGGAAGCAGCACCCGAACGAAGGTGATGCTCCTGTTCGGGGTCGGGATCGCGCTGGTCCTCGGGATAGGCCTGTACCTGACGCATCAACTCACGAAGCCAATCCTAAGGCTGGTGAGAACGGCGAGACTGGTCGCTATGGGCGACCTGACGGTGCGCAGCGGCATCATCACGGCCGACGAGATCGGGATCCTAGCGACG
>VBEJ01000113.1 GCA_005882985.1 Chloroflexota bacterium
GTCATCTGGGCCGTCACCGCGCCTGCCGCGGCGGGGGAGGTCTTCTTCGCGGCGGCCTTCGGGCGCGGGCGAGCGCCGGCGCGGCCCTTGACCTCGACGTCGTACTCCTTGGCGTCGACGAGGAGCTTGACGGCGCCTTCGTCGGGCAGTTCGGACGGAAGCTGAACGGCAAACGGCTTCTCGTTGACGTATACGGTGGCGATGTTGCCCTGTTGGACGATGCGTACGGCATAGTCTGTGCCGGCGACATTCACGGCATCGCCGGCCGGCTGAACATCGAACTCCTGGTCGCCGATGAGGAGCTTCATGGAGAGCGGGAGATGCGAAATGGGAAATGGGAATTGAGGAGAGAGCGCGGGGTGCTCATTGCCGCATAAGGCGTCGCCGCCCAGCGATTTTCCACGCGTTCTCCGCGGCGCCGGGTCTCGCGCCATCGTGGGTGGGAGTGGCGTGGTGGTCTTGGGAGAGGGCGGCGGCGATCGCGGCGACTACCTCGGGCTCAAGCCCATCGCCGGCTTCGCGCCATTCGAAGAACTCGCGGGCGACGGGCGGGAAGAGGACGTACGAGAGGATGTCTTCGTCCGAGTGGGCGAGAGGGCCGATTTCAGCCTTGGCCTTCTCAAATTCGAGTTGGAGTTCGTCGGCGGGGCGGCCTTTGACGGGCTTGGCGTCCGGGGCGATCTTCTTGCGCACGTCGTCGGGGATCGGGGCCGGTGTCTCGCCGTACTGGCCAAGAACGACGGCGCGGGTTTCCTTCGAGACCTGCTTGTAACGCTCGCCGCGGACCACGTTGAGGACGGCCTGGCTGCCGACGATCTGGCTGGTCGGCGTGACGAGCGGCGGATAGCCGAGGTCGGCGCGGACGCGCGGGATCTCGTCGAGGACTTCCTTGAGACGGTCGGCGGCGCCCATCTCCCGCAGCTGCGAGACGAGGTTCGAGATCATGCCGCCGGGCACCTGGTGTAGCAGTACGCCGGCGTCCACGCGCACATTGCCCTCGAAGGCCGCGTACTTCTTGCGAACATCGCCGAAGTAGTCCGCAAGGTGAGCGAGCTGTTCGAGGTCGAGCTTCGGGTCGTGCTCCGTCCCCTCGAAGGTGGCGACGAGGGACTCCGTCGGCGGCTGCGAGGTGCCCTGCGAGAGGGTCGAGAGCGCGCAGTCGATGATGTCGAGCCCGGCCTCGACTGCCTTGACGTACGACATCTCGGCCATGCCGCTCGTGCAGTGGCAATGGAGCTGGACGGGGACGCTCACGGCCTCCTTGATGCTCTTAACGATCGTGTAGGCATCGTAGGGGTGGAGGAGGCCGGCCATGTCCTTCAGGCAGATGGAGTCCGAGCCCATCTCGACGAGTTGCTTCGCTTGCTTTGCGTACATGTCAGGGGTGTGGACGGGGCTGATCGTGTAGCAGACTGTCCCCTGGGCGTGGCCGCTGGCCTTCTTGACAGCCCTGATGGCAGTCTCGAGGTTGCGGAGGTCGTTGACGGCGTCGAAGATGCGGAAGATGTCCATGCCGTTCTTGACGGCGAGCTGGCAGAACTTCTCGACGACATCGTCGGCGTAGTGCCGGTAGCCGACGACGTTCTGGCCGCGGAGGAGCATCTGGAGGGGCGTCTTCTTGAACCGCTTCTTGAGCTCGCGGAGGCGATCCCAGGGGTCCTCGCGCAGGAAGCGGAGGGCGGTGTCGAAGGTTGCGCCGCCCCAGACCTCGACGCTGTGAAAGCCGGCGTCGTCCATCTCCGGCGAGATGGGAAGCATGTCCTCGGTTCGCATGCGCGTGGCGAGCAGGCTTTGGTGGCCGTCGCGCATGGTGGTATCGGTGATTTTGACGGTCATGCGGTTGAGTAGTGCCTACCCTTCCATCGGCGGCTGAATCCAAATGATGCCAGCAAAGCGCCGAGCGGTAGGAATAGTCCGACCGATCCGGTCGCCCCAATGCCACCTAACACCATCATCGCCAGACCGATCACTATGACGCCAACGGGGTTTGATGTCGGCTTCCCTGTTGCGTAGCCAATGATGAAACCGACTGCGAGGAAAGGAAGCGCAATCAGCATCAGGATGATGATTAGCTCCAACCATTCCATGTCACGACACTCTACAGCGGGATGTTCCCGTGCTTCTTGGGCGGATTGGTGTCGGTCTTGTTCTGGAGCATTTCGAGCGCGCGGGTGACTTTGATGCGAGTGTCGCGGGGATCGATGACATCGTCGATGAAGCCGCGGGAGGCCGCGATGTAGGGGTTGGCGAAGTTGCGCCGGTACTCCTCGATTAGCTCTTTGCGCCTGGCCTCAGGGTCCTGCGCGGCCTCAATCTCGCGTCGGAAGATAATGTTCGCGGCAGCGTCGGGGCCTGTGACTGCGATCTCGGCGCTCGGCCAGGCGTAGTTCACATCCGCGCGCAGGTGCTTCGAGCCCATCACGAGGTACGCGCCGCCGTAATCCTTGCGGAGGATAACCGTCACTTTTGGGACGGTGGCCTCGGCGTAGGCGTAGAGCAGCTTCGCGCCGTGGACGATGATCCCGCCGTGCTCCTGTCCCGTTCCCGGCATGTACCCTGGCACATCCACCAGCGTGACGATTGGGACGTTGAAGGCGTCGCAGAAGCGGACGAAGCGCGCGCCCTTGCGCGAGCAGTCGACATCGAGGACGCCGGCAAGGTGCGCAGGGTTGTTAGCGACTACGCCGACGACGCGGCCGTTCATGCGGCCGAAGCCTACGGTGATGTTGCGCGCCCAACCGTGATGCACCTCCATAAAGTCGCCGTCGTCGAGGATCGACTCGATCACGAGATGAACGTCGTAGGGCTTGCTGGGGTCGGGCGGGACGACGCCTGTGAGCTCGTCGCAGAGGCGGTCGGGGACATCGGCGGGCTCGAGGTAAGGCGGGTCCTCCATGTTGTTCGGCGGGATGAACGAGAGCAGGCGCCGAACTTCCTGCAGCGTGTCCTCCTCGCCCTCGACGGCGAAGTGAGCCACACCGGTCCTGGTGCTGTGGACCTGCGCGCCGCCGAGTTCTTCGTGAGTTACGTCCTCCTGAGTGACGGCGCGTACGACGTCGGGGCCGGTGATGTACATCTGGCCGCTGCCCTGCTTCATGAAGATGAAGTCAGTGATAGCCGGCGAGTACACGGCACCACCGGCGCTCGGGCCCATCACAACCGAAATCTGCGGCACTACGCCGGAGGCGAGGACGTTGCGCGTGAAGATTTCGCCGTAGCCCTTAAGCGAGACGACGCCCTCCTGGATGCGCGCGCCACCGCCGTCGTTGATGCCTATCAGCGGGGCGCCGTTCTTCATCGCGAGGTCCATCACCTTGCAGATCTTTTCGCCCGCGACTTCCGAAAGCGATCCGCCGAAGACAGTGAAGTCCTGCGAGAAGACGTACACGAGACGTCCATCGATCTTACCGAAGCCGATGACGACCGCGTCGCCGTAGTATTTCTGTTTATCTAGCCCGAACTCGGTCGAGCGGTGGGTGGCCAGCGCGTCCATCTCCTCGAACGTGCCCTCGTCGAGGAGGATGTCGAGCCGCTCGCGCGCAGTGAGCTTGCCGCGCTTGTGCTGGGCCTCGATGCGTTCGGGACCGCCGCCCTGGCGGCTGAGAGCCTTCAGCCCCTCAAGCTCGCCGATCCGGTCTTCGGCGGCAGTGCTCTTCTCTTCGATTGCCATCGCTAAGGGCTCGGCTGAGGGGCCGGTACGTTGACAACCTGGCCGGCTCGTATCGTGAGGGGATCGACGCCCGGGTTGGCGTCCTTCATCGCCTGAGTGGTCGTGCCGCACTTGGCGGCGATGCTGGAGAAGGTATCGCCGGACTCGATGGTGTACTTAGGCCCGCAGACGCCTGGTGCGCCTTCCGCTGCGGGCGTAGGAGTTGGGGCGGCCCCGCCGACAGGTGTGATCGCGTTCGGGTCGAGGATCGCGATGTCCGGCGGTTTGTCCCAGGGAGGTGCCGTGGGCACCGTGGCCGGGTCTGACAGCTGTCCGATTTCGGCTTTCTGGTCGTCGCCTCCACCGCACGCGGTGACGAGTGCGAACAGAACGGAAACGAGAGAAATAGCAACGGGAAGAAGGCCCCTGAACCGTCTCATTACGTCGGGCGCATCGTATCGTAATGGCTTAGGTCGGGCAAGCGAACGCGTAAGCCGCGCTGCCGAAGAAGCGCGCGCCTACTGGGCGAGCAGCGCCTGCGCCGTCGCCATGCCGAGCGCGCCGGCCTGCGCCAGACGGTCCTCGCGGACGAACTCGAAGCGGTCGCCGGCCGAGTGGTAGTTCGAGTCGCAGAAGCAGTTGAAGAGCATCGCCGGAATGCCATTGTTGATGAAGCTGGCGTGGTCGCTGCCGCCGGTCGCGAACCTGCCGTAGTCGATGCTGTGCGGGATCGAGAGGCGGTCTGCCTCCTGGGCAGCGATGCTCACGACGGACTGCGAGCCAGCTAACGGCCACGCATCGCCGACAGCCAGCATGTCGAAATTGAGCATCGCCTTGAGTGCGGCCTTCTCATCAGGCGAGAGGGAGCGAACGTAAGCGTCGCTGCCCAGCAGTCCCAGCTCCTCCGACCCGAACAGGACGAAGCAGACTGGATCAAGGGTTCCGTCGGCGGCCATCGCCCGGGCCATCTCGATGGCTGTCGCCGTGCCCGAAGCGTTGTCGTTCGCGCCGGGGCCGGCCGGGACCGAGTCGTAGTGGCCTCCGACGACGAGGCGGCATTGCTTCCCGGGCGGCTTCGCCACGACATTGTGAGAGTCGCGGGTTTCTGTACGTGTGTCGACGGTGAGCCGCACCGTGGTTGCGCCGGCGTCCACGAGGTCGAGCAGCGCCTGCCCGTCTTCGCGCGAGACGGCCGCCGCAGGGATGCGGCTGTCGCCGGTCAGCTGGCCGTTAAACGAGCCGGAGTCGTTGTTATAGATGATTACGCCCGCGGCGCCCGCTGCCGTGGCGTTCGCGGCTTTCTCCGAGAAGGTGTTGTCGCCCCTTTCGATGAGGACCACGCTGCCGGACGTGCCCGCCGGAAATTCCTGCGGGAAGCCACGTCCCGCCGACACGAGGGAACTTTCGATCGTGCCGCTGGTGCTGCCGCCGAGGGCGGCGGCGTCCACGGGGCGCTGCTGGGGCGAGAGCAGATCGAGAGCGGTCTTGACGTCAACGAACGTCTGGATCGGGAACGGCTGTAGGCTGGCGTCGTATCCGTACTTCGCCAGCTCATCGCGAATGTAGTTGGCGGCGCGCTTTTCGCCATCTGTGCCCGCGGCGCGGATGCCGATGTCCACAGAGAGCGCGTGATCATGCTGGAGCGCGCGGGCCGACTCGAATTGCGGGCTGCCGAGTCCCGGGGTTGCAGTCGCCGTGCTCGGCGCCGGCGTGCTTGTCGCGGGGGATTGCGTCCCGGTCGACGCCGGCGTGGCGTTGTCGCTGCCGCCGCAGGAGGCGAGCAGGACAGCACAGAAAGCGGCAAGAGCTGGAAGAACGGCGGAGCGATGAGATATGGGTGCTAAAGGATGGGTTATCGCCGGCTCCGCCGCCGCCACCACGAGCGGAGGCGTTCGCCGACGCCGGGGCCGTTGAGGTCCATCGGTTTTCCGCGCCAGATCTTCTCCTGCGGCCGCGATTGCCGCCGCAGCGACAGCACGAAGGCGGCAATGAAGAGAATGAATCCCACGATAATCACCCAGCGGATCAGGTCCGAGCTACCACCGATCATGAAAGCGACCACGATCATCGCGATTGCGATCAGCAGAATGTGACCGGCGGTCAGATGGGGTACCGGAAGACTCGAGAGGGCATTCCCGACACTGTGGAAGAACCCGCTGATGCTGTACTTGATCCGCGACGAGAGGGGGCGCTTGGGCGGGAACGTCTCCAGCCTGGCGAGTAGCTCTTCTATCTCTTGCTGAATGCGGTCGGGCATCGGGGCCTCTTTCGGGGCGTATCGCGGACAACATTTTATCCCTGCAAGGGATACGCGTCCAGCCTTGACGGGGCTTTGTCACTTGGCAGACCGAGCCGCGCTTAGCATAATGGGCCGCGACTCTCATGGACTGGCGCGAAGAATACAAGCGACGGCTCGCCTCGGCCGAGGATGCTATGAAGCTCGTGAAGGCGGGCGATTTGGTGATGATCCCGATCGCCGGGCCGCGTGTGCTGCCCGGCGCGCTCTTCCGCCACTGCACGGAGAACGGCGTCGCGATTGACCTCCGCGTCGCCGCGCCGTTAACAGACCCCGGCTGGTACCGGGCGGGCCACGAAGAGACCTTCCGCCTCGAGTTCGAGCTGTTTATCGGGGATTTCGCGCGTCCGGCGATGGACGAAGGACGGGCCACGTATCTCCCGAACCTGTTCTCGTTGAACTTCAAGGACATCGACGAGAAACGGCCGGAAGGCCGCACGGTTGATGTGTTTCTTGTTTCAGTGACGCCTCCGGACGAGCACGGGTACGTTTCGTTCGGCGCGCACAACTGGAACAAACGCTCGCACACCCGGCGGGCGAGGACGGTAGTCGCGGAGGTTGACGCCGGCCTGAGACCCGTGTGCGGGGACAACATCGTTCACGTAAGCGAGATTGACGCCTTCGTCGAGATTCCGCCGGTGCAGATAACGCGCGGGCTGGTCGAGGCGTGGCTGCGCCGGGTGGAGGACGACAGCGCGCGCGAGGCGTACATGGGCATCGTCGATGAGCTGGGCGAAGACCTCGACCGGCTGATTGTGGTCGGGCCGGTGATGACGCGGCTGCCAGCTGCCCAGGTGCGGCGCGTGCTCGGACTCGCCCAGCCGCCGGAGGACGCGAGGACGATCGCCGGACACGTGCGCGAGTTGGTGCCGGACGGGGCGACGATCCAGATCGGCGCCGGGGAGCCGAGCATGTACCTCGCGCGGGCCGGTGCCTTCGAAGGCAAGCGAGACCTTGGCCTGCATACGGAGATGGCGGCGCCGGGGATCGCCCGGCTTGTCGAGTGCGGGGTGATCAACGGCGCCCGCAAGACGTTGCACCCGAATCTCGCCATCGCGTCGGCGTGGTCGGGGTCGGATATCGAGGATCTGAAGATCGTCACGAACAACCCGAAGTTCGAGGTGCGGGACCCGGAGTGCGTCCTTGACGTGCGGACGATCGCCCAGAACGACAACTTCTACGCGATGAACAACGCGCTTTCGGTGGACCTGACCGGCCAGATCAACGCCGAGAGTGTCTTCGGGTCGCGCATGATCAACGGGACGGGCGGGCAGCCGGAATTCCAGATCGGCGCGGCGCTGTCACGAGGCGGCCGCGGGATCACGCTGCTGCCGTCGACGGCGCTGGACGGAGCGGTTTCACGGGTCGTCGCTCAGCACGAAGCGGGGTCGATGATTACAGTGCCGCGCTATTTCGCCGATACCGTGGTTACGGAATACGGGATAGCGCGGCTGTGGGGCAAGAACCACCGGCAGCGTGCCCAAGAACTGATCGTCGTCGCGCACCCAGACTTCCGGGCGGAGCTGAAGCAGGCGGCAAAGCGGCTGTAGTCAGCGAGTCGCGGGCGACTTTACGGCGCGGTCGCCTGCTATACTACGCGCGTCATGGCGGGTTCCAGCGCGCTCCGTCCCAAGATTGGCGCCCACGTCCGTAGCGGCGGAGGTGTGCAGAACGCGATCGACAATGCGCTGGCAATGGGCGCGGAGACGATCCAGATCTTCTCGGGCGCGCCGTACGCCTGGAAGCGCAAGAAGTACACAGAAGCAGAAGTCGAGGCCTACAAGAAGAGGGTCGAAAAGACCGGCGTCGAGCCTGCCTTCATTCACGGCCTCTATCTCGTGAACCTGGCGTCGTCGGACGATGCGCTTCTGGCCCGCTCGCTCGAGGCGCTTGTCGGTGACATGAAGGCGGCGAGCCTAATCGGTGCGAAGGGCGTGATCTTCCATCTCGGCAGCCATATGGGCGCCGGCTATGACGCCAAGTTGAACCAGGTGGTGGAGTCCGTGCGCAAGGTGGTCGACAATACCCCGGACGACGCGTGGATGATCTTGGAGAACGCGGCGGGAATGGGCGGCGCCATCGGCTCGAAGTTCTCGGAACTCGGCACCATAATCCGCGAGTCGGGCAGCGATCGGGTGAAGGTCTGCATCGACGTCCAGCATGCGTTCGCCGCCGGCCACGACGTGAAGACCCGTCCCGGCCTCGATAAGATGCTGGACGAGTTCGAGCGCGACGTGGGGCTGGAGCGGCTCGTCGCAATACATGCGAACGACTCGAAGTGCCCGCTCGGGGGCGGCATCGACCGCCACGCGAATATCGGCGAGGGCCACATCGGGCGAGACGGTTTCGAGAACCTTCTCTCGCATCCCGCGCTGGCGGAGGCACCGTTCCTGCTCGAAGTGCCCGGCATCGATGACCACGGGCCGGACAAGGAGAACGTCGAAATCCTGAAGACGCTGCGGCCCGGGGTGGCGGTGAAGAGCTAACCGCGGCCGTTCGGGTAGATCTTCGCCATCGTGTCGATGAAGGCCTGCACGGTGCGCGGGCGCTTGCGGTGCCGGCGATGGATGAGCGAGATCGGCCGCTTGATCGGCTCCGCGTCCTCGAGGTCGACGCGGACCAGGGTTCCCGCCTCGAGCTCTCGCTCGATCGTGACTAATGGCACCAGAGCGATGCCCAGGCCCTCCTCGACCATGCGCTTCGTCGCCTCTAGTGAGTCCAGCTCCATAGCTACATTTGGGATCACGCCGGCCTGACGGAAGAAGTTGTTGATCAGGCCATAGTACGAAGAGCCGCGGTCGAAGAGAACAATAGGCTCAGCGGCGGCCTCATTCACTGTCGCACGACCGTATTTCGAAAAGATGTGCTCGGGTGGGGCGGCGAGCACGATCTCGTCTTCGTACAGGTCAATCGTCTCGACGTCGCTGTTGGTGAGAGAGCGGACGAGGCCCACCTGCACTTCATCGGCGAGGAGCATGTTCATCACCTGCTCGGAGCGGCCCGTGCGGATCACGACATCAACCCCGGGGTACTGGCGGCAGAATGCGTTGAGGATGCGAGGCAGGACGTAAGTCGAGATGGTCGGCGCGGAGCCGAGCCGAAGGGAGCCGGCTTGCACGTTCTTAACGTCGCCGACAGCGTCGCGGCCCTCTTGGAGTGTTTGGAGCAGCCGCTCGACATAAGGGAGAAAGGCGCTGCCGGCGTCGGTCAGGCGCACGCCGCGGCTGCCACGCTCGAACAGCTCCTCGCCGAGCTCTCGCTCGAGGGTCTGGATGCGCGCAGTGATGGACGGTTGGGTGAGCTGAAGCGCCTCGGCAGCGCGGCTGAAGGAGTGGGTGTTGGCGACCTGGGCGAAGGCCTCAACCTGGCCAAAATCCAAGGGAAGAACCTCGTGGAGCTATTAATCGTGCCTATAGCAGGCATGAACAGAATACGAGTGGCACAAATGGTAGTCAAGAAGGAGCGTAGCGGGAGCCGGGAGAAATGGAAAGCAGAAAGGAGGTCAGTGGCGTTCGGTGCGGGCGCGGAAGCCGCTGCCGACTTCGTGGGTCTTGAACCAATCGGCGTTGATGTCGACGTAGCTCTTCCACTGCTCCGGGGTATCGTCCTCGAAGAAGATGGCGTTCACCGGGCAGACAGTCTCGCAGGCGGCGCAGTCGATGCAGGTCTCGGGGTTGATATAGTACTGAGGGTCTTCCTCGGTGCTGTGAATGCAGTCAACGGGGCAGACGTCCACGCATGAGGCGTCTTTGACGCCGAGGCAGGGCTCGGTGATGACGTACGTCATGGATTGGAGGCTCGCCCGACAATTCTATCCGGCATGAGGCAGGGCTACAAGCGGGAGCTACTCCGGTGTTAGGAGCGACACTTCGGCTGGCCGGACACCCCGCCTGGTGACCGTCACGTCACCGTGGACCCGGGCCTGGCAGGCGAGACGCAGTCGGCGGGCGCGTACCGCGGTCTCACTGAGTTCTTCGGCTAGCGTCTTCAGCTCGCCACGCCCCATCGGCTCCAGGTTGGCCTCGCCCTTCTCGATCGTGCAGGCGCAAGAGGTGCAGATGCCCTCGCCTCCGCAGGTGGTCGGCCAGTAGAGGCCATCTTCGTGGGCCGCCTCCATGATCGTCGAACCATCGTCCGCTTCGATGACCCGCTCGAGCGGCAGGATCGTTATCTTCGGCATCGGTACCCCGCAACCAGTTTAGCACCCACTTCAGTGGCGTCTCGGTGTCGGGCCTGCGCGAGCGCCGATTCAGAGCCTCGTTTAGGAGGTCCGGCGGCGCCACGACACGTTCAACCCCGGAGGTGGCCACTGCCAGAGTCGTCGGGCGACTGCGCGTCGTCCCACTTTCCGCACGGATTTGAGATATTTACTCCCGGCAGCCCACCGTCGGCGCGCCCGCCCCAAGACCGGCACCCGGTCTAGTCCGCCGCCCTGGCGGCAATTGACCCCGAGTCGGTAGAAACCTCGACCGAAGTAACATGCGCGAGGCGTGGGCTCATCGTGGCACGGACATGGGAGCCGATAGACAGGTGCGGAGCACCTGGAGGAGGTATCCATGCACGGACTTCGTCGGAATGCCCATTGTCCACGGCGATCATCCCTTCGTGTATTTTGATCACCATTCCTTCGATCGTTTGTGGGCGCCTGAGCAGGTCACTGCCACCAAGAAACACGCGGATTATCCCGTTGACCAGTTGTACGAAAGGGAATAGAGCCAGCGCGGCAAAGATGCCGACAAGCGCCGCTTCGATCGCGAAAGTATCTGTCGTGTCCCCGCTCAATCCGTCGTGGATCATGTCCCACGCCACGCTCGCCGCTACTGGCAAGAGCACGAACACAATGCCTCCCCAGAATACCGCCCGCGCCAGTCCGCCGCCGAAAACGCCCAGCGGCCATCCTCCGTAGCCGAAATGCCGCGGGTACTCGACGCGTATCTCCCGCCACGTGCCTGTCTGCCGGCTCCACGCGGTGTCCGGATCGTCCGGCGCGAGCGGGAGTTGGTGCGCAGCGTCCTTCGCCACACCCAGGGCCACCCCGTACGCCAGATACCGCTCCCATACGATTACCGCCGCCGCAGAGACATCGTCAAACGCATGAATCTCGCGCAGGTACTTTCGGACTCCGAGCCAGCGTGCACACGCCTCACGCCCGGACGGCGTGTCACGCAAATCCCGCAACCTCGATAGCAGGGCCATCGCTCCAATCCAGGCGACCAGGCCGATTCCCAACCAGTCCGTAAGGTCGAGCGAGTTTTCGCCCGAATTGTTCCGTCCACCAACGTGGGCGACTCCAAAAGCCAGCGCGAACAGCCCGAAACATATGGCCAGACCACTTCCCAGGATCGCCCAGTCCAATGCCGCCCAGCGATTGCGGGCCAGTCGCTGCTTGCGCGCATCCTCTGCGACTGACTTCCTAAAGCGCTGCCACCAGGCCTCTGCTTCAGCCTCTTCACCCAGAGTAATCGCCTCTGCTGGTGCCGAGCCACCCGTCGCACGTTTGCGAATCAGGTCCAGTACCTGACGTTCGTATGCAGTCGTTTGGGCGTCGGGCGGAATAGCCCGCAGGCGCACTACGAACTGCTCCTGCCCGTACTGGTCGATTCCCAAGTACTTACGGGACGCAAGGTCCAGAAGTGTCGCTTGGATCGCCGATCGCGTCACATTCCAGCGGTTGACGAGGAGGTTTACGATCGCCGGTGGTTCTGGCCCAACCTCTCTTGTTTCCAGGCCCGCGTCCGGCAGCTTCGGCCGAGTCGCCAGCCACCGCCACCCAAAAACCACACTCCAGGCTCCCGCCGCCGCTAGAGCGCCTGCTAGCAACGCCAGCGACAAACCGTGGAAGCCGGTAAACCCCTCATCAGTCAGAAGAACAACCACACCCATTCCTCATGAAGCGCTAGCTTGCGGCCAACTCTAAGTTCTCATGATGGCGTTTTGCATCCGGCCTAAACGGAGACGCCCGGTGTGAATCCCTTCGGAGTCAACATATCTCGTCAACCAAGCCCATGACACAATTGACTTCGAATTCCGCCGAATTGGGCCAATGAACCGCTCCGGGGTTTGATTGAGACTCAGATCATTGAGTCCCTGCCTTGGCGGGGCTGGGTCTTAAGGTAACAGGTCGCTTCGTACTCCGCCGGGTGGACGTAGCCGATTGCGCCAAGGCCCTACGCTGATTGAACCAGTCGACCCACTGCAGCGTCACGAACTCAAGGTCATCGCGCCGCGCCCTCGACCATTGGGCCTACGAGAACGGCGTCAGCCTCAATTTCATCCAGCCAGGAAAACCACAGCAGAACGCCTGCATCGAGTCGTTCAACGCCAGGCTCCGGCAGGAGCTGTTGAACGCCTCGTGGTTCACCTCGCTCGCGGAGGCGCGGGCTTGCCTGGAGGCCTGGAGAAAGGAGTATAACGAAGACAGGCCGCACTCGGCGCTCAACAATCGGACTCCCGAACAGTACTTAGCAGAGGTGCGAGCGGGCCGCTAAAGTTGCATAAGGCCTGGATCAGAAACGGGGGCAAGACCAGAACGCGGAGGACTGTAATTTAGAATGGTCTAGTTTTCGGGGGGCAGGTCACGAAACTAGTGGTAGCAATGGTAGACCGATTGGTTGAGAGGGCGACATCTTCGCCTCCCGGGCCCGAATAATATACATACTGTATGTATATTTCGACCCCAAAACTACAAAACAATTTTAATCTGTCAAGTAACATAGCGGCCCCTACTTTCGCCCGCTCTCGGTGTCTGGGCGTCCCCGCTTCTCGTATACTGATTTGCGGCCTGCCATAGTACGAAAGGAAGCGCATGAAAGAGATCCCCGCGGACACGGCCGAGGAGATGGTCATCGAGACGACGCCGGAGATGGGGGTGCGTCATCTGCCGATGCCGATGTACTCGACACCGGCGATGGTGGGGCACATCGAAGGATTGTGTCTGAAGATGCTGATCCCGTTCCAGGAGCAGGGCGAGAGCTCGGTTGGTTATCGTGTGGACGTGCGGCACATGGCGCCGACGCCGATCGGGCAGAAGGTGACTGTGAAGGGGCGCGTGAAGGAGCAGGACGGGCGCAAAGTGGTCTTCGAGGTCGAGGCCTACAACGAGGGCGGCACAAAGATCGGCGAAGGCATCCACGAGCGCCGCGTGATCGATCTCACCCGCTTCGCCGGCGCTCCCAAGTCCTGATGACGGTAAGCTTGGCTGACCTTCCGAAGGGGCATGAGTTCGCGGAGACCAGGTTCAAACTGACGCCGGAATGGGTGGCCGAGTACGTCCGGGCGGTGGAGGACAAGGCGATCGTTAGCCTACCCGATCGCTCCTACCCTCCGCTGGCGCTCGCTGCCTGTTCGTTCCGCGCGCTGCTGGAGCAGGCAAGCTTGCCGGAGGGCGCAATCCATGTCGGCCAGGAGATCAACTTCTCGCTGAGCGGCGATAGAGAGTCTGAACTTGTCGCGCGGGCGAGCATCGCAAGCCGCGGCGAGCGGCAGGGCTGGGTGCTTATGGGCATCGACCTGAATGTTGCGAGTGATACTGGCAAGGAGATCATGTCCGGCCGCGCGACGATTACTTTTCCGCTAAACGGCGAGGTGGCCGGATGAGGCAGCAGACTGAGCAGGTGCGGACATTCGGGGAGAACGACTCGCTGCCCGTGGTCACGAAGACGATCACGCAAGAGAAGATCAATCGATACGCAGACGCCAGCGGCGATCACAATCTACTGCACCTCGACCCCGCATTTGCCGCGACAACACAGTTCGGCGGCACGATCGCGCACGGCATACTCGTGCTGGCTTACGTCTCGGAGATGATGACGACTGCGTTCGGCGAGGCGTGGCTAAAGGGCGGCCGCCTGAAGATACGCTTCCGCGGGGCGGCGCGCCCCGGCGATACGGTGACGGCGTCCGGGCGGGTCGTCCGCGTCGAAGGCGGCGAGACGAAATGCGAGGTCGAGTGCCGCAACCAGACCGGCGATGTCCTCGTTTCCGGCGACGCGGAGGTCGCGATACGCTGAGGTTGGCGCTCGCATCCGCTGCCGTCGCGCCTCTGGCGCTGGGTCTCGCCTGTGGAGGCGGTAGCGACGTGCCGGAGGACGAACGGGCGCGGCAGGTTAGCGGGGTTGCCGAACTGGCCGCCGGCGCCTATGCGGCCGTCGGTGCGGACGGTCTGTACGACTACCTAGCTCCCGAAGTCATCGCGAACTGCTCGAAGCATGGGCTGGCCACGGCGCTCGCCAGCCAGCCGGTCCCTGAGGGCTTCGTTCGCATGTCCAGCGTCAATTTTGACGGAGACAACGCGCGCGCAAAGATCGTCCAGCGCGTGCAAGACGGGGCCGGAACGAAAGAAGTCGAGGTCGAGTGGACGTTTGTCTCAGCCGGCGATAGCTGGCGCCTGACCCACGTTCCGGGTATCGAAGGGTGCAGCCGCTGATGGTGCGCGCAGTAGTCACGGGTCTCGGCGGTGTCACCCCGATCGGACAGACCGTAGAAGAGTTCTGGTCGAACCTGGTGGCCGGCGTTTCAGGAGTTAAGCGAATCACCCTGTTTGATCCCAGCGACCAGGATTGCCAGATCGCGGCCGAAGTCAAGGGCTGGGACCCGACGTGCTACATGGAGCCGAAGGCGGCGAAACGAGCGGCACGCTTCTCGCAGTTCGCCGTCGCCGCCGCGAGGCAGGCAGTCAGCGACTCTGGGCTGGCGATCACGGACGCGACTCGAGACGACATCGCGATTGTGATGAACACAGGCGGTGGGGGCGTAGACGTGATTGCGGACGGCGAGAAGACCTACCTCGAGAAGGGCGCGGCGCGGGTCGGACCGTTCACGGTACCGGCGATGGCGCCGAACATGGCGTCATGTCAGGTGGCGATCAACCTCGGCGTGCGCGGGCCGACAATCACTTCTGTCGCGGCGTGCGCGGCCGGGATCTTCGCCTTCGTCGATGCCAAGCGCCTCCTCGACCTGGGCGAGACCGAGGTCGTGATCGCTGGTGGTGCAGAGGCGAACATTATCCCCATCTCGATCGCGGCAATGGCGAACATGCGCGCCCTCTCTACCCGCAACGACGAGCCCGAACGCGCGTGCCGCCCGTTTGACCGAGACCGCGACGGTTTCGTCTACGGCGAAGGCGCGGCGGCGATGGTCATCGAGACGCTGGAGCACGCGCAGAAGCGCGGAGCGAACATCATCGCCGAGCTGACCGGGGGTGCGGTCACGTCGGATGCGTTTCACATAACGGCGCCGGACCCGACCGGCGAGGCCGCGGCGATGGCGATAACGCGCGCGCTGAAGGCATCCTCGCTTCAGCCCGACGAGGTCGATTGCGTCGTTGCCCACGGCACTGGCACACCGCTCAACGACGCGGCGGAAACAACGGCGATTAAGCGGGGCCTCGGGGAGCACGCGCGTAAGATCGCAGTCACGGGGCCGAAGTCGATGGTCGGGCACCAGCTCGGCGCGGCGGGCGCTGTTTCGGCGATGACTGGCGTCCTCGCGATCCGCGATAGCGTTGTGCCGCCGACAATCAACCTCGAGACGCCCGACCCGGAGTGCGATCTCGACTACGTCCCGCTCAAGGCACGTCAGATGCCGGTCCGAGTGGCGCTCGCTAATGGGTTCGGATTTGGTGGGCAGAACGGCGTCGTGGCGTTCCGGCGGTTCGAGGAAGCCGATGCAGGAACCAGCCGATAGCCCTCGGCGCTGGTGCTTTGGTTGCGGCGACCGCAATCCTGAAGGCCTGCATATCGACTTCGAGATCGAAGGGAGGCGCGCGAGCGGGCGTTTCCGCCCCCGTGAGACGCACCAGGGCTGGCCGGGGCTGGCCCACGGCGGCGTGGCGGCCGCCGCGCTCGACGAGGCAATGGGCTGGGCGATGTACGCCGCCGGCGCCTGGGCGATGACCGCCCGCATGGAGGTCAAGTACCGCCGGCCGCTCCCGCTGCGTGAGGAGCTACTCGTCTCCGCCGAAGTGACGCGCGACCGGGGCCGCCGCCTGGAGGCCGAGGCGGAAGTGCGGACGCCCTCCGGAGAAGTGCTCGCGCAGGCGCACGGTCTCTTCCTGCGCGTGCCCGAAGATCGTGCCCGGGAATTGGACGCCTCCTTTCTCGGCGGAGACGGCGCTCAGGCGGGCGGTCTGGACAAGGAAGACGTCTCTTCCCGTTCGTCCTGAGGCTCTCGAAGGATGAACGGAGGACGGCGCCACGACCCAGAATTCCTTGCAGAGAGCTGGCTCCCGGGCCCTTGGGGATACGTCCTCAATCGCGCTGCGGCACCTTTGGTCCCGTTCGCGCTAGCCCGAAAGATAGCGCTGCCCTGGGGCGACTTCGCCTACGCGACCCGGCGGCGGCCGCGCGAGGCCGCCCTGCGGAACTACGCGCGCGTACTCGGCCGCACGATCGATGATCCATTCGTCGAGCGAGCGGCGCGGGCATCCTTCCGGCACTTCGCGCTCTACATTGCCGAGATGCTGCACGTGCAGGGTTGGGATACACGTACGGTCCTCGAGAGGATCGAGATCGAAGGCGAAGAGCACTTCGAAGAAGCGGAGGCGCTCGGCAAGGGCGTCATCTTCGTGAGCGCGCACATGGGAAGCGCAGAAGTCGTGGCTGCTGTCGCCGTGCTGCGCGGCTACAAGATCACCGCCGTGACCGAGCGACTGCGGCCGGATTTCGTGATGGACTGGGCGATCGCCTGCCGCGCGGCAATGGGCATCCGGCTGCTTCCCGTCGAGCGCGCGGGCATCTCGCTGCTCCGCTCCCTCCGCCGCAAGGAGATGGTCGCCTTCGTGATCGACGCTGGCATCGAGCGTGGTGGTGGCGTGCCGACGACATTCTTCGGGCGCGAGACGGTGTTCCCGGATGGCCCGGCGCGGCTCGCCCGGCTGAGCGGCGCGCCGATCGTCTTCGCCGTCGCCGCGCGGCTCCCGGGCGGGCGGTTCCGTGCGCACATCGAGCCGCCGATGTGTTTCGATGGTTCGCGCTCGCCGGAAGGGGACGCGCGCTGCCTCACACAACTTGCGTCTGCATTCGAGCGCTACGTGCGGCGGTACCCCGGGCAGTGGTACGCGTTTCGGGAGATGTGGCCGGACTGAGTTGTGGTAGGCTTGCGGCAAAAAGGACGGTAGTGAAATGGACGTGAACGCGTTCAACGTCAATGTTTGCAGTCAGCAGCCCGAAAAACTCATCGAGTTCTATCGCGACGTTGTTGGTCTCCCCTCGCTGCCGCAGGTCAGCCCCGGCGCTTTCCGCACCGGCGGAGCGGCGTTTCTGGTCGATGGCCACAGCGAAGTGAAAGGCAAAGCGAAGGAACCACAGCGGATCCTACTGAGCTTCTCGGTAAGCGACGTCGCCGCTGAGCAGGAGCGACTTCAGGCGCAGGGAGTCGAGTTTGTGCGCGTTGCCACGAAGGAGCCGTGGGGTGGCCTCGTCGCCACGTTCTTGGACCTCGACGGGAACTACTGCCAGCTTGTAGGGCCGCCGACCGGGTAATCGAACTCCTTCCGGCCGCTTGGAGCTTTGGGCCTGATGAGGCGGACTAGGGCGATAGGCAGGATTGAAATCACGGGTCCGCTGGCAGCTTCAGTTACCGGCCGAGATCCATAGTGTGGCGAGCTGCGTGACGTTACTGCGGCCGGAGCTGTCGTAACTCTTCGACGCCGGCCTTGGCTTCCGCCATCTTCCCCAGTGCCCGGCGCGCGTCCGCGATCGTAACGACATTTCCCGTCCAGCTCACCGGCTGAGCCACGATCCAGAGCGTCGCCTCCGAAGCGGCTTCGGGCTTTTCCCAGTCGCTGAAGTCCATGCCGGGGTTGCGGTACATCCAACCCTCGGTCGCGATGCTCATTTCGATGCGCAGGCAGTTCACCGGGATGCTGTGCTGCTTCAGCTCCTGCCCCGCGTACTCAGTGAGCTTTTCGAGAGCAACCTTCGAGACCGAATACGAGACCATCGGCGAGATTACTTCCTCGGCGAGAATCGACGAGATGTTGATGATGCGGCCGCTCTTGCGCTCGATCATCGAGGGCAAGAAGGCGTGCATGCACATGACGGGGCCACGAAGGTTGACGTTCATCACGAGGTCCCAGCGCTTAAGGGGTGTTTCGTGGAAGGGCGCTGGCGCGCTGATCGCCGCGTTGTTGACGAGGATGTCGCAGCGGCCGAACTCCTTTAGGGTCCGCTCCGCCATCTGCTGGATGTCGTCTTCCTTCGTGACGTCCACGGGTATCGCCAGCGCCCGCCTGCCGAGAGCCTCGACCTCGCGGGCGGTCTGCTCGATCGTGCCGGGCAGCTTCGAGGGCGCGTTCTCGGAGCTGCGGGCGGTGACGACGACGTGCGCGCCCGCCTTCGCGAAGTCGATGACGATCTGGCGGCCAATACCCCGGCTGGCGCCGGTAACGACGGCGACCTGGTCTTGCAGAGGCCCCGCCTGAGAAGTCACGCGGAAATCATGGACGCGGCGCGGCGGTGGGTCAAGCGCTGGACGCCGCGACGGCTTCGGCTGCAAGCGGGGCGGGCTCCGGCCAGGAGCGTTTTTTCTCCACCCTGACGTCGCCCCGGATGTCGAGGACGTCGGCCTGAGTGGCATCGCCCCGGCGCTTGTAGCGCAGGTCCACTTCCGCTTGGCCGACTTTCAGACGGTTCACGTGTACGCTCTCGAGCCATTGAGGCAGGCGCGGCCGGACGATATAGAGGACGCCGTTGGCGGCGTCCGGGCAGAGGCCGAGGATGGCCTGTGTGACAAGCGGGACCGCACCGGCGGCCCAGGCCTGCGGACGGCAGGCGACAGGATAAGGCACCGGCGATTGATGGACCGACCGCTCGTCTCCGCTGAAGAGCTCCGGCAGGCGGTAGTAAGGGAATGCTCGCGCGGCATCGAACAGCGCCCCGGCGAGCCTACTCAGCTGGTCCTCGAACCCGTAGCGCTTGAGGCCCATCGCGATAATCGAGTTGTCATGAGGCCAGACGGTGCCCATGTGGTATCCGAGTGGATTGTGCCTTACGGACGTCGCGCTGAGGGTACGGATACCCCAGCCGCTGAACATGTCACTCTCCATCAGCCGACGCGCCGTCCTGGCCGCGTGGCCGGCGCCGGCAATTCCCGTCCATAAAGCGTGCCCGGCGTTCGAAGCGATCGAAGCGCAGGCCTGCCCGCTGCCATCGAGGGCAAGCGCATAAAAGTCGCCGAGCCAGAAGTCGCGGTTGAACCGTCGCGCGAGTGCCGCTGCCTGGTCCTCGAGCTTCGCGGCGAGGCGGCCGTCGCCGAGGGCGGCGAAAACACGCGCGAGGCTGCGCTGGGCCGTGTAGGCGTAGCCCTGCACTTCGACCAGGGCGATTGGTGGCACACACAAGCGCCCGTCGAGGTGACAGATGGCATCGCGCGAATCCTTCCAGCCCTGGTTGACCAGGCCTCGCGACGAGCGCCGCTGGTAGCTTACGTAGCCGCCGTCTGACAACCCGCCGTATTTGCCAAGCCAGTGCAGGCCGGCACGAAGGTTGGTCTCGAGCTGGCCGAGCAGGTCGAGATCGCCGGTCCAGGCGAAATATTCGCCGGCGAGCCAGAGGAACAGCGGGGTCGAGTCTACGCTGCCGTAGTACGGCGAAAACGGGAGCTCGCCGGTCAAAGTCAGCTCGCCCTGACGCAGCTCGTGGAGGATCTTCCCGGGCTCCTCGTCACGCCAGGAATCGAATTTTGTCCCCTGCCAGCGGGCGAGTGAGACAAGACAGTCGCGTGCAATGTCCGGCTTGAGTGCCAGTGTCTGGAGGCCGACAATCGCCGAGTCACGTCCGAATAACGTGTCGTACCAGGGCGTTCCGGCCGCGGGGTATCCTGCGCCGGTAACATGACGATTCCAGAGCATCCGCAGGTCGCTGAGCGAGCGCTGGAGGACGATGTTGTAGAACTCATTGTCGGTCTTAATTTCGGTGGCCCCTGCCAGCCATTTGTCGTATTCGCGCGTGACGACACCGTATCGCTCGATGCCCTGGGCCGCTTCAATCCGGCCGTCGACTGTGATCACTAGCCTTATCGACGTGCTCTCCTGTGCGGTCAGCGAGACGTGAAAAGTCGCGAAACCAACTTCGGCGTCTGTCTGGACGGATAGCGGACGCGGATTGAACATAACCAGACTCTCCCTGCGACGGCCGTCCCTACCCTTGTATCCCATCGTCAAAGCAGCGTGGCGCCAGAGCGGCGGGTCGAGTTCTCCTCGAAACTCCGCCTCGTAGCCGCGCACCTCGAAGATGTCGGCGAAGTCCGCGGCGAAGCGAAACACGAGTTCCAGCACGACCGGGTGGCTGTTGTAGTTGGTGACGAGCAGCGTCTCTTCCATTACGTCCTCGAGCACGCGCAGACGGCGAACCTCGATAGTGCCGCTGGGAACGCGACGGCCCTCGAGGTCGGCGAGGGTAGGGTTCGTCAGGACGTGCTCCGAGCTGTAGCCGAGTTCTGCAGTCGAGAGAAGCACCATCGGTTTGGCGAGCGAGAACGAAAATTCGTAGCCGGAGAGGTAACGGGTGTCCTCGAAGTACAGCCCGTAGCCGTTGATATTCCCGCGGGGGACTTGGCCGGCGATGTCGGTCAGGAGGAAGAGGTCTCGTTCACGGATCACCAGGGCATCGCGGATGTCCTGGATGGCCATCGGCTCCGCTTCCGGCAGCAGCTCTTCATCGAGCCGCGCGTCCACGGCCGAGGCCTCCTCGGCTCGTTTCATTTGCCGTCTAATCGATCCTAGTGCCCTCTCCGAACCCCGAGGTGCGAGGAATCTTTAGACATAATGCTATGCGACGCGCGTAGGGGAAAGCTCCGCCCCACGCTCGACGGCATGCGCTCCATTGGACGAGATAGCCGCGGCAGGCTGGAGACGCCGCGTCTCGATCATCGATTCATATATCTCGAGGTAGCGCCTCGCCATGATCGGGGCATCGAACCGCTCCTCGGCGCGAGCCCGGCAGAAGTCCGGGTCGACAGTGTGCACGCGGTCCACGGCATCTACCATCTGGTCCACCGAATCGACAACGAAGCCGGTCTCGCCGTGCTCCACGATCTCCGCGGCGGCGCCTCGGTCGAAGACGATTACCGGAGTGCCGCAAGCCATCGCCTCGGGCATAACAAGGCCGAACGGCTCGTCCCATTGAATGGGCATGAGCACACACGAGGCGTCTCGGTACAGCTCTCGCTTGAGAGCAGCGTCTGCCTCTCCTCTGAAGATGATCTGCTCGCCATCGACCAGGGGCTGCACTTCACGGACAAAGTAGTCCTCGTCCTTAGCATCGACTTTGCCGGCCATAATGAGCCGCCGGCCCGTCCTGCGCGCGACCTCGATTGCGAGCGTCGGGCCCTTCTCCACCGACATGCGAGATAAGAACAAGAGGTGGTTTCGCTTCTGCCTTTGAAATGGGAAGCTGGCGACGTCTATCGCGTTGTACGCCACGCCGGCGAACCGGCCGCCGGCGATCTCCGGCATCAGGCGGCGCTGTGACCAGCTGATGTTGTTGAAGAATCCCACGTAACCGTCCCAAATACGCTTTGTATCCCGCGTAACGGCGCAATGCATGGTAGTCAACATCCGAAGGTCGGGGAGGAGATGTGAGATCGCCATCGCCTCTTCGCCCGCATGGTTATGGACGATGTCGTAGTTTTTCGCGTCCTGCAGCGCGAGAGATGCGTGCAGGGACGCATAGACGCTCTTCGAGTAAAAATCGCCCGTCCCGCGCAAGCTCCGCGGGCAGCAGGAACGGAGGTGAGCAGACGTTTTGGAGTCCCCAGACGCCCAGAGTGTGACGTCGTGACCTTGGCGGACGAGCTCCTCGACGAGCAGGTGCACAACCGCTTCGGTGCCACCGTATGCGGGCGGTGGCACAGTCTCCCACAGGGGTGCGATCTGGAGGACCTTCATCCTTACCTCCTCCGGCATCCACTAGATAATGGACGCGCGCATGCGGGCATTTCCTGCGTGCGGCCGGGTTCGGGTCTCGGCCCCGGGCGTAGGCCGGACCTGTCCTTCTAATATATCGCGTCAAGCCATAACGGTACTACTGGGGTGCCGTTGCATTTGGATTACAGCCGCGCCGTCATGAGGGATGGCCGAATGACGGCGCGGCAGGCTATCATGATCAAGGAGGTATATGCCCACTCTGGACCTTCGCTTTGCCTTTGACGAGAAAGGGATCAAGAACTTCGCGCCCAGCCTTGTGGGGCAGGTGATGAGCTACTGGGAGGACGACACGAGACTCACCCGGGGGCGCGTCACCGCCGCGGAGGTCAAGCGGGACCGCTACGGCAACCCGTACATCGAGGTGGAGCTGGAACCGCTGGCTACTCCGGCCGGCGGCGGGCCAGAATCTGCCCGAGCAACCGCTAGCTGATCCGCAGAATCAGAGGCGTCAGGATCGCCAGGATCAGCAACAGTGATACTGCCACGATGATCCACTGAGGGAAGACACCTGCCCGGCGGGACGGCTGCCAGCCCGAGTAGCCCGCCGCCTCCGATAAGTCGTAATCGGGGTCGTCGGGTCCGGGGATGTAGGAGCCGTCGTCCTCCTCATCGTCGTAGTAGCCCTCGGGCGTGTCGTCTTCGAGATCTTCGGGGTTGTCCCAATCGACGAAATCACCGTGCTTCGCGCCGCTGATATCGCCGCGCCGCCGTTCCTGCATCGCAGTTCCAGTCTAGCACCGCCGGTTAACGTGCACTTGGGAACGGATGCTATCTGAGGTCCTTCACCATCAGGTAACGACCGTCGATCTCGGTGTAGCGCTTATAGGCGGTATCCGTCCTCGTTTCCACGACGCGAAACCCGTGGCGCTCGTACAGCCGCCTAGCTGGGTTCGCCGTCGATGTCGTAAGCGACATTAGGCGATAGCCTCCCGCGCGCGCCTCCGCCTCGGCGTTTTCGAGGAGCGCGCCCCCGATTCCCTTATTACGACTCGCCGGGTCTACGTCAATCTCCGCGACGTGATAGGCGCCATCCGGTGTCTTCGGTTGAACGCGCACCCTAGCGCGGAGGCGGCGTAGCAGGCTAATAATGCCGAGCGGCCCGAATATCCGAAGCGCGAGGTAGACGAGCTGTGGCGTCACCCGCATATCCTTGTGGTCGCCGCCTGCCATGATGATGCCGACGACGAGGCCGTCCATCTCTGCGACGACAGTTTGGCGCCAACCCTGGGGGCTCTCGGGGAGGCGGACCATGCCCGTCCCGAAAGCGATTGCTTTTTCGCGGCTTCCGGCTATCCCGCTCGCCTCGTCGCCGGGATCGCCGGCGAACAGTTCGACGATTCGGTCGGTGTCGCTCGCGCTCGCCTTCCGTATCGTCAGTCGTTCCATGCGAAGGCAGTATACTGAGGCCGTAGCATCAGCAAATCCATGTTGCATCTTCGGCACCTCAATGGCCCGTTTTGCATTGACAGGTCGCGAGGAATTGTGCTTGAATTGGGTGTGCCCGCGAAACTTAGTGCGCGCTAAGTAACCCGATCTAGTCGGGAAGGAAGGATCCTGTCATGGCGATCGACGTCGACACCCTTCAGAAGCTCCGGACTCCTATGGAGGTACCTCCGCTAGACCTCAGTTGGCTTAACCTCAACGACGGCCATACCTATGGCCTGCGCGCCAAGCCCGGCAAGCGCGGGCTCACTCTCGACGAGATCGAGATCGGCCCGCCTGGCGAGGTCCCTGAGCAGTCCGACAACCGCTCAATCCGCGTCCGCGGCTCGCACCCGAGGCCCGAGGCGCCGCGCGTGCCTGGTTCCTACGTAGGTCGCGCCGATGTGTACTCCGAGAATGCGCGCCTCCTCTACGAGGAAGCCGTCCAGCGCCAATGGTCGTCCGCCACGGACATCCCGTGGAACGAGCTCCAACCTTTGCCGGACGACATCGAGCGCGCGATGTGCCAGCTCTGCACCTTCCTGACCGAGGTCGAATTCATCGCCGGCGACACGCCCGGGCAGTGGCTCCCCAAGATCAACAGCGAGCACCACGAGACTAAGCTCTTCCTCCTTACTCAGATCATGGACGAGGCGCGCCATCTGGACGTCTTCCGCAAGCGCGCTTTCGCCAACGGCGGCGGGCTGCTCAGCTCGCTTCCGCAGGACGGCCTGCGCGTGATCATCGAGGCGAAAGACTTCACCGAGATGTCGGCTATCATGCACGTCGCCGCGGAAGGATTCGTGCAGTCGCTCTTCCGGATGGGCGAATACATCGGCCAGAACGACGCCGAAAAGCGGATATTCCGCATGTGCGGACAGGACGAATCGCGACACCTGGGCTTCGGCGTCATGCACCTTAAGTACGTCATGGACAACGAGCCCTGGCGGCGCGAGGAGATCCATCACTACCTCGACCGCGTGGAGACGACGCTTGCGCCAGACCCGACGGACGATCCCGTCAGCTTCGCGCTCTTCGAGGCGCTCGCCATCCTGATGGGTGGTGGAATCAAGAACATCGACAGCGGCATCAACATGTCGATGCAGGTGCAGAAGAAGCGCGTGAACGAGTACATGCACCGCCTGAATGTCGCCGGCCTCGGCGACCGGCGCGAGCGCATGAACCCGATGCTGAAGCAGTTCCTGGATAACTAAGTTCGCGGGAACGCCCCGCGACGGCACAAGCGCCCCGGCCGCCCCTCCGGGGCGCGTTTGTTTCGGGCTACCTAGACTGCCTTCTCCGTCCCCTGCTACGCTAATTCGTGGAGTGTTTCGCCCTTTTGCCCTTGCAGCCTTGGCCCTGCTGCTGGGTGCGTCCTGCGGCGGGTCCGGCGGTGCCGAGCAAACTGGTGGCACCGACGGTAGCGGCCGGAGTGCCGCGCCTGATGGCCTCAGTCTCGTCGTCTACAAAGACACCGCTGCCAACGCGGCCCTCGCGGAACTCCCTCCCGGCCAGCGGTTCTGGCAGTTTACGGGAGAAACCGACAAAGACTTTCTGGTCGCTATCTCGTGCACTAAGGACGGGAAGCGCGCCGCCTACTTGATGGTAAGCACGGACGGCGCCCTTCGCCTGAAGATAAGCGACAGGTCTGAGCCGATCCCGATCTCCGGGCAATCATCTGGCATCACCTGGGCGCCGGACGGGTCGAATATAGCGTTGACGACATTCGACACGAAGACCTCGGTCAATCAGATGCAAGTCGTCGATGTGCAGACCGGGCAGGTCTCGACCGTTTCGACAGGCAAGGGCGCGATCGGCCCACCGCGTTGGTCGCCGGACGGCTCACGCATCGTATTTGATGCTTCCGACGGTACGCTGAACCAGATTTTCGTGTACAGGATCGGTGATCCCGCGGCGTCAAAGTTGAAGGAACGACCTGCAAACGCCTTCGCTCCGGACTGGTCGCCGGATGGCAGCAAGTTAGTGTTTGTCGCGCCGGGACCCGGTGAAATCCATCAGATCTACACCATGAACGCGGACGGCTCCAACGAGACGCAACTCACGGCCTCCAATGTCACGAAGGCCTTTCCACGCTGGGCGCCGGACGGCTCGCTAATCGCGTTTGCTGGGACAGTGGCCGTACCCGTGGCTTCGGAGAGACCTGCGCTCGTCCACAACCTGGGCGTCTTCACGGTCAAGTCCGACGGCAGCGACGAGCGCAACCTGACCGATATCCAGAGGGATGCGCGCCTCGGTGGTTGGTGCATCAGCGGTCTGTGGCTGAACGACAACTGGAAGCCCAAATAGCCGCAGCCGGCCTGCGCAGGCTAGGAAGCCGCCGGGGTTGACGTCGTGGCGGCCGCAAACCGTGTCTGCTCCACCACGCCCGGGTGATAACGCCGCCAGAGCGCCCCGGCAATGGCGCCGGCAACGAAGGGCAATACCACGGTTAGGAAGCGGTAGATGAGGACGGCTGCCACAACCCTCGCCTCGTCCCCGCCGAAACCGACGAGCGCCGTCGTTAGGCCTACCTCGACCACGCCGATGCCGTTAGGTAGGATGGGTATCCCGCCCAGCACCCGGATGATCGACCAGGCGGCGAACGCCTCCGCGATGCTGACTTCGTCGCCGCCGATGCCAACCGCTCTCAGGCTTACAAGCAGGACGAGGTAGACGGCCAGGTGACCGCCGTAAGTCGTCACAGTGAGCCAGTGCCAGCGCTCTCGCAGTAGACTGATCGCGTCGGCGCGAAAGCGGGCGAACTGCTCCCCGGACCAGCCCACCGGGCCACGACGCACGAGTCGCAACCCTTTTGAGGCGATCGCGGCCGCGGCGTCGCCTAGCGTTCGGGCTACAGAAGCGCTGCGAAAGACCAGAAAAACCGCCCCCACTCCGATCAGCATTAGGAGAAGGCCCACCAGAGACAATGTCTCGAGAAACGGATCGCTCTCACCAGAAAGCCAGATTAGGACGAATGCGATCGGAGGGAAGGAGAGCGTGGCGAGCTGAGTCCACACGGTCACCAGGCCGAGCGCAAGCGTGATCCGGCTGCGGCTGAAGCCCCAGGCCCGCAGCATCAGGTATGAGATGCCGAGCCCCACCGTCGGCCCGCCGGGCGCGATCGTTGTCGAGGCCGTCGCTGCGAGGGTGGCCGCCAACGCGGCGCGATAACGGATCCCCGGCAGGGCGGCCATGAGGGACGGACCGTAACTGAGCATGTTGATGGCAGAGACGACAGCCAGGGCGCTCAACTCGAACCAGGAGAGACTCTTCAGCACATCCCACAGATCGCCGTAGCTAACGAACCGCGGGAGGAAGATGATGAGCGCGGCGATTATGAAGACGGTGAGCCCTAATGAGAGCAGGGCGGCGAGGAGCCGCGGGCGACGGTTGGCTGGGGTCGCGACCTGCGTGTCCGCCATACAAGACAAGTTTAATGGACTGAGCGAGAATTCGAGCGCGCGGCCTTCTACGAGGCGCCGTGCTCGTGCAGAAGAGAGCGTATCGCGGCGTCCGCCTCGGGAGGCACCGGCGTCCCGTCGTCGCGTATGCGCTCGCTGTCCGAGAGCAACTCGATCGCCGTCTTCTTGCCCCAGCGCTGGCCGCCTGAATCGCCGGTGCGTGCGTTCGGATTCGCTCCGGCATCGAGAAGCAAACGCGCACTCTCGACATAACCGCTTGCAGCCGCGAGATGAAGAGGCGTCCACCCGGCGTTGTCCCCCTGGTTGACATCCGCGCCGCGCTCGATCAGCAGCCGGATAACCTCGTGCCGTTGCTGGTAGACCGCAGCGGAGAGCGGGCTGTTGCCGGGGCCCGCGAACTTGTGCCGGTTGCGAGCGTTGATGTCCGCGCCGGCGTCCAGCAGCATCGCCGCAATCTCCGGCCTAGCGGCGAGATGAAGCGCCGACCAGCCCTCCTCCGTGTACCGTTGCGCGAGGGAAGCGTCTTCCGCAAGCAGGCGGCGGACGGTGTCCGCGTCACCGTTTGCGGACGCATCAGCAAGCTGCTGGACGCTCATGCGATCCGCTTTTCGAAGAAGAGGCTCAGCGGGTCTTCCTTGTACTCGCCGAACGGCGGGACGCGCCGAAAGCCAGACCCCTCGTAAAGACCGATCGCTTCCTTCTGGTATATCCCGGTCTCCAGCCGCAACAAGCGTACTCCGCGCTCCCGCGCGTATTCAGCCAGGTGAGTGAGCACCAACTTCCCGAGGCCCCGCCCCCGAAATCGGGGACGGACGTACATCCGCTTCAGCTCGCCGTATTCGGTGCCGCAAATCTGCACGCCGCCGCACCCGGCTGGCGCTCCATGTTCCCGCACGACGAAAAACGCAACTCCTTCCCGGAGTAGCTTGTCGACGCTATAACCGTGGCGGCTTTCGCTCGGGTACAGGGACGCGAGATGACTCTCAAGTTCGTCGATCAGCTCCGAAGCGTCGGGACTATTCGGGCGTTCCTCTGCTATTACGGTCGTCACGCCTGCGAGACACAGAACTCGTTCCCCTCCACGTCCTTCATGTTCGTCCAGACGTAGCCGCCGCCGGGTGACATCTCCTCAATCTCCGTGGCACCGAGGGCGACAAGGCGTCTGACCTCGGATGGTCTGTCGGCGGCCTGTATATTCAGGTGGAGCCGGTTCTTCACGGTCTTGCCCTCGGGGACAACCTCAAAGTAGATGAGCGGGTCAGATTCCGACTTCATCGTGATGCCCCACTCTTGCTTGTCCATCTTGTACCCCTCGAGTGCCTGCGACCAGAATTCGGAGGCGCGATCCGCGTCCTTGCAATCGACGATGATGCAGTTCAGTTTCCCCATGATCGTCCTCAGTTTCTACATAAACTCGTAGCCGCCCATGATGCCGGGCGGCTCCTGGTCCATGATCACGTTCACGCAGGCAGGCTTGCCGGAGGCGAAGGCGCGCTCGATGGCGGGGCGGATCTCGTCTGGCTTGGTGACGAACTCGCCGTGGCCGCCCATCCCCTCGACGATCTTGTCGTAGCGACAGTTGTCGCCGAGCATGCTCGCGATCACGCGCTCCTTGCCGTACATGGCGCGCTGGCCGACAGTGATCTGGCCCCACTGGCGGTCGTTGCCGACGACGGAGACGACGGGGATGTTGAAGCGCACAAAGGTGTCGAAGTCGAAGCCGTTGAGCCCGAAGGCACCGTCGCCGTTCACCATGAGGATTCGCTTGTTCGGATAGACGCTATGGATGGCCATGCAGAAGCCGGTGCCGACGCCGAGCGTGCCGAAGGGGCCCGGGTCGTACCACTGGCCGGGCTGGTTTACGGGCAGGATCTTCGAGGCGTGGCTGACGATGTCGCCGCCGTCTCCCACGACTATGGTGTTCTCGTCCACGAAGTTCGCCATCTCCGCGCAGAGGCGCAACGGATGGATCGGCTCGCGATCGCTGGCCATCCACTCCTCCATCTGCGCGCGCGTCTTGTCCTCCTCCACTCGCAGCTCGCCGAGCCAGCCATCGTGGTCGCCTTTGTAGCCGGACAGCTCTGCCGTGATCGACTCGAGGAACGCCTTCGCGTCCGCCTCGATCGGCAAGTCGATGTCGTGGTTACGGCCGAGCTCGATCGGGTCGGTGTCGACCTGAATCGTCTTGGCTTCAGGGTTG
>VBEJ01000167.1 GCA_005882985.1 Chloroflexota bacterium
CGAGCGTCACCTCCCCGCTCTTGCCCTTAATCTCGCCTTCCGAGATGAGGGCGCTGAGCCCGCCGCTGAGTGCCCTATCGATCGCACCCGTCGCTCCGCCCGGCTTCTTTACATCCTCGAAGAGGTTGACGATGACCGCCTTCGCGGGGTGCTGGGTAATATCGCCGGATTCGACCTTGATTTGCACAACGATGCTCCTTCTAATCGACAGCTTTTGAGGCACAAAGATGATAGCGAGCGCGCCCGCAAGGGGTCAAAGCAGGCGCTAGGTGCGTCTTCGGGGTGGCAGTTTGTTGCCGTCCGGAAACAAAACTAGTCGCGTCTGCTGGTGATGCCGTCGATCTCCGACACCTCCTCCGGCGTCAGGCGCCATTCCGCAGCCTTGACGTTCTCCTCCACCTGCTCAGGCTTGGTCGCGCCGGCGATAACGCTTGGCACGTACGGATGACTCGCCAGCCAGCCGATCGCGACATCGAGCACGGTCTTCCCGCGCGCCTCAGCGAACTGCTCGAGGGCGCCGAGGATCGCAAAATTGCGTTCCGAAAGGACTTCTTCGCCCCGCGGCCCCCAGGCGGCCAGCCGCGTCCCCTCGGGAGGCTTCTCGCCGGGGCGGTACTTGCCGCTCAGAAAGCCGCTGGCCAATGGGAAATAGGGCAAGATGCCCAGCTCGTACTCCTGACACGCTGGCACGAGCTCACGCTCGATGCGGCGGTTAAGCAGGTTGTACTCGCTCTGCGCCGAGATGAGAGGCACGAAGTGCTCAGTCCGCGCGGTCCATTGCGCCTCGACCACCTGCCAGGCGGCGAAGTTCGAGCACCCGATGTAGCGGACCTTGCCCTGCTTCACGAGGTCATCAAGCGCCCGCAGCGTTTCCTCAATAGGAGTCGTCACATCCGGAAAATGGATTTGATAGAGGTCGATCCAGTCGGTCCCGAGGCGGCGGAGGCTGTTTTCGACTGCGTCGAAGACGTGCCGGCGCGAGGCGCCCCGGTTCAGCGGTCCCTCTCCGACCGGCCCGACGAATTTCGTCGCGACGACCACGTTCTTGCGCCGGTCTCCGAGCGCCGCCCCGAGGAACTCCTCGCTGCGCGTGCCACCGTAGATATCCGCCGTATCGAACAGTGTCACTCCCAGTTCGAGCGCGCGGTGCACGACGGCCGCCGTCTGCTCCTTGTCGATCCGCATCCCGAAGTTGTTGCAGCCGAGGCCCGCGACCGAGACTGGAAGGCCTGACCGGCCAACGTTACGGTATTCCATGAGCGGCTCCTTCTAAAGCTGTGAAGATGGGCTCGTCCCGCTCATCCTGAGGTATCGAAGTAATGAACGGAGCACGGCGTTTTGAAGCGTCCGCTGCTATACCGCTACCGCGAGATCGATCCTCTGCCGCCGCACCTCTGCCATGATCTGCTCTCCAGCAGCCTCGTCCGGCGCCACGAGCGGCAACCGTGGCTTTCCGGCGTTGAAGCCGACGCCGCCGAGCGCGTGCTTCACGCCCGGAGGATTGCCTGCCGCAGTCATCAGCACCGTCATAAGCGGCACGAGCCGCCGGTGGATGCCTGCGGATTCGTCCACATTTCCACTGAGGTATGACTGCACGATCTGTCGCATCTGGGCGCCGGCCAGGTGCGAGACAACGCTGATGCTGCCATAGCCGCCTATTGCCAGGATCGGGAGCGTCATCTGATCGTCCCCGCTCCAGACGCGGAAATCTTCGCGCGCTTCCTCGACGATCTGGGCGATCTGTGCGAGGTCGCCCGAAGCCTCCTTAACGCCGACCATGTTGTCGATTTGCGAGAGGCGGACCTGCGTCTCGGCGGTCATGTTCACGCCAGTCCGAGAGGGAATGTTGTACATAATGCAGGGTAGCGACACCGCCCTGGCGATTGTCTCGAAGTGGCGGTAGAGGCCCTCTTGCGACGGCCTGCTGTAGTAAGGACAGGTCAGTAAAACGGCGTCCACCCCCAGCCGCTCCGCCTCGCGCGATAGCTCGACGCTCTCGGCACTATCGTACGTCCCGGTCCCAGCTACCACAGCTCCGCGCGAGCCGATGGCGTCCTTCACTTCCGAGAACAGACGCATCTTCTCCTCGTGCGAGAGGGTGGGCGACTCGCCGGTGGTCCCCGCGAGCACCACTCCATCGCTCCCGGAATCGAGGAGAGCAAGGGCGAGGCGCTTGGCCTGGCCATAGTCCACCGCCCCGTTCGCGTCGAACGAGGTCACCATTGCTGTTAGCAGGCGGCCTATCTGCGTGCGGAGGCGATGATGGGCGGTCGAAAGAGGAAGTCAAGGCCGAGCTCACCGCCTATTTCGACAAATACCGCGCGATCCACGAAGACGTTAACGGGCGCATTGTTGGTCTCAAGACCAAGTATCCTCAGGGCTATCTGGACTTGGCCGACAAGTCCGTGGCCGACTTACAGCAGACGAAAGACTCATATAGAGACTACGCCGCGCTCTTCGATGAGTTCGACAGCCGCGTGCGCGCCCTTGACCCGCCCCCCGAAATCTCCGACCTCGTCAAGCAGGTGCTCGACGCGGACCAGGCCGTAAGCGCCATCAACCACGATCGCCTCACCAAGCTTGAGGCTGCGTCTTCGACCGCTGAACTGGGCTCGATCTTTGCCGAAGACCCGGCGTTCACGGCCGCCGTCGACCGGACCGTCGAGCTTTGCACAAGCCTGATCGACCGGGCGAAGCAATATGACTACGAGCTGGACTTGCCATGCAGAGGATGATCGAAGGCCGCCGCGGAGTGAGTGGCTAGATCAGGTTGCGGTGGATGAGCTCTTCCGCGATCTGTATCGCGTTGAGCGCCGCGCCCTTGCGCAAATTGTCGCTCACAAGCCAGAAAGCGATCCCCATCTGACCAACCGACGCGTCCTGGCGGATGCGGCCCACGTAGGTGTCGTCGCGGCCGGCGACTGACCAGGGCGTGGGGTAGAGGTTCACCGAAG
Organism: Chloroflexota bacterium; assembly: GCA_005882985.1. Classification (GTDB taxonomy): domain Bacteria; phylum Chloroflexota; class Dehalococcoidia; order SM23-28-2; family RBG-16-64-32; genus CF-163. The sequence goes on from VBEJ01000167.1 coordinate 2,955, forward strand.
GCTCGTCCTGGACAGTGATCCCCGGGGCGTCGTGCACGATGTCCGTGAAGTCCTCCGGCGTAATGGCCTTCGAGAATTCGGCGTGCACTGCCTCCGAGTGCCCTACATAGACCGGCACTCGTACGCACGTCGCCGAAACGGGAAGCTCCGGCTCGTGCATTATCTTGCGCGTCTCGTTGATGATTTTCCATTCTTCCTTGGTGTACCCGCTTCCGAGGAAGACATCAACCTGCGGTAGCAGGTTGAACGCGATCTGGTGCGGATAGACGTGGGACTGCGCCGAATTCCCATCCATGACTTGCCGCGTCTGCTCCGTGAGCTCTTCTACGGCGGCGGCGCCCGTTCCCGACACGGACTGGTAGGTATCGACGACGATCCGCTTGAGCGGGTTCACCTTGTGAACGGACCATAGCGTCTGACATAGCGGCGTGGTTGGGCAGTTCGGGATCGAGATGATGCCACGGTGCTCTTTCAGGTCGTCCGCATTGACTTCCGGGACGACGAGCGGCACGTCCGCCTCCATCCGCCATGCCGAACTGTCGTCGATACAGATCGCGCCGGCCTTCACGGCTGCCGGTATCAGCTCGCGGGAGACTTCCGTCGTTGCGGAGAAGAACGCCAGGTCGATTCCCTGGAAAGATTTCGGCGTCGCCTCTTCGACTTCGACGGCCCATTCGCCAATGGTCAGTTTGCGCCCGGCCGAACGGTGCGAGGCGAGCAGCCTCAGCCCCTTGATGGGGAAGTGTCGCTGCGCCGCAATCTTTAGGAACTCTTGGCCGACAAGCCCCGTGGCGCCGACCACTGCTACGTTATACGTGGACACCATCTCCTGCCCCCGGTCTTCGGCTGTGTAGGAGCTATGGTAGCGGATTGCGCCGGTCGCCTTCAACGGGCGATTGCCACTTCCGGCGCCCCCCTTACTTCCAGGTACTCGGCGCCCGCGCAAACAAAGTTCTTACGTAAAACTGTTGCCCACACTCTGGAACGTATGTGGATAACTAAGCCTATACTGCGACGAGCCCCCTTGGTTATGGTAAGGAATTTTTGCCCTCGAGACCGTCTCCGCGCACCTCGCCGGCACAAGACGCCGTTTGGCCTGCTGGCAATGCTCGTTCTTGCGCCGCTTTTGCTGCGCTCTGCCGTCGCCGAGATCGGCGGACCAAGCGCCTCGGCGAGCCCGAGCGCCGCCGCCGCCCCCACCTTTACCTTCGCCGCTGCGGGAGATATGGGCGCTTCCAGTGCCATCTCAAGCCTGGCAAAGCTAAACGCTTCGGGCGTCAATTTCTACCTGGCTCTGGGCGACCTGGACTATGACCAGACGCCGACGGATGAAGCCTGGTGCGACTACGTGAAGCAACGGCTGCCGACCCTCGGCCCGACGTTCCCCTTCGAGTTGGTTGCCGGGAGCCACGAGTACCAGGGAGGCCCCAACGGATACGTCATGAACCACGCCGCTTGCCTGCCGGACCGCCTCGGCTCAACGGGACTGTACGGCGCCCAGTACTACTTTGACTATCCGGCCGCATCGCCTCTTATGCGCGTGATCATGATTTCTCCAAACCTGCGCATCGAGAATGTCGACTACAACTACACCGCCGGCAGCCCAGAATACAAATGGCTCATTTCTGCGATCGATGGCGCTAGGAATGCGGGAACGCCCTGGATCACGGTGGGAATGCACAAGGTCTGCATATCCACAGGGGTGAAGCCCTGCGAGATCGGCACGGATCTCATGAACCTCCTTGTCAGCAAGCACGTAGACCTCGTGCTTCAGGGCCACGATCACAACTACCAGCGCGGGAAGCAGCTCGCGCTCAACGGCGCCACTTGCCCCGCCGTTCCCGCGGGCTCATTCGACCCCGACTGCGTGGTCGATGACGGGTCGGACAACGGTTACTTCAAGGGAGCTGGCTCAGTATTCCTTATCTCCGGCAGCTTTGGCTTCTGCTGCTACAACGTCGATCCGGCCGACCCGGAGGCCGGGTATTTCGCCCGGCTTGCCGATACGTCAAAAGGCTTCACCAAGTTCACGGTTGGCCGAGGACATATCACCGCGCAGTTCGTGAAATCGACAGGTGGCCTCACAGACTCTTTTTCGATAGTCAGCAACCAGGACTCCGATAGAGATGGCTTTAGCGACGGAATCGAGTCCTACGTCGGCACGAACGCGAACCTTGCCTGCGGCACCGCTGCCTGGGCGCCTGACGTAACTAACGACACATATGTGGACATATCTGATGTCATTCCGTTAACGACCTACTTCGGCAAGCCGGTGGGGCCGTCGCCCAACTCGCCCCCGCGCTACGATTTTGCCCCGGTTGTCCCGGACGGGTTCGTAGACGTGAGTGATCTCTCGAGGATGCTTGGCTTCTTTGGACAACGTTGCTCCTAACCCTGAATCCTAGTTCTTAGAACCAACGCCAGAGCCAGAGGCGCTCGAAGCCTACCTTGGCCCAGTGCCAGCGCCGGTTCGGCCCTCGAACGTCGACGTCGGGAGTCGGTTCGGTGAAGAAGTTGCCGGTTACGATCGCGGCTTTTCGGGCTCCGGTGCTTAGGAAGCAGTTGCCCTGCCCACCAAACGCCCAGATCGGCTGAGCGCCGGCGATCTCCGCCGCGATGTTGCGGGACACCACCTCAGCTTGCCCGTGCGCGAATACCCCGGTCTTCGGCAGCACCGCCGCATCACCGAGGGGAATTGAAATGGCGTCGCCGATCGCATACACGTCGTCAAATCCGGTCGCGAGCGTCTCACGGTCGACTGAGACCCAGCCTCCTTCGTCCGCCAGCCCCGATTGCCGGAGCACCGTCGGGCAAGCGTGGATCGGCGTCGCAATGAGGAGGTCGAAGTTCGCGATGCTGCCATCCCTAAACCGCATCCGTCTCGATCGCTGATCGACCTCCACCAGCTGACGGCCGTGCTCAAATCCCACGTTGCGGCTGGAGAGCAACTCGACGACTCGCTCGCCGGCTTTGGGTCCGGCCGACGGCAGAGGAGCGGCCTCCGGCGTATAGACCATGATGTCGATATCGTCACGCAGCCCGCGCCGGCGGAAATGGTCGTCCAGCAGTAGGGCGCCTTCGTAGGGCGCCGCCGGGCACTTCACCGGCAACGCGCTCACGACAAGCGCCACCCGGCCCGAAGCGAACGTTTGAAGGCGCTCCGACAACCCGTCGGCGCCGTCGAGGTGGTAGAACGTCCAGCACTGTCCAAGGCCGGGAATCTCGTCCGATGAATACTCCGCACCGAGCGCAACGATCAAGTAGTCGAACTCTATTTCGCGCTCGTTGACAGTGACCCGCTTCCCTGCGGCATCGATCGCCTGGACCTCTCCCAGCAAGAACTCGATGCCCTTCTTCTGCACGGAGCTCACGTCTCGCGAGATCCGGCGGGCGTCGCGCATTCCAAGCATCACCCAGGTGTAGGAAGGGGCGAATGAATATTGCGGCGAGCGGTCGACCAGGATCACCTGATGTTCCTTGTCCAGCATCCGCCGCAGCCGGTGCGCGGCGACGAGCCCGCCGGTGCCCGCGCCGAGGATGAGGACAGTCCTGGCCACGCCTGCTACTTGAGACCGAGGAGCTGTCCCGCTCCTATGACCAGCCCCGGGTGCTCCATTACATGATGGATCGCCATGATCACCCCCGGCATGTACGAGTCGCGGCCTAGGGAGTCGTGGCGTATCCGCAGAGTCTCCCCTGTGCCACCCAGGATTACCTCCTGGTGGGCGACGAGGCCGGGCAGGCGGACGCTGTGGATCGTAATGCCATCGACATCGGCGCCGCGTGTGCCGGCGACTGTCTCCTTCTGCGTGGGTGGTCGCAGAAATGGCTTTTCATGTCCTGCCGCCATTGCCTTGGCCGTGGCGATCGACGTACCGGACGGCGCGTCCGCTTTTCCTCCGTGGTGCAGCTCGATGATCTCCGCCGATTCGTAGTACCTAGCCGCGAGCGCGGAGATGTGCTGCATAAGCACCGCACCGAGCGCGAAATTCGGCGCGACAACGGCGCCTAGGTTTCGCCGACTGCATTCCTCTTCGAGGTTTTTTAGGAATGCGTCCGTCAGGCCGGTTGTTCCGATCACGAGCCGCACGCCGGCCGCCAGCGCGGCATCAGCGAGGCGGGGGGTCCACTCGGCATTACTGAAGTCCACCGCGACGTCCGGTCGTGTTTGTTCGATGAGCACCGTTACGTCAGAGCCAAACGGCACAGCGCCCGAGCCGTCAGGCAGCGCAATAGCGTCAGCCTTCGCGAAGAGATCGACGACTCCGGCCGGCTCAAGGTCATCGGCGAGACAGACAGCGGCGAGCACCTCGCGGCCCATTTTGCCGCTGCCGCTGACGAGCACCCGGATACCCATGGCCGCCTCAGTCTAGCGTATCGTCGTTCGGTTCGCGAACGCGGTCTAGGTAGGTCCTGGGCGTTGGCAAGCCGAACCGCTCGCAGAGCAGGCGGACATTGTGGCGGTCCTTGGTGGTTGGCTTATACCCGGTGTGATGCCTCAACAAGAGCTCGGGAGTCAGGCAAGCTACGGGCCGCCCGCAGACAATGCCGTTTCCGGTCAGCTCTTGAGCCGGGTAGACTGCATCGCCTCCGTTGGGCCCAGCGCCGATCTGCCTGCCATTACCTTCCTCGTCGAAGACCAGCGGGTGAAGATCGACACGTTTTCCGTCGCTTGCTGCCAGTACTAACCGAGTTGGCCGGTCATCCACCTCGACTCGAAACCCCAGAGGCGCGAGAGCAGCCATGACCGAGGCCAACTTGTCCAGCTCGACAGCCGCATCGAGATCGCTGTGTGCACGTGTCTCTCGGCCGACAAGCGCATCCACGCCCCATCCGCCGTCCAGCCAGATGCGGACACCGGCCTCCTTCAGGTAAGCGACAATGCGCGTCACCTCGCCGCCGGTCATACAGCCGGGGCTGTCGACTACCAGCGCTTCATCGGCGCAGGAGGTGGAGGTGGAGGAGGGCTTCCCGGATCGCGCCGAAAGCCGCCGCCGGACCCGCCGCTACCACCGCCGCCTCCGCGTGGGCGTCCACCACCGAAGCCGCCACCACCGCCGCGGCCACCGAAGCCACCACCCCCGCCGCCACGGCCACCGCCGCCGCTCCCGTAACCACCGCCCCCGCCGCCGCGGCCTCCACCGCCTCCGCCGTAACCACCGCCACCGCCGCGTGGACGCCCGTTGCCGCCGCCGCGTCCGCCGCCGCCGCGGCCTCGGTCGAAGTCACGCCGGGGCGGTCCGCCGCCGCCACGGGCCTCTCGGCCCGCCTGCTGGTCCCGCTGCGAGGCCGCGAGCGCCTCTTGCGGGTTCAGCCCTTCAAGCACGGCCCGCCGTGATAGGTTCACGCGTCCCATGCTGTCCACTTCGATCACCATCACCATCACCTCGTCGCCCACCTTCACTACATCCTCGGGACGCCGCGCAGGGAAGTCTGCAAGGTCCTCCAGACGTACGAGTCCGTCCTTACCGGGTAGGATCTCGACAAATGCTCCGAAGTTCGTAAGCCGCGTCACCGTGCCGGTGTACGTCTCGCCGACTTCGACATCCTTCGTGAGGCTCTCGATGATGCTGATCGCCTTCTGCGCCATCTCCTCGCTTGACGAGCCGACGAATACCGTACCGTCGTCTTCTATATCTATCGAGCAGCGTGTCTCCTCGATTATCGATCGGATCACGCGCCCGCCCGGGCCGATAACGAGGCCGATCTTCTCCTGCGGGATCTGGATCCGGTACATCCGAGGCGCATACGGCGAAAGCTCCGCCCGCGGCGTCGGAATCGCTTCCAGCATCTTGTTCAGGATGAACAGCCGCGCTTCACGCGCTTGTGCCAGCGCCTTCTCCATGATCTCGGAGGTCAACCCTCCTATCTTGATGTCCATCTGGAGCGCAGTGATCCCCTCCGCTGTTCCCGCTACCTTGAAGTCCATGTCGCCGTAGTGGTCCTCCATCCCGGCGATGTCCGTCAGTACCTTGTAGTCCTCGCCCTCCTTGATCAGACCCATAGCGATACCCGCTACGGGCGATTTGATCGGCACGCCGGCATCCATCAACGCAAGCGCGCTTCCGCAGGTACTCGCCATCGAAGTGCTCCCGTTGCTCGAAAGCACCTCGGACACCAGTCGTATCGTGTACGGAAAGGTGTCTTCGTCCGGGATCAGCGGCGAATGGGTCTCCCCCCGCGTGAAGAGCCCGGAGCCGTGTGTCCGAGGCAGCAAACCCACCTCGGCACTGATTGGGCGGATCTCCTCCGGCTTGCGGCCGTCGGGTCGCACTCCCTCTCCGACGATACGCTTACGCACCAGGCTCTTCAGGTGGTCGTCCAGAGCGGCCTTCAAGTATTCCGGCGGATATTGCTCGCTCAGCGCCTCGAGTACCTCGGCCCTCACCTGTCGCATCAGCTCCGCGCGCTCGTCTTTCGCCGCGGCGACCAAGTCCCAATCCCGTGAGGCGACGAACTCCGCGACGGCAGAACTCACGTCATCGGGCGCGGCCTTGGGCTCGAACATGTACTTCGGCTTGCCCACGCGTTTTTGCATCTCGTCTTGTAGCTCGATGAGCTGTACGTTCACTTCCTGCGCCTTGCTGATCGCCTCCAGGATCACGGCCTCGGAAACCTCGTTGGCCCCGGCCTCCACCATGACGACCGCATCACGCGTTCCGGCCACGACGATCTCCAGCGCGCTGTCCTTCAGCTGGGCGAATGTGGGATTGACCAAGTACTCCCCGTCGATGTACGCGACTCGTGTTCCCGAGACCGGCCCGCCGAACGGTATGTCAGAAATCGTCAGCGCCGCCGACGCCCCAATGATCGAGAGGATGTCCGGGTCGTTCTCTTGGTCCGCCGAGAGCGTAGTAACCGTGATCTGAATGTCGTTCCGCATCCTCTTGGGGAAGAGCGGTCGCAGTGGTCGGTCTGTGAGGCGCGCAGTGAGGATGCCGGCGGTGCTCGGCCGGCCTTCACGCCGGAACCAGCCGCCCGGGATTTTCCCGGCGGCGTACAACCGCTCCTCGTAGTCCACGGTCAGCGGGAAGAAATCGATCCCCTCGCGCGGCTCCGCGCTCATGACGGCGGTGACCAGTATTACGGTGTCGCCGTAGCGCATCGTCACCGCTCCGTTCGCTAGGCCGGCGACCTTGCCTACTTCAAGGCTGAGGGTGCGTCCGCCGATCTCCCGTTCGAAAACTTCTGCTGTCAAGATGTCACCTCCAACTGTTCAATGGCTCCCGGATATGCGCGACAGGCAGCTACGCGAGATATTTCGATTTTGAATGCCTCTATTCCTTTAGGGGAGTAACCGTTGGCTGCATGGGCTCCCAATTTATGTCCCGCCTTCAAGGCGGACGCCGGATGTTCCCGGCCGTGTCGGGCGGCGCTGTGTTGCCCGACCTCTATGAACGAGAAAGGCCTCCGCTGTTATTTGCGGAGGCCAAGCCTTGCGATTAGCGCCTTGTACCGGGCCGGCTCTGTGTGGCTAAGGTATCGCAGCAGTCCACGCCGTTGTCCCACGAGCATCATGAGACCGCGCTGGGAATGCTTGTCCTTGCGGTTTCGACGCAGGTGCTCTGTCAACTGGCTGATCCGCTCAGTGAGGATAGCCACCTGGACGTCTGTCGAGCCGGTGTCTCGCGGATGCAACTGGTTGGCGGATGCAAGCTCCGCCGTCTTCTCTTTTGTCAGCATCCTGTACGTGGCATCGCGTCTTCGTTCTTTCCCCGCGAGTATAGCATGGCGCCTTGGGCGCGGCAACGAACCGATATACTGGCGCTAGCCATGCATCGCCTGTCTTCCTCGTAGCAATATGCCCGGAATCGCGATCGTCACGGATAGCTCCGCCTGTCTTCCGGACGACCTTGTCGAACGATACAGCGTGCGGATCGTCCCTCTGGCACTGCTCTTGGGCGGGACTGTTTTTCGAGACGGCGATCTCTCCTCAGAAGAATTTTACGCGCGCCTTCGCGACCAGCATCAACGCGCGACGACGGCAGCGCCGGCGCCGGGCGAATTCCTGGAGGCCTTCCGGTCAGCGCGAGCCGGAGGTGGGAGCGCCGTTCTCTGCTTGACTCTCTCGTCACAATACAGCGGGACGCACAGCTCGGCGGTGAACGCGGCAGATCTCGCCGCGCGAGAGCTTCCAGGCTTCGAAGTACACGTTTTCGACACCGGCGGCATCGCCATGACCCACGGCTTCGCTGTGCTCGATGCCGCAAGGGCGGCGGCTGCCGGCGCCACTCTGGATGAAACCGTCGCTGCCGCTAACCGCGCCTCGGCCGGTGCCAACCTCGTAGGCGTCCTGGAAACCACTCGCTACCTCGCCCGGAGCGGACGCGTCCCGTGGATAGTGCATTTCGTCACGTCACTCCTGCACATCAAGCCCGTTATCGCTTCCTCCGATGGAAGAACCGGGGCCATTGGCCGTGTCCGCACGATCACAAAGGGCGTGGAGCTGATGATCGATTACGTGCAGCGGAGGACGTCGCCCGGTACAGCTCTCCGCCTCGCGGTCATGCACGCTGACGCGCGGGAGAAGGCGGAGCTTCTCGCCAAGCGGGTGCGCGAAACGCTTGGCCCAACCGAGCTGCTGATCACGGAATTCACCAGCGTCATGGCCGTGCATACCGGGCCGGGCTTTCTGGGGCTGGCGTGGCAACCCATCGAACCGTTGCCGGCGCCTACCACGGCGTTGGACGAACATCGTTCGCTCCTCCACCGCGATGCGAGTGTCCTCGAAGGGACGCTGGGCGTCCTGCCCGGATCGGTAGAACACCCACCTTTTGCTGTCCTTAGCGGCCTTCCCGGCACCGGCAAGTCGCATCTCGCCCGTGAGATCGCCCGCCGCCATCCCTTCGCCGTTGTTGAGAGCGACGCCCTGCGGAAAGCCCTCGTTAAGCGGCCCTCGTACTCCCAACAGGAGAGCGCAAGGCTATTCGCCGCTTGTCATGAGTTGATCAGACAGCTCCTGCTCCGCGGCATCCCAGTCTTGTTTGATGCCACGAACCTGAAGGAGGCGCACCGAAGGCCTCTCTACGACATCGCGCAGCGTACCGGAGCTCGCCTGCTGGTCGTGGAGGTGCGGGCCGCGGAAGATGTGGTCCGTCGCCGTATGCAGAGCAGGCGGGCAGCCGAGAACCCGCTCGACCGCTCCGACGCTACCCTCGATGTCTACCACATCATGAGAGGAGAAGCCGAGCCAATCGAAGGACCGCATATCGTTGTCGAATCGGACGCGGGTGATGATGGCGACGCGGTCGACCGAATACTCCTCGAGCTGAAACGAGTCCGCGCATGAGCCGCCGGGCCGCCCGAGAGCGCGCGGCCGCAACCCAACGCCGAGCCCGCCGCCGCTCGTTCCTCGCGGTCATAGCGGTCGTGGTTGCCGTCATCGTGGTCACCGCCGCTGCCCTGACACTGCTCGTGGGCAAAGGTAGTCTCGACAACGAGGCTTCGGCCGTAAAGAACTATCCGTACCCTGTCCAGATGTTCCCGCCGGATCCCGGCGGACGGACGCATATCCCTCCCGGCCAGCCGTACAACTACAACAGCAACCCACCCACGTCCGGCCCGCATACCAGCGCGACCGCCACCCCCGGCGCCCACGGAGAGCCGGTGCCCAAAGAAACAGCAGTGCATAATATGGAGCACAGTCAGATCGTCGTCTGGTATAACTGCAATGCGCCTCAGCCACTGAGCACCGACGCATGCAACACGCTCAAGCAGTCACTTGCGGCCGTTGTCTCAGACGCGATTACGCTCAACAAGAGAGTCGTGATGACGCCTTACTCGGACATGGAACACACGATCGCACTCACCGCCTGGCAGTTCCTGGATGTGTTCGACCAGTTCGACGCCCAGCGCGTTCGTACTTTCATCGATACCTTCTATTGCCACACCAACCTCGAGGGCTTTTGCTGAATGACAAAGCCCTATCTTGTTGTCCGCGCCAGCATCGAGCCTTCCGTCATGGAGGAATTCGTCCGCTGGTACGAGAGCGTTCACCTTCCCCATGTCATGGAAATTCCCGGCATCGAGCGGGCCTTTCGCACCGATTGCCGCCGCCGCGGCGTGAACTGGACGGCCCTCTACGAGCTGGCCGACCAGGGCTCGATCCAAGTCGCCTTTACGAGCGGCGAGGCGGAACGCGCCCGTCAAGACTGGGAGCGCTGGCTCCCGCATGTCACCGACCTGAGCGTCGAGGTCTACGCCGCGCTCAGCCCGATCCCAGGCTACGAGCACTGGAACTGACCGCGGTCTCGTAAATTTCGCCCGGCCGGCTCAACGCCAGCGAGCGGAGCGCGCTCGCTCCGGCAATGCGTCGGCGGGCACAAGAAGACGCCGGCCCCCCGGCAGCGGCACCCGGCGCAGCCACTCCCGGGCGAGCGGATAGCCCCAGCGCTGAAGCACCAGCGCCACCGCGATCCCGAGCACCGCTACCCCGCCGCCGGCCACCGCGTCCAGCAGGTAGTGGTTGGCCGTCATCGTAATCGCGAATATCTGTAGCACCGGCAAGGCGATCCCAACCGTTACAGCTACCCAGAACCACCACGGTGATCGCACGCCTTCGGGGTGTTCCCTGGTCGGCCCACGTCCGAACGGCCAGAACGCCCAGATGATCCCGAGTCCGAGTAGCAGGTCCCATCCGAAGTGCAGGCTCGGCATCGCCGCGTAGGGGTTCACGAAAGCTCGGGTCGACTGCGTGTCGTACGCGTACCCCAGCTTCTCGTGAAGGGTATCCACGAAGCTGTACACGTACGAAGGAGCGTTCGGATCGAACTGCTGGGCCAGCTCAGGCAGCGCGCGCGGCGGCGCCACCGGATAGAGCCAGTACACGACGAGCGCAATTGCGCCTGAAGCGAGAAAGGCGTCTCGGGTCAGCGTATATTTCTCACGCCGGAAGTAATACAGCCAGATCCCGAAGACGATGATCAGCGGGAAGTGCAGGTAGAAATACGACAGGTTCATCGCCTGCGCCCAGAACCAGCGGTCCTTGATCCAGGCGTTGAGGTCGTCTTCCCAGAAGAAGCCGAGCGACCGCTGCGCCTTGATGATGTCCAGCGCGTGCCGGTAGGCGGCCTCCGGCCGGTCGATGACCGCCCCTCGCACGCCGAAGTAGAGGAGGAACGCCACCGCGACGATGGCCCCCTCGAGAAGGTCACGCTTGCTGAACCGGGCGGCGAACCGTTGCCAGAGGGCTCCTGCATCGACCTCGAGCTGCGCCATTAAGCTCATTATGCCGGATTTGGTGCACTCATCGTTGACGCCTGTCCGCCTCTGCGTTACAAGGGAATAGAAAGAGGATTGCAAAATGGCTGGCTGGATGCTTAGAGTGCTGCACCGGATCATCGGATGGCCGCGCACTCCAGAGGAAGAAGAGCGAGCCCTTCGGGTACGGGAAGAGCTACGGCAGGAGAAAGAACGCCGCGCCATTGACGAGGGAGAGGTCAGGACGCGGATCGGCACGCGGTGGCCGCGCTAAGCCTTCCACACTGACCCACTACCACACTTCTTCGTCACTTGCCGATTTACGAACGATTCCGCTATACTCCCTGAGGATTTTCGTCGTTCGCCCGTCGGGGGAGCGGGCGGGAAAGGAGCCCCGGCCAGGCCGGGGTTAATCTATGCCAGCGATAGTGGTTGTGGGCGGCCAGTGGGGGGACGAGGGCAAGGGCAGGATCGTAGACCTCCTGGCACAAAAAGCGAATATCGTCGCCAGGTACTCGGCTGGCAACAACGCCGGCCACACGATCATCAACGAACTTGGCGAGTTCAAGCTCCATCTCGTTCCCGCCGGAATCTTCCATCCCGATAAGCTCTGTCTCATCGGCAACGGCGTCGTCGTCGATTGCGCGGAGCTGCTCCGTGAGATCGAGGACCTCGAAACCCGCGGCGTGAACGTCCGCGGCCGGCTCTTCCTCAGCGACCGCGCGCACGTGATCATGCCCTGGCACCGCCTCATCGATGAGCTGGACGAGAAGCTGCGCGGCGAGGGCGCCATCGGCACAACCGGGCGCGGAGTCGGCCCTGCTTTCGTCGATAAGGTCGCCCGCGCCGGCGTCCGCATGGCCGATCTCGTCGACCCCGAGGCGCTGCTCAGCCTGCTGTCCTTCCTCGTTCCCTACAAGAACGCCGTGCTCGAGAAGCTTTACAACGCGGCCCCTTTACAACTCGAAAGCGTGGCCGAAGAGTACCACGACTACGGCGCGCGCCTCGCACCCTATGTTGCCGACACATCATCTCTCGTCCATCAGGCGCTGAAAACCGGCGATACTGTCCTGCTTGAGGGCGCACAGGGCTCGCTGCTCGATCTCGACTCCGGGACCTACGAATACGTCACGTCTTCGGTCCCATCCTCGCTGGCTGCCGGGGCGGCCATCGGCATGGGCATCGGCCCCACGCAGATCCAGACGGTGCTCGGCGTCTTCAAGGCGTATAACACGCGCGTCGGCAACGGCCCGATGCCTACCGAACTACTCGACGAGACGGGCCGCTTGCTGCGCGAAGGAGGCCCGAAGCCTGAGTATGGCTCGACGACGGGCCGCCCGCGTCGCTGCGGCTGGTTCGACGGCGTTGCAGCGCGCCACGGCGTTCGCATAAACGGCCTCTCCTCCGCCGCGCTCACACGCCTCGACGTCCTCGACCCTCTTCCGGTGATCAAAGTTTGCACTGCTTACCGTGTTCATGGCGAAGAGACCGAGTCGATGCCCGCCGCCGGTGCCGCCCTCGCCGCCGCCGAGCCGGTGTACACGGAGCTTCCCGGCTGGCAGAAGCCCACTGCCGGAGTGAGGAAGTTCGAGGAACTTCCCCCGGAAGCGCAGTCGTACGTGCGCTTCATACAGGACCTGCTAGGCGTGAAGATATGCCTTGTCTCCGTGGGACCCGAGCGCGATCAAGCCATCAAGCTTGAGCGTATAATCTGACGGATGTCAGACGCTGTAACGCCCTGGCTCCACATCCTGGCCGTATCAGTCTGGGTGGGGCCGCAGTTCTTCCTCTTCATCGCCGCGCTTCCCGCGATCCGAACAATCGAGGACCGTCAGGCGCGGGCGCGCGTCATGCGCGTGATTGTCACGCGCTTCGGCTGGCTGGCCTGGGCGGCGATGGCGGTGATCGTGCTCACGGGCATCTCGAACCTCTTCCAGGTCGGGGGCGACACGCCTCTGAGCTGGTCAACCGCCTTTGATTTCCGCTACGGCCGCATCTTCGCGGAGAAGATGGTCTTGGTGGGAATCACCGTCGGCTTAACAGCGGTCCATACCCTGGTCGTCGGGCCCCGCCAGCTCGCTCTAAACGAACAGATGAACGCCGACCCGACGCAAGTCGCGCGCTTGCGCCGGGTGTCGATCGCCATCAGCGTGACCTCGCTCATCGCAAGCGTGCTTGCAATATTCATGGGCGCCTTGCTCGCCAACCACACCTACTCTTTCGAGCCCGACTAAGTTGCCGCGGAGCCGTGCAGCGGTCGCCCGCGTATCATCTCAGAGGCACCGATGCGCCTTCTTGGGCCAATCGCGACGACGTTGCTCCTACTCGCTTGCGGCACGTTCGGAGATGACATCGCTCCGCCGACAATCAATCCTGAACAGCAGGCCGAGCTCGCTCGCCTCAGAATTATCGCGGAGGCCTATCACCCAATTAAGAT
>VBEJ01000292.1 GCA_005882985.1 Chloroflexota bacterium
AACAGGAATGACGCGCCCCAGACGCAGCCGAGCGCCAGCAGGACAGCCGGCGCCCTCGCGTCAGCGGAGCGCCGGTTCATCCGCCTGCTTTTTTCCGTTCGCCCTGAGGCTCTCGAAGGGCTGCGCGAGCCTCACGCGCCAGGAGCTCCCGCTTGCGTTGCACGCCGCCGCCGTACCCGCCAATGTCGCCGTTCCCGCGAATTACGCGGTGGCAAGGTACCGTGAGCGCCACCGGGTTATCCGCGCAGGCGTTCGCCACCGCGCGTACCGCCTTCGGCCGGCCGATCTCTTTCGCGATCTCACCATAGGACCGCGTCTTACCGTTCGCGATCGAGCGCAACGCCTGGTAAACGCGGCCCTGAAATGCGGTCACTCGGATATCCAGAGGTAGATCCACGCTGGGGTCACCGGTCGCGATGTGCTGAATCAGCGCCTCTACCCAGTGCGACAGTCCGCCTGGCTCGCCTGCTCCCGCCCGATCGATTTGCGCTGCAGGGTACTCCTTCCGGAGGATCACCTCCAGGTCTTTGTCGCGGTCCCCCATTTTCACAAAGCAGACGCCCCGCTCGGTCGCGCCGACGAGCAGCCGCCCGAGCTGCGAGTCGACGATTGTGTAGCGGATGCTCATTCCGAGCCCCCGGCGGCGGTAGGCGGCGGGCGTCATGCCGAGCGTGGTCCCCGCCGACTCGTACAGACGGCTGCTCGAGCCATAGCCTGCATCGTAGAGGGCACCGGTAACGTCGCTGCCGTTGCGCAGCCCGTCCTTCAGCCGCTCGACGCGGCGGGCGGCGGCGTACTCCCCCGGCGTGACGCCCAGCGTCCTTCGGAACATGCGCTGTAGCCGGCCCGTGCTTACACCGAGCCGCCGGCCGATCGCAGCCAGCCGAGGACGCTCATCTGCCGATTCCGCGAGCATCTCGCAGGCCTCCTCCACGAGGGCGGAGCCATCCTCGAAGCGCTCGCGCGGCTTGCAGCGTTTGCAGGCGCGAAACCCCGCCGCTTCCGCCTCGTCGCAGTCCGCGAAGAAGCGCACGTTCTCCCGCTTCGGCATCCTCGCCGGGCAACCCGGCCGGCAATAGATGCCGGTGGACCCCACTGCGATCACGAACCGTCCCACCATGCTCGTGTCGCGGCTCTCCCACGTCCTCCAGAGGGTTTCGTCGTCGAGACTAAGCTTGTTCGCCATAAGCAGTTCCTGCGTCAAAGTTATCACCTCCAGACAGTAGACTAGGGCAGCCCGCAAGCGAAAAATATCCGAATAGAACGCCAAAGCCTAGACCAGAGCCGTCACTCCAATTTGAGGGTTGCTCGTGTGAACGCGGTCGACGTTATCGCGCGTCAAAGCGGATGGTCGACGCTAGGCCCTTCGCCACTGCGAGATTCGAAGCGTCGCCCCAGCTATAACCGGCCATGTGGAGAACAGCGAATTCGCTGGGGTCCACCTCAAGAGCGAAAAAATACTGCGTGGGGTCACTGTCGGGTGGCTCGGATGTGCTGATCATCGCTTTTCCGGGAAGGCCGGCGACCGTGATAGACACCTCATTCGGGTTGCCTGTCAGTCCTGGTTCACACGACCAACTTCCGCGAAACGGCCCGCTGGGGCCGTAATCCATATCGATCTTTCCAAGACCGGGCAGCGGAGCGAGGTCCGTCTGGGGAGCAGCTTCAGGCGGCCCTAACTTGCTCAACGAAGCGGGATTCCATAACGTGAACGTCTCACTCGGGAAACCCGAGATTCGCTGGCCATCGAGGATGCCGTCTTCGCCCGCCCAGCCGTACTCATCGATGATGAACACGCGCAGCTCCCAGTCAGGCGGGTACTTGAAGCCGAACGCGTGGTTCGG
>VBEJ01000293.1 GCA_005882985.1 Chloroflexota bacterium
CAGCGACCGTTTTGACAACTGTATCGCGGGCGCGAACCCGCGGCTTCCGAACTTCGCTCAGTCGCAGCGGGATCTTACCGTCGACGGGTTCTCGGACATCTCCGACGTCTCGCTGCTCACTGGCGTGTTTGGGGCCGGAGGATTCGGCGGCGTGGCTACTACGAACCCGAACGGCTACGAGGGCCGGTTCGACCTCAATTACGACGGCTTCGTCGATATAAGCGACGTCTCGCTAATGACGGGCATCTTCGGGGCGACCTGCTAACGCGGCTCACCGAGGGAAAGCGCTGCCGAGACTAAGGCGAGCACCTCACACCGAACAGTCCAGTCATGCGCGACACGTCCGTGATGTCCACGAATCCGTCCGGCGGGTCGGGCGCGATGTTGTAGCGCGCGGGCGCCGGCGGCACGGCTTCGCCGAAGACACCCGTCAGTGCAGATACGTCGCTGATGTCGGAATAGCCGTCGTTGTTGATGTCCGCGGGCCAGGCATCAACACCGCAAGCAAGCGTACGGCTGGTGCTGACGCGATATTCCGCACGGTCAGAAAAGCCGTCGCCGTCCGTATCGCCGGTATCACAAGCATCGCCGGCGCCGTCGCCGTCCGCGTCGCTCTGATCCGTTCCCGGGGTCATCGGACAGTTATCGGCCGCCCACGCGACACCATCTCCGTCGTCCAGATCACGGAGGAATGAATCGTTGAGACCGTTCGTGTCGTCGGGCACCAGGTTCGTCGCGAAGGAGTAGAAGGCGAGAAAGCGACCGTCGTAGCCGAGACGACTGACATCGCTGGGGCCGTCGGAGCCGGTCCCGTCGAACGCGACACTCGCGCGCATCGTATCGCCGCCCAGCCGATCGTGCAGGTATACGTCCGAATCCGCCCCGTTTGGGTCGGTGAAGTCAAAGTTATAGTCGGAGTTGAAAGCGACCCAGCGCCCGTTCGCGCTGATTACCGGGTATGCGCTACGGAACGACGCCTGACCTCCATTGTCGCGAACGCTCATGCGGGCGGTCGACGCCGCCCCGGGCTCGTCGAAGATTCCATCCGCGTCGGTATCACGGTCTCGCACGAAGACGTCGAGCACACCGTTGGTGTCGCCCGTAACCAAGTTCGAGGCGAACGAATCGAAGGCGACGAAGCGCCCGTCTCCGCTGATCCAGACCTGAGCGCTGCCGTCGTTAGCCTGAGTGCCCGAGCTCGAGACGTTGACACGGACGGTGACTCCTAGCATTCGGTCGCGCACGAACATGTCGGTGAAGCCGTTGGTGTCCCCCGGAACCAGGTTGGTCGCGTTCGAGCGAAAGGCGACAAAGCGACCGTCCGGACTAATCGAAGGCGCGCCACTCGCGCTGTTCGCCTGGCTCTCCGCGCTATCGACACTTACCCGCTCGGTGGTCCCCAGAGAGCGGTCGCGCACGAAGATGTCAATCGCGGCGTTTGAGTCGTCGGGCACCAGGTTCGAGGCGCCGGAAGAGAAGGCAACATAGCGTCCGTTGTAGGAGATATACGGTGTATCGCTGGTGCCGTTGCCCTGCGCCGCGTCGCTGCTAATGCTCACACGCTCGTTGGTGCCAAGAACGCGATCGCGAACAAA
>VBEJ01000294.1 GCA_005882985.1 Chloroflexota bacterium
ACCCGGATCGAAGGCCAATGATGACGTGCGACCTCGATGGTGGCGTCAACGGACGCGCCGTCCACGAGAATCACTTCGTGGACCCATGGGGGTATTCGGCTCAGTACGTAAGGGAGACATTTCTCCTCATTGCGTGCCGGTATCACAACGCTTACCGGATGGGGTGGCGGAACCCATTCTGGAAACCCCTGCGGGGCGATGTGCGGGGCGATGTATTCGGACAGGCTGCGCGATCCCGACCCCGCTACAACAGGCGGCCTAGCGCCGCTCGCAGCAGTTCTGACGACATCATCGTGGTCGGCCAGAGCATTCGGAGTGCTATCGTCCTCCACTGGTCTTCGCTGATCCCGGCTGTTCAAGAAGCGAGCTCCTTTCCCCAATGGGCACACAAAGGCAAATATTGTGCGGGGGATTACAGCGTAGTCGGGTACGAGGGCCCGACTCAGTTAACTAAAAGTTAACGAAGGTTGAGAAATGGTTAAGAAGTTGGGGTAACTGGTCCGACGGCGTGAGATCAGCACATGCGCGGTGCGGAAAGGACAGGGCACTTTGATACTACTCTCGTGGGGTGAACAGGCCGGTTAATCAGGCCTTGGCGGTGGTCAATGTTCGGTTAAGACCGCGCGGCGCAACAAGCACATGAGGAGACCGTCAGCTTTGTATGCCGGTGATGGCGGCGAAGCCGTCCGGCGGGTCCGGGGCGACGTTGTGGCCCACCGGCGCGAGCCGCCGCCATCGCCAGCCGGGGCCTCGTGAACGCCAGCCGCCCGTAAGTTTTCCGATTTACACCATCCGCGCCGGTCTACGCCCCTCTGGTCGGCTCGCCACCGCCCTCGACCGAGCAGAATCTGGTTCCGCGATAGAGTGGTGCATCTCTGCCGTAGAGGCCGGCGAGGGCAGTCAATGTCGTTGAGGGCGTTCGTCCGTTATGCCTTCCGGACAACTGAGGAGAGTGGCGGCCGCGTTATTCGATTAGCCAGCGTACCGCGATTCTGCTCAGGGGATTGAAGGGACCAATCAGGTCCGGCGATTCGGAGTAGATGGCGTCAACCATGGTCACTTGTACCTCCCAATGGCCCTTACCGCCCGTGCAGTTGACAGCGCCAACGCAGCTATAGCTCTTTAGATATGCGACCGCCCAACCTTTGATGGTGACAGTCTTCACCGGGACCTGGTTCGGGGTGACGATCGGAATAATGACGTAACGCGGGCTCTGCGGGCAGACAACGGCAAAATTTGCGAAACCGTTCTGCCCGGCAACGAAGACCTCGCTGAAGTCATCGATGCGGTTGCCGTTCTTGTCGCATTTGGGTTCGTTGAGCAGACGCTGGTCGATGGCGTGATTGGTACCACCCACCTTGTTGCCGGGCAGGGCGTCCACGACGAACGATTGGCAAGCGGGGCCCGTTTGGCCAACGGAGCAGTGTTTCGTATCGGCCGTGCCGTCGATGATATTGGACTCGTATTCGCTGCTGCCGCCGCCAGAGCCGTCCAAATCGAGAGCCCCGTACCAGCCGCCGATCGCGCTGGCGCCGGCGCCGAGCTTAACGGAGCAGTTTGCGCCCGAGATCGGAGTACCAGCCGAATCCAGGCAGGCCGAGTCGCCCATCATGATCGCCCACGGCATAAGGTTGCTGGTGCCGCGCAGCGAGCGGATCTGTGCCGCGGCGCTGGCTGAGACGGGATCGATGCTCAGGCCCAACGCGTTGCCGAAGATCCAGCTAAACTGCTTCTCGAGTTCCACGTAAAGGGTATCGTTCGGGACTTCGGTTGTCCGTATTTCGATCTTCTTTATCTGCGACGCGGGGACGCCGTTGTTGGCAGCCCACTGCTCCGCCTTCTGGCGAGCCGCGACCGGCTGCAGAGGGAGCTCGGCGACCCCGGCTAGTGACGCAGCATCGGCGGTGTTCTGAAGATGACGCCGGTCCTCGTAAAAGAGACCCATGTCAATCGTCATCGCGACGAAGCCGAGAATTACGGCGAGCGCGAGGACAAACGCCACCAACATCTGCCCACCATCGAACGAGTGCCGTTTGCTAATCAAGGCCAATCCCTCCCAGAACAAACCCTCTGACGTCCCAGCA
>VBEJ01000114.1 GCA_005882985.1 Chloroflexota bacterium
CTTTTACATACTCAACTGGGTAGCTACGATCATCTGGTTGATCGCCGCCGTCGTGGTACTCATTCAGGAGACATACCCCGAAGGACTTTATGACTTCCAGTGCGGCGTTGTTCGCTGGCAGGCGCGCCTGCTGGCTTATCACGCCTCGCTCGTTGACGCCTACCCGCCGTTCGCGTTTGACACCGGGCCCCAGTCCGCCTCTCCGCCGGCCGCCGCCGCGCCCTAGTTCTTAGGCGTAAGGACGACGACCGGTATCTCGCGGCTCGTCATCCGGCGGTACTCGTCGTAGCCGTGGTACAGCTCGACGACCGCCCGCCAGAGCCGTTCTCGCTCGTCGCCCTCGGCTTTGTGTGCGACCACGGCCCTTGTATCGGGTCCGATCTGCACCTCGGCGGCGGGCTGCGAGCGAAGATTGAGCCACCACTCCGGGTGCCTGTCCGACCCACCGTTAGAGGCGATGATCACTAGGTTCTCGCCGTCAGGCAGATAGACTAGCGGCGTCGTCAACCTGCGGCCGCTCCTACGGCCGGTCGTGGTCAGAAGTAGTATCGGCAAATGCCCAAGACGCCCGCCGATACGGCCGCCGGAAAGGCGATACCACAACTCGTGCGTGCCGGATATCATCCGCATCACCGTTCTGGCGGGCATCGGCGACCTCCTTCAAAAGCGACCAACATTCTACATCCGGCCGAGCGTGCACCAACTATCATCTGATGAGCAAAGCACCCGCCTGCGCGTATTTTGTCTGCGATCGGCGAGCGCGAACTAGACCACGCCCGGAGAGGTAGGGTTCGTCTCATCAATGATCCGCTCCATGCGCCGCCGGATGCCGTCCTTCATGTCGGGGTGGCTAAGGACGTAGAACTTGCCGTCGCAAACCGCCTCGAACACTTTATCGGCCACCGCTGCCGGTTTCATCCCCGCCTTCAGCATCCCCTCCATCATCTGGCGCGTCATCTGCTGTTGCGGCGTCAGCTCCGGCTCGCCGCCCTCGTTCCGCATTTCCGCGGGACGGTTGCGGTCCGAAGTCGCGATATTCGTATCGACGAAGCCGGGGCAGAGGACCGATACGCCGATCTTCGAACCGGTCCCCTGCAGCTCGAGATAGAGGGTCTCGGAAAGAGTCACGACGGCGTGCTTTGTCACGTTATAGATCGAGAGCATCGGAATCGATAGAAGGCCGGCCATCGAGGCCGTGTTCACGATGTGGCCTTCGTCCTCCTGCTTGAGCATGATCGGCAGGAAAACACGGATGCCGTGTATGACGCCCCAGAGGTTGACCCCGAGCACCCACTGCCAGTCGGCGAGGGTGCGTTCCCAGAGGGGCCCGCCCGGACCGCCGACGCCCGCGTTGTTGCAGACGATGTGCACCGCGCCGAAGGCCTCGAGCGTCTGCTGCGCGAGCTGCTCCATCTGCTCAGGCTTCGAGACATCGGTGCGGACGGGAAGCACCGTCGCGCCCCGCTCGCGCATCTCCGCGTCGGCCTGATCGAGGGCGCTCTGTTCAACATCCGCCAGAACAACCTTCATGCCTTCGGCGGCGAAGCGCTCGGCAAGGCCGCGGCCGATCCCGCTCCCCGCGCCCGTCACGACTGCCACTCTGTCTCGAAACTCTCTCATGTTGCTCCCTGCTGAGACACTGATAACTGACGGCCGATAACTATCTCGTCGGCGGGCCGGCCATCGCATCCTGGTACCACTTCACGGCCGGATCGTCGAGCCAGGCCTTCAACTCCGGGTCGTCCGCGCGCTCCGGCAGCGCCTTCAACATGTCGGCGGCGTGGATGTTGTCGTGGCGGGCGAGCCCGAACAGGAAGAGCTTGAACGGCACGTCGGCGGGCGCGCGCTTGTTGTCGCCCGGGAAGTGCATTGTCCGCTCGATCGCGTCGTCGTCCAGCCCCGCCAGCGCAGTCAGCAGATGCTCTCGGTTCGTCGCTGCTTCCTCGAAGATTTGGTCGAGGGACCAGCCCCGGCGCTCAGCCACGACCGCATCGTTGAACGTGTCAACGTCGAAAGGCGACCCGTCTGCCGATCGGGTAGCTTCGTCGCTCCGCCCCTCGCGCACCGCCTCGAACCAGCGCACCAGCTCCGTATCCAGCGTTGCGAGGTGGCTCGCGAAGTCCTTCACGGTGTAGGTACTGTCCGGCACTGGTCGTTCGAGCTCTTCATCGCTCAGCGACCGGCAGAACGCCTCGAATCGCTCGCGGTTCGTGCGAAACTGCTGCGCCAGCCGCTCGATGGTTTCGCTTGCCATTGGCCGCCTCCTTCGCAAGATTGCGGGCGCTAGTATACACAGATTCCATCGCTCCGGCGCCAACGATATCGTAACGGGCCTCTGAGGCCTTCCGTCATTACTTGTGTAATGTTCATTGCCGACGCTCTCTTGGCGCTCCGCGTATTCCTCGCCCGCGAGGAAGGGGATACCATGAGTCAGGTCGTCTGGTCCCTGGCCTTCATTCTGCTCGTGGGAGCGCTCTGTGTGGTGCTTGGACCGGAGATCGGCGCCGACTGGCGCGAGTTCGTCGGTAAGCCCACCCACTAGCTCCTTCTTTCTCATTTCACATTTCTCCGCCCGGCCCCGTGCGATAATTGCCGCACAATGGCCACCGACTTCATGTCCCGCGCGCTGGCTCTCGCCTGGACCGCACCGGAGCCCACTTCGCCTAACCCCACGGTGGGGGCCGTCGTAGTCGCTACCGGAGAGATCATCGGGGAGGGCGTAACGGAGCCGCCGCCGGGTCGCCATGCCGAGATCGTTGCTCTGGAGCAAGCCGGCGGGCGGGCGCGCGACGCGACGCTATACGTGACGCTCGAACCGTGCCGCCACTTCGGCCGCACGCCGCCATGCGCCGACGCGATTATCGCCGCGGGCATCGCCGAGGTGCACTACGCTGTCGCCGACCCCGGTGAGAAGAGCGGCGGTGGCCACGCCGTGCTCGAAGCCGCCGGCATTCGCGTCCTAAGGGGAGAAGGCGAGGCTGAAGCCAGGCGAATCAACGAGGCGTTCTTCAAGCACCGCGAGACCGGCCTGCCCTTCGTTGTCGCCAAGTTCGCTGCTTCGCTCGACGGACGAATCGCCGCCGCGTCCGGCGACTCGCGCTGGGTGTCCGGGCCCGAGGCGCGGGAGTGGTCGCACCGCCAGCGCACGCGCATCGACGCGATCATCTGCGGCTCAGAGACCGTGATCGTTGACGACCCGCTGCTTACTGCCCGGCCCGGCGGCTGCGATTCTCAGCGCCAGCCGCTCCGCGTCATCGTCGATAGCCGCGGCCGTGTGGCGCCGATGGCTCGCGTGTTTCAGGGGACTGACTGGGCGCTTACGCTCGTCGCGACCACCGAAGACGCCTCCGCCACCTGGCGCGCCTCGGTTGAGGCAACCGGCGCCGAGGTTCTCACATTCGCAAAGCACGGCGACCATGTCGACCTCGAAGAGCTTCTGCGCGAGCTGGCAACACGGGATGTCGTCACAGCTCTCCTCGAAGGCGGCGGCGTTCTGCTCGGCGGCTTCTTCGACCGCGGCCTCGTCGATAAGCTGCACGTGGTCGTTGCGCCGATCATCGTGGGTGCCGCCGACGCACCCGGAGCTGTCGCCGGCCGGGGTGCCTACCGAATGGCCGAGGCCCTCCATCTACGCGACATAACCGTTGACCGGCTGGGAGAGGACATTCTCGTGACAGGCTATCCGCAGTATCCCGACCCGCCCGACTAAGACCCTTGCGTGGCCCGGCGAGTGGGTGCTATAGCTTGCCCAACGAAGGAGGCCTTAATGACAACGAATACCGGCGTCGTTTCCCTCGCATCACCCGCCGTTAATGCGGCAGCAAATGTGCTCGCCGACGCCTTCAACGACGATCCGGTCGTCGTCTGGCTGGTTCCCGACGAGCAGCAGCGCTCGCGTGATCTTCCCTGGGCGATGAATCTTATGACTCGCTACGCCCTCAAGTACGGCCACATCGACACAACTGCCGGCTCGCCGGAGGCGGTCGCGCTCTGGCTTCCCCCGGACAGGCCTTTGATCAGCACTCTCCGCATCATGCGCATGGGCATGTGGTTAGCGCCCTTGAAGTTGGGCTTCGGTGCCTTTGGCCGCTACCTCAAATGGGCGAACTTCAGCGAGCACCTCCACAAGCGGGACATGCCCCCGCGGCACTGGTACCTTCCCCTTATTGGCGTAGACCCTTCCCGCCAGGGTCGAGGACTCGGTGGGCGCCTGATGGAACGCGCTTTGGCGCGCGCCGACGCCGACCGTGTGGCCTGCTACCTGGAAAACACCAAGGAGCGCAACCTTCCCTTCTATGAGAAGCACGGCTTCGAGGTGATCGTCGAGGAGAAGGTCGCCGAGGACGGACCGACTATCTGGACGATGAAGCGAGAGCCGATCGGCTAAGCTTTCACGCAGCCGGACGCACGAACTTGTTGCCGAGAAGCTGCGGATTTCAACGCGGCGAAGTCGGGACCATTGCGTGCTACATTTGTTTCACCCGTGAAGCCCCTCGAACCCGTCCTCACCCTCCACCTCTTTCCCGAAGAGGGCGCAGCGCTCCTCAAGCTCCTCGCTTCCCTCTCGGCGCCCAAGTGGGACCTGCAAACGGTCTGTTCCGGCTGGTCGGTCAAGGACATCGCGGCACACCTCCTGGCTGACGATCTCGGGCGTCTCGCCCGGGGGCGTGACGCCTACCCCCGCGCCGCGTTCGCACCTTCCAGCCCCGAAAACATCGAGGCGCAGCTCCTCGAGTTCATAAACCAGCAGAACGAATCATGGGTCGCGGCCGCGCGCCGCCTCAGTCCCCGCCTGCTCATCGACCTCCTGCGCTGGAGCGGCGACGAAACACAGAAGTATTTCGAGTCGCTCGATATGTTCGCGATCGGCGAGCCGGTCTCATGGGCGGGCCCCGAGCCGGCGCCCGTCTGGCTCGACATCGCCCGGGAGTACACTGAGCGCTGGCTTCACCAGGCGCAGATTCGGGATGCAGCTTCGGCGCCGCTTCTGACGCAGC
This sequence comes from Chloroflexota bacterium, assembly GCA_005882985.1. Taxonomy (GTDB): domain Bacteria; phylum Chloroflexota; class Dehalococcoidia; order SM23-28-2; family RBG-16-64-32; genus CF-163. The sequence continues at coordinate 4,998 of VBEJ01000114.1, forward strand.
CCCGGCTCTTCCTACCGGTGCTCGACACCTTCGTGCGGGCCCTTCCCCATACCTTCCGCGACCTAGCGCGGCCGCACGGCACGCATGTCGTGCTTCTAATAACGCGAATTGGCGAGACGGGCTCGGCGCCTCTGCAGTGGTCGCTGGTGCGCGAGGCGACCCGCTGGTCTCTGTTCGATTCCGCCACTTTTGAGCCGTCCGCGACAGTGAGGATGGACGCGGACACTGCCTGGCGCCTGTTCACGAAGGGTCTGACGAAGCCCGAGGCGCTGGCGCGGACAAAGATTACGGGCGATCAAGCTCTGGGCGAGAAGATCCTCGACACCGTCTCGATCATCGCCTGATGCCTGACTATGCACGCGTCTACGCTCGCCAGGAGTACCTCACGCCCGGCGCCGCCGAGACTGTGGACATAATCGCTGAGACCGTTCAGCCAACAGAGCGGTCATTGCTTCTCGATGTCGCTTGCGGCAAAGGCGAGGCCGCAGCCACGCTCGCAGGCCGTTTCGCCTGCCGCATTGCCGCGGTCGAGCTGTACGATCCATTCATCCACCATAGCGCCGCGAAGGCGTGGTTCTTCAACCTGCGCGACCTGATCACTATCCTTCGCGGCAGCGGGCGCCGGCTGCCTGTTCGGGACGGCGTGTTTGACGCCGGCTATTGCATCGGCGGGCCATCGATCGTCGGCCTTAAGGACTGCCTGCGCGAACTGTCGCGAGTGACAAAGCGGGGTGGCCACATTATTGTCTCCGATATCGTCTGGCGGACGAAGCCGGGGACGCTTTCTGAGGATGAGTGGAAATGGCTCGCCAGGATGGAGCCGGCCTCGCTCGACGAATACGCCGGCGTCATCGAGGCGAGCGGTCTTCGCGTAGACCGTAGGCACATGCACGAGCGCGGCGCCTGGGACGACTACTGGCGCCCGATGCTCGAGGTGGCTGAGGAAGCGATGACCTCACAGCCCGCGGACATCGGTTTCGCTGACGACATTGAGTCCGCCGTCGCATTGGAACGCCGAGCCGTCGAAAGCTATATCAACTACGCGACGTTTGTGGCTACGAAAGCATAAGGAGGATATTATACATACAGTATGTATATAAATGGGCCAATTTTACAAAACGAACTTCTTGGTTCAACTACCCTCTGATACTCGGCGGCAACCTCACAGCGACTGCCGCCACGACGACTTGAGCGGAGCCAACCGCTTGACCCTCCCTTCTTAACCCTTCAACCTTTACTTAAATGTTCACCGGCATTATCGAAGAGGTTGGATCGGTGATCGAGTCCGGCGAAGGACGGCTCCGCATCGGCTGCCGGACGGTGCTCGAAGGCACTCGGGTGGGCGATTCCATTGCCATCAACGGCGTCGACCTTACCGTCGTCAAGATGGACTCACGGTCCCTCTCCTTCGATTGCATGCCTGAGACCTACCGGCGCTCGAACCTCGGTGCCCTTCAGCCGGGCGATCCCGTGAACCTCGAGCGCTCGCTCCAACCCACCAGCCGCCTTTCCGGCCACATCGTTCGCGGCGTCGTCGAGGCCACTGGCGAACTGCTGTCTCTTGCCGAGGAAGGTGACGCGACCATCGCCCGCTACCGCGTCCCGCCGGACATCCTCCGGCATACAGTCGTCAAGGGCCCGATCACCGTTGACGGCGTTTCCCTTACTGTGATCGCTAAGGATAGCGACTCCCTAACCGTCTCGCTCGTTTCTTTTACTCAGGAGCACACGAACCTGACGCAAAAGAAGCCCGGAGACACCGTCAACCTCGAGAGCGATATCATCGCCCGCTACGTGGACCAGCTTCTGAGCGAGCGAGGTTGAGACGTGCCCCAGTTGATGGCTGACGATCCGACTTATCTCTCCTGGATGAAAGCTAATCCCGGAGGGTTCGTGTTGAATTCGTACAACCCCGCGAGGCAAGGCTACCTCATCCTTCACCGAGCAACTTGCCATACAATCACCGGGACCCCCGCCAACGGTCGTTCTTGGACGAAGGACTACAGCAAGACTTGCTCAGTTAGCCGCGAGGATCTTGAAGACTGGACTCGCCATAGCTTCGGCGACGGCCCCAAGCGATGTGGGATATGCGACCCATAATGTTCGTATTCCGTAGCGAGCGCACTTAACCGACATGGATCGAGGAGCAACCCGCGGCTCTCCAATGCTGGTCGAGCGCAAGAACGCCGAGGCGCGCCGCCTTGCCGCTCGCGGGCGCCTGCGCGATGCGCTCAACACGCTGAACGAGGCGATCTACACAACCCCCGGCTATCCACACCTCTACGCGACCCGCGCCATCGTCTTCGATAGGCTGGGCATGTTTCCCCAGGCCGAGGCAGACCGCGACCGAGCGCTCAACCTGGCACGGGAGGGCGGCTACACTGAAGAAGAGGTTTTCGCCGACCCAGAGCCGCCCCGCGAGCGGCCGGCCGCTCCGCGCGCACCTCGCACGCCGCGTGCGCCTCCGGCCCTGCCACCCGTCCACCTGCCCCGCGTCTCGATCCCTCGCGTCGAAATGCCGCACGTTCAGATCCCCCGCGTCACCCTCCCGCCGCCCGGCAGCCGCGCGGAGCTGATGGTCGTGCTGACGGCGATCGGCGGCCTGGCAGGGGTCGTTCTCCTGCTGTTCCTCGTCGGCCGGGCTTTCAGCGACAGCGATGTGAACCTCAACCTGTTCGATTTCCAGTCGTTCCAAGCGGCGACGCCTGCTCCCGAAGCCACGCCCGCTCCAGCGGCCGTGACCGCCACGCCTCCTCCTCCCACGCCTCCCCCTGAGGTGTTTGCCGGGAGCCCGTATTCGTTCGCGAGCCTCCAAAACGCTTGGCAGGGCAAGGGCCTGACCGTGGCAGCGGGTGCGGTGAGCGGCGGCTTTAACGGCTTCAAGAAGCCGGCCTTCGATGTGAATCTCGCGCACACCGGCGGCAACGCAGCCCTCTCTGTCCTTATCTACGGCAGCCCCGACGAGCCGAAGGAGGACTGGGACCTTCCCTCGGGCAGCCGGCCTGCGCCCAAAGAAGGGCGGTCGCTCCCCGGCCACGAGACGATCTGGTGGAACAGCAACGTCATCGTCGTCGTGCGCAACAGCAGCGGGGACGCCAACAACACGGCCCTAGAAGCGTTCCTCAACGCCAGCCCCTGACTGCCGCATCCTAGCTTAGCGGCTGCTATAATATGGGCGCGCGCGTATCCTCCCTTGCGGAACGCGACGAAAATAAGGAGGCGCTCCCATGACTGAGACCAACGTCCGCCCCGCTAAGATCGAGCCCATCGAGAAACACCTCAAGCGCAAGCCACTCACACAAGGCCCGCTCGACAGCGTCGAGGACGCCATCGAAGAGTACCAACGCGGGCGCTTCGTGATCATCGTCGACGACGAAAGCCGCGAGAACGAGGGCGATCTCTGTCTCGCCGGCGAGTTCGCCACCCCCGAAAACGTCGCGTTCATGCTCCGCTACACCAGCGGCGTCATCTGCGTGCCCATGACGGGCGCTCGCCTCGACGCCCTCCACATCCCAATGATGGTGCAGAACAACCAGGCGACCTTCGGCACCGCCTTCACTGTGTCCGTCGATGCCCGCGAAGGCGTTACCACCGGCATCTCTGCCGCCGACCGCGCGCAGGCCATCCAGGTGCTCGCCAGCCCCGATGCCAAGCCTTACGACCTCGTGATGCCCGGCCACATCTACCCCCTGCGCGCCCGCGAAGGCGGCGTCCTCGTGCGCGCCGGACAGACCGAGGCCTCCGTCGACCTCTGCCGCCTCGGCGGGCTCAATCCCGTCGCCGCCATCTGCGAGCTGATGAACCCGGACGGAACGATGATGCGCCTGCCCCAACTGAAGAAGTTCGCGGCTCGCCATGACCTGAAGATCATCAGCGTCCCCGAGCTCATCCGCCATCGCACCCAGCGCGAGCGGCTCGTCGAGCGCGTCGCCGCCACCGTCCTGCCGACGAAGTGGGGCGACTTCACGCTCTACGCGTACCGCTCCTCCATCGACCCGGACGAGCACGCCGCCCTCGTCTGCGGCGACATCTCGACGCCCGAGCCCGTCCTCGTCCGCGTCCACTCCCAGTGCGTCTCCGGCGACGTCTTCGACTCGATGCGCTGCGACTGCGGCGAGCAGGTAAACCTCGCGCTCCAGCAGATCGCTGCCGAGGGCCGCGGCGTCTTCGTCTACATGCGGCAGGAGGGCCGTGGCATCGGCTTCTGCAACAAGGTGCGTGCCTACCAGCTCCAGGAGCAGCAGGGCCTCGATACCGTCGAGGCCAACGAAGCGCTCGGCTTCGCCGCCGACCGCCGCGACTACGGCATCGGTATGCAGATCCTCGCCGACCTCGACCTGCACAAGATTCGGCTGATCACGAACAACCCCGCCAAGCGCGCTGGCCTCGAGGGCTACGGCCTCGAAGTCGTCGAGCGCGTCCCCATCATGGCCACGCCCAACCCGCACAACTGGCGCTACCTCGAGACCAAGCGCGACAAGCTCGGCCACTTCATCGACATGCCCGGCTAGGGCGCGGAGCGCTCTCCCAGCGGTTGTCAGTCGCCAGTTAGCGGTTATCTGCATGTGTGACCTTGGTCACACTTGCTACAGCCGCAAATGGCGCTAGAATATGGGCCGCCCAGCCGGTCTATTTCGCGGAGGTGTCCGCACAATGACAACTGTTACCGGCGAGCCCACTCCAGCCGTTTCCGCCGTCTCACCAGAGCTCGAAGCGTTCATTGAGGGCGAACGGCGTAGGGCGGACGTTACCGGCACAGCGGTGGCGGCTTTTGACCGTGATGGCAAGCGCTTCGCCGAGGGGTTTGGTTTCGCCGACCTCGAACGAGGTGAGCGGGCCACTCCGGAGACCCTGTTTCGTGCAGCGTCAATATCAAAGCTTTTCACAACGACCCTCGTGCTACAGGAGGTGGAGAGCGGGCGTATCGCGCTGGACGCGCCGATGAACCAATACCTGGATCCCCGGGTGCGCATCCGAAACAAGCACGGCGGGACCGCCGACGACGTGAACATTCGCCACTTACTCACCCATACATCAGGGCTGCCTGTCTCGTGGCGCGGCCTCGATTACGGGCCGCTGTGGTGGAAACTCATCGCGAACAACGGCCTGCCGCCGGCCTCGCTCGAGGACGTTGTTAGCGGAATGCGGACGATTCGCGCCCCCGGCAAACGCATCGTCTACTCCAACGGCGGGTTCTCGCTCCTCGGCTACCTCACCGAGCGGATCAACAGCACCCGCTTCCGCGATCTGGTGCGCGAGCGAGTGCTCAAGCCGCTTGGCATGGTGACCTCCGACTTCCCGCTCGATCCCTGCGGTCCCGGCATCGCCACGCCCTACGGGCCAACGCTGGGCTTAGGCGCGGGCCGCCACCCGGTTCGCCGCATCTAGAACCGCACCGGACCCGCCGGCGCGCTGCTTACGAGCGCGCTGGAGCTTGCGCGCTTCGGCCGCATGGTCCTGCGGGGCGGCGAACTGGATGGAGCGAACATGCTCGCTGGAAAGACGTTCGACGAGGCCACGCACATTCAGGCGCTGAACCACCCGGCGCTCGACGACGGTTGGGGGCTGGGGTTTTCTGTGTCCACTTACCGCGGCCGGCGCATGGCTTGGCACACCGGTGGCCTCGCGGGTGTCGCGACCCGGATCGATGTTCTCCCGGACGATGGGATTGGCGCCGTCGTGCTCACGAACGGCGGCGACGCCTGGTTCGTGGCGCGCGTCGCCGAGCGGTTGCGCGAGGTCCTACTGGGGCTCGATCCTGAAATCGTGCCCGGGTCGCCGGCGGGCATACCGGCGGGGAGCGAGCCAGGGTGGCTGCCCTTCAGTGCTCGGGTAGCGGGAAGGTACCGGCTGCTGGATGTCGTACCGCCGGGCGTCGTCAAGCGAATAATGCCGCTGTTCGCCCGCCCGCGCGTCTCGCACATAAATCACGGGCTGCTTGTCGTGGAAGGTATTGGCCGCGAGCCCGCGTTCCTGTACCCGGACGGAGAGGTCGGCAACTATCCGGTCGCGTCGCCAATCAACAATGGCGTGAGGGCGGTCATCGAGGAGAAGGCGAACGGGACGCATGTCTGGGCGTCGATATTGCACTTATACCGACCGAAGTAAGCCGGACAGCGTACCGTCGAACGGATACTAGGCGAAGAACCGGACAGGCGGCACCTGAAGGTACCCTGCTACGTCCGAGGTAGTCGACATCCGGAACTCTTCTCGCGGTCACCCGCGTGAGTGGAGGCGCGGACGCGGTGGCGATGTCTACTTGACGGTGGCGATCCCTACTTGATGTGAATGCCCGAGATGGCCCGCGAGATCACCAGCCGCTGGATCTCGGAAGTCCCCTCGAAGATCGTGTAGATCTTCGAGTCCCGGTGCCAGCGCTCGACGGGGTTCTCGCGGACGTAGCCGTAGCCGCCCATGATCTGGATCGCCTGCTCGGTCACCCAGACGGCGGATTCGCCGGCGAATAGCTTCGACATCGAGCCCTCGCCGTTCTCGAACGGCTTGCCGTTCTTGCCCATCCAGGCGGCGCGCCAGACGAGCAGCCGGCTCGCGTCCAGCCGCGTCTTCATGTCGGCCAGCTTGAAGGCGATCGCCTGGTTCTCGATGATCGCGCGGCCGAACTGCTTGCGCTCCTTGGCGTAGTCGAGCGCGAACTCGTAGGCGGCGCGGGCGATGCCGACGGCCTGCGCGCCGACGGCGGGCCGGGTCGCCTCGAACGTCGCCATCGCGGCCTGCACCTTCGAGGACTTGCCCTCGCGGGCGCGGGCCAGACGCGCGTCCAGCTTCTCCTTGCCGCCGAGCAGGCAGCGTCCGGGCACGCGCACGTTGTCGAGGACGACTTCGGCCGTATGGCTGGCGCGGATGCCGTGCTTCTTGAACTTCTGGCCTTGGCTGAGGCCCGGGGTGCCCGGCGGGACGACGAAGGCGGCGTGGCCGCGGGAGTTCAGCTCGGGATCGACGGAGAGCACGAGCACATGCACGTCGGCGATGCCTCCATTGGTGATCCAGGTCTTGGTGCCGTTGAGGACCCACTCGTCCTTGGCCTCGTCGTAGACCGCCCGCGACTTGAGCGAGCTGACGTCTGAGCCGGCGTCCGGCTCGCTCACGCCGAAGGCGCCCATCTGGACCTTGTCGGGCGTCCCGAAGCACTGCGGCACCCACTCGACAATCTGTTCGGGCGTGCCGTTGGCAACGATGCCGGCGACGCAGAGGGTCGAGCCGAAGATACTGAGGCCGATGCCGGCGTCGCCCCAGAAGAGCTCTTCATTGGCGATGGGCATTGTCAGGCCGGTCGGGTCGGCGAACGCGTTCTGGAGGAACTCGAAGGAGTACAACCCGATCTTGGCCGCCTCCTGGATGATCGGCCAGGGCGTCTCTTCGCGCTCGTCCCACTCGTGGGCCGCCGGGCGGACGACATCCTTGGCGAAGCCGTGAATCCACTTCTGGATCTGCCGCTGCTCGTCGTTCAGCTCCATCGAGAACTGAGGCGTCTGAGTAGCCGGCCGTTCGTTAGTCTCTACAACCATTGCTTTTCCTTCGACGGTGCGTAGTACCCGACGCCCCGCCCACTCCTTTCGTTGCCTTCGGGCCGTGTCACTGGATCAAGGTTAAGCGGGCGCTAAGAAGGGGACAAGATACGAAAAGATACCGCAATGGCGATTAACGATTTGCAGTTCAGCAGTCGGCACTACGGCTGCGGGCTCGGCGTAGGCGTCGGTAGCGACGTCGGCTCCGGTGTCGGGGTTGGCGTGGCTGCGACAGTCGGCGTGGGTGTCGACTCCGCCGTCGATGCGGGGGTGGGCGTTTGCGGAGTCGGGGTTGTCGTAGCTAGGGGCTTCGGTGATGGCTCTGGCGTTGGCGTCGCCGACTCGGTCGGGGAAGGCGTGGGCGTCTGCTCAGGCTGCCTGGCGGGCTCCTCTCCGAGCGGCGTTGGCGGCAGCGGCCTGGCGGCGGAAGTCGTGAGCGCCAAAGTGACGGCGACGCCCTCCGGCGGGGCTTCCTTACCAGTAAGGCGGACCGACCAGACGCCGGCCTCTGGCGAGAGGAGGGAGTACGACTGGTAGGTGTTCCCCGATGCGCTCTTCAAGTCGGCGCGCTCGGTGGCCGGGGCAATCGTCCGGCCGGATGGCGCGACGAGTTTCACGTCCACGCGCGCTTTGCTTGAGACGGGGGACGGAACATCGGGCCGCAGCCACGTGGCGGAGAAGGACGCTTCCGCCTGGCCGGCCGGCACCTCGAACGTGACGCGCGTCGTCTTGTCGACAAAGGCTGCGTCCGTGCGGCAGGCGCCGGCTTCGCGTTCGACGATCAGCATGCGCAGCCTGTGCATCTCGCAGGCTAGGTCCTTCGGCTCATTGAGATTGATGAACTGCCCGCCGGTATCGCGCGATATCTGTTTGAGGTTCTCTTCGCCGCCGGGCCCGACCGCGACGGTGTGCACCGGCAGATGGTGCTCCTTGAAGCAGGCCTGCGGAGTACCCAACCGGCGGAAGTCTTGTACTCCATCCGAGATGAGTACGCCCGCTTTTGCCTCCGCCTTCCCGAGCCGCACGAGCTCCCGGCAGCCGGCGCGAACGCCGACTCGCTGGTCTGCGAGACCGTCGGCGCCGACAGTGTCTATGCGCTGCAGCAAGTCGGCGTCCATCCCGTCTTTGCTCTTCACCGCTCGAAGGTGGGTTTCACCGTGCACCAGCGAATTGTAGGTGACGATGCCGACGCGATCATCGGGCGCAGCGGCGGCGAGATAGGCCCGCGCGGCCGCCAAGCGCGCGCGCTGCGGGTCGCCGTTGGCGTCGCCGGTGGCGTCGAGCATGAGGACGACATCGGCGTTCTGCGGCGAATGAGCGGGCGCGTTCGATGCGAGGCCGCCGCCTACGCAGACGCTCTCGCCGCCCCGGACCAGGCAGCCGTCTGGCTGCACGACCCAGCCCTCGAGATTGATCCCTGCGATGCCCTGCTTGGCGCCTTGAAGGACCGTGTAGAAATGAAGATGGGGCGCAGTGGCCCAGCAGTTGCCGACCGGGCCGTCTGGGCAGCAAGACACTTTCCCCAGGCGCTCGCCGGCCACGACCTCGCCGGAGGTCACGAGCTTTTCCTGCATATGCATGTATCCGGTCCGGAAGCCACCGCCGTGGTCGACTTCGAGTGCGTTGGGAAGGTCGATCACGCGCCCAGCCGCGGCGGCAACAACCCAGTACCGGGAGCTGAAGCCGGAGTCGCAGGCAGCGCCGCCGGCGTCCGGCGGCTGGAAGTCGAGCGCCGAGCCGGAGCCGTCGCTGGAAGTGCCATGCGGCCCGAACGTCACGCGCCAGGCCGTGCCGGCCTCCCACGGCAGCCAGAGGCCGATCGGCTGCTGGGAAGCGTGCGCGCTCTCGCCGTTCTGAAGCGCGATTAGCCCTGCTGTTATCGCGAGCAGGGCGCACGGGAGGAGGCGAGCGGAGCGCGGCATCTCGGGGGCGGCGAGTCAGGTTCGGGTATGTCACGAAAGATTAGTAAACCGCTCTGATGGTTGTCAAGCTTTTGCTTATCCGGTCTGTCTGCGCCGCCACTATAATGAGCGGGCAATGGCTGGCGAACCCAACCTCGACGGCTCCGGCCTATCCATCGCCGTGGCCGTCGCGCGCTTCAATGAAGCGATCACTTCTCGCCTGCTCAACGGGGCGCTCGATGCGGTGAGACGGCACGGAGTCAGCGAGCACGATGTCTATTGGGTGCCCGGCTCGTTCGAGCTACCGGTCGCCGCCAAGCACCTGGCCGAAGGAGGCCGCTTCGACGCAGTCGTATGCCTGGGCGCCGTCATACGCCACGAGACCGACCACTACTTGCACATCGCGACGCAGGCCGCCGCCGGCATCCAGCGAGTCACGCTCGACAGCGGCGTCCCGTGCACCTTCGGGGTCCTTACCTGCGACAACGACGAGCAGGCGCTCGCGCGCTCCGGCGGAAATCGGGGGAACAAAGGGTTCGAGGCGGTTGAGTCGGCGATCGAGATGGCGAAACTAATTCGGTCCCTGCGGACCGGTTGACTATGCCGGACCTCACGATCCTTGATCTAGTCGCCAACAACACCCTGAGCGCCCGTATCGCTGCGGCGCTTTGGGCGGCGATGGACGCCCGACTGTCTTTCGTTCTAACGGCCGTGCCACGCTTCGCGGGCAAGTCCAACCTTATGAACGCAGTTATCGGCTTGCTCCCTCCGGATGTTCCGGTGCACCGTCTGGACGGCAGCCGCGAGCAGATGCTCCGGCTGAAAGATGAAGCGAGCGGCGGCTATCTCGTAGTGGCAGAGATCAGCCAGGCACCTGTGCAGGGCTACATTTGGGCAGAACCAGTCCGTGATCTATTCGAAACGCTGGCCGCCGGCTACTCACTGGCGACCGCCCTCCACGCGCCGGACCTTCCGGGCGCCTTCGACGTCCTCTGTCGCGAGAACGGTGTGAGTGATGAAGCGGCTTCGCGCTTGAACCTGGTGCTCTACCTTAGCCGCTTCGGAGATGACCCCGACTCCTTCTGGCGCCGGCTGGCGGAGGTGAGCGAGGTCGATGGCGTCTCAGACGGCCGGCCGAATGCCCGCCTTCTATTCCGCTGGCGCGAAAGAGATGACAGTTTTGAGGACGTCGAGCCGTCCCGCCTGCTTACCATCGGCTCGGCCGCGCTGGACGCCCGTGCCCGTGCAATTGGGGCCTGCGTCCGCTCCGGCCGCACCGATGCGGCAACGCTGTCGGAACTGGTCCGGAAGAACAGTCGTTAAACAGCAAGACAGGTGCGAGACCCGCCCCTACTGTTGTGGTGTCTCCTGGCCCCTATTTCCGGCAGATGTAATACGCGTTCAAGATGTCGCCCTCGACGTGCTCAACGTCGATCTGGGTGAAGCCCGCCTCAGTTAGAAGCTCACGCGCTTTCTGCTCGCCCCACACTGTCCCAAGGCCCTCGCCGTTCAGCGCGAGAGAAACCGTCATGCAGTGCATTGTCGATACTCCGTAGAGCATCGGTGCGAGCGGGTGTTCCATGTTTTCCTCGAGGTTGCTTGACGCCTGGATGTCGACGCAGAGGAACACCCCGTCCGGCTTCAGCGCGCGGGAGATGTTCGCGAGCACCTTGCGCGGCTGGGCCTGATCGTGAATCGCATCGAAGACGGTGATCAGGTCGTACTTTGCGGTCTCGTTCAGCTCCGCAGCGTCCTTTTCCTCGAAACGGGCATTCGTCAGGCCCAGCTGCTTCGCCTCGGACTTGCCGGCAGAGATTCCCTCGCGGGAGAAGTCGTAGCCGGTGAAGCGGCTGTTCGGGAATGCTTTGGCCATCAGGTTTATGGCGTGGCCCTGCCCGCAGCCAACGTCCGCAACATCGATACCCGCCTTCAACCGCTCGATGAGGCCTGGCACGAGGGGCAGGGTAACGTCGATAAGAGTGGCGTCGAATACCTGGGCGCTCTCTTCGGCCATCATCCTCTGGAATGCGGGGTAGGCGGAATACGGGACGCCGCTGCCCTTCCGGAAGCACTCGACGATCTGGTCCTCGACGTTCCCCATGAGCGCTGCGAACTGAAGGAACGCTGCTAGGTTGTTTGGCCCTGCCGCTCGCGTGATAGAGACCGCGTGCTCCGGCGGCAAACGGTACGTCTTGTTCGACGGGACGTACTCGATGATACGGCCGGTCACCATCGCGCCTAGCCACTCGCGAATGTAGCGCTCATTGAGCCCGGTGGCGTCCGCAATCTCCTGGCTGGTCGATGGCGGTAGCCCGGCCATCTTGTCGAAGAGCCCGGTGCGGTGCCCGATGCTAGTCATGAACGCGAGTATTCCGCCGTTGAGTATCCCAACCATCTGTCCGCCGAAAGCCTCAGCCTTCGCCTGATCGATTGTCTCTGTCGTCATTTCGGTGTACCTCCTTGCAGCATCTTGCAGTCCGGTAGCTTACCACTGCCACCGCCCGGTTGGAATATGCGCCTGGTCACACAGACTGATCATTTGCGCCCGGTCTGCACGCTCGGTCATCGTCGCACTCCTTGCCCTTCGCCCCTTTCGAGTTCGAAGAACACGTAGTCCAGCTCGCGCATTGGCTTACCGAGAGAGGCCATCGCCATCGCCGTCTCCGCCCGGTGATGCGTCCCGTGGTTCACGACGTGCGCCATCAGCTGCCAGATGACGCGCTCGTGAGGCCGGCCGGCGCTGTCCTTGTACGCGAGGATCTCGTCCAGCCGATCGTCGATTAGAGACGAGACGAATGCGCGCAAGCGATCATGTGATTCCGCGAACGCCTCGCGGATCGTGCTCAGGCCGCGCGTCTTCTGGAATTCGAGCACCGGCCTCCGATTCGACCCACCCATCCAACGCTCCAGCCAAATCACCTGCGCTCCCATGATATGAGCGAGGTTGCCCTCGACGCTCTCGAAGCTGGCACCCTGCTTGCGCGAGAACTCATCCTCGGTAAGCGCCGCCGCGGCATCCAGGACGTGGTTGTTCGCCCACTCGTTGTACTCGTATAGCCCGCGTATAAGCTCAAGCTTGCTCACGAAGCCGTCTCCTTGTCGGTGAGCACGCCGATTGCCCAGACATAACCGTCCGGGTCCTCCACGATCACCTCGCGCCATCCGTGGCCCTTGGTCGTTGCCGCCCTCACGATAGCGCCTCCGGATTCCCGCGCGCGCTTCTCAACCCTGTCCGGGTCGAGCCCCAGGAGACGCAACTCCGCGCCCAGACCACGCGCCTCGCCGTCGGCCAGGCGCGGGTACCAGGGATGAGCGTCGTACGCGTGGTCCGCGTGGAGCTGCACCTCCGCGCCGCCGATCTTGAGCGCGCCGAAATCGACGTCCGCGTAATGTACGAAGGCGTCCAGCACCTCTCGATAAAAACGAAGAGAGGTCTCGATATCGCGTACGAGCAAATTGACGCTGAAAGGAGGCAGAAGCCGTCCGAAGTCGGCGCCGCTAATCCACGGCTCGCCGGTGCGCTTCTTGGTCACAGCCGCCTCTCCATATAGCGCGGATACTATGCGAACCCAAGGTTCTCGTACAATGAGCGCGCAGCATCCGACGTATGCAGGAAGACCAGCTGGGCGCCTTGCTGCTGCGCGTAGCCGATCGTTGCAATGAGAATCGCGGTTGCAACGCCTCTGCTGCGCCAGGCCGGGATGGTGTAAACGTTTGTCACATAAGCCTCGCTTCGAGAAAACGATGATCGGCCCGGCGGCCGGCTGACGAACGAAAGCCCGCTTGTCGCGATGATGCACCCCTGGCTTCTGCGACAAATATGATGAATACGTCCGCGGGCATGCTTTCTGCGAAGTAGCGACGGCAGGCTTCGCCGACAGTGGCCCAATCCACGCGGTTCTCGTGGGCGTCGTTCTCGCTCTGCAGCGCCAGGCGCAACTCGACGAGCGCCTCGATGTCATCCGTTGTGGCGCGCCGGATCGTGAACGGCTCGCTCACCGGCGCGCGGTTTCCAGAGGCTTGGACTGGCGTGCCTTCTCTTCGTACCGCCCGACATGTTCTTCGAGGATATGACGCGGGACTGAGCGCAGAAGGAGACCAGCACCGACGATGACGATGAGAATGTCGTCGAGGTAGCCGATCACAGGGATGAAGTCCGGCAGCAGGTCGATCGGCGAGGCGATGTAGAGCACCAGTGCCAGCGCGATGATCCTCGGGGCGATGGGAATTCGGTCGTCGCTGATCAGCGAACCGGCCAGCGAGACCTTGTCGAGAAACGGCAGCTTCGCGATCCGCTTCGCGAGCTTCTTCTCGTCGGAGCGCTGGATTCGCCACCACATGAAGGCGGCGAGGGCGATGAGCAGGAGCAGGCCCGCGCCAATAACGGCAAGCGAGACCCAGACGAACTCCTCCATACGCACATTTTACAGTGGACAAGCGGGACTAGGCGTGAGGTCAGGCATTCGTGCGCGTCCGCAAATAGGCAAGCACCTCTTCCGCGTTCTTGTCCGGCGGGAACACCGGGTAGAATACCTTCCCGATCCGCCCGTCCGACGTTACCAAGGTTAGGCGCCTGATGAGCCTCATGCCCCCCGCCTCGAACGTCGGCAACCCTAGCGCCTCGGTAAGCACGAAGTCCGAATCGCTTAGCAACGGGTAAGGCAGCTTCGTCCGTTCCGCGAACTCGCGCTGGTATTCGGTGTCCTGTGCGCTCACTCCGAATACGCGGACGCTGAGCGCCTCGAACTCGCCGTGGTGGTCGCGAAAGGCGCAAGACTGCGGGGTGCAGCCGCGGGCGCCGGTGATATCATCCCAGCCGGGAATCGGCGGCTCGTCCGGTCGCCCCGAGCGTGGATAGAAGAAGAACACGGTCCTGCCGCTACACGATGCCTCGGCGAGGTTGACTGTTGCGCCAAGCGTCGAGGGAAGCGAGACCACCGGCATCTCCAGGCCGGGGAGGTGCTCGCACGCGCCGTCATCGATGGGGACCGGCAAATCCGGCGGTAGTTCGTAGAGATTGCGCTTCATGTTTGGCGTTCACCGGTGGGTCGCTTGCGAGCAGCTCAGCTACTCGCCTATTCGTTCTCTACAAGCGTTTCTTCTCGCATCCAGGTGGCGATCGCCTCGCCGATGCCGTGCGGGTCGTCCTCCTGCAAGAAGTGGACGCCGGGGCCGAGTTCGCCCGTCTTCAGGTTGGCGATATTCTGCTGACACCAGCCGACCAGGTTGCGGAGGATGGCGCCGGGCTGAGCGTACAGCAGTAGCTTCGGCGTCTGCGAGCGCCCCAGCGATTCGCCGTAGGCCTGAACGGCGTCGTGGACATCGGCGGGCTGGCCTTCGATCGGGATCTCGTTCGGCCAGCGCCAGAGCGGCTTTCGGCTCTCCGGCGTTGGGTAAGGCTCGCGGTAGCGGTCCATCTCCTCGGGCGAGAGTTTGCGCAGGACCGCGCCGGGCAGCACGGCCTCGACGAACATGCTCTGCTCCATGATCATCTGCTCGCCGACGCCCGGCGTCCGGAACGCCTTGAGCATCTGGCGCGCCTGCTCCGGCCACTCGTCCCAGGTCACCGGCCAGACGATCGCCTCCAATGAAGGCGATGCCCTTCACGTTGCTCTCGTGCCGCCGCGCATAGTGGAAGCCGAGTGCCGAGCCCCAGTCGTGAATCACCAACGTGATGTCCCGCAGTCCGAGCGCCTCGATGAAGGCGTCGACGTAGCGGAAGTGGTCGAAGAAGCCGTAATCGAGGTCGGGCTTGTCGGACTTCCCCATGCCGATCAGGTCGGGGGCGATGCAGCGGCCGATGGGTGAGACGTGCGGGATGACATTCCGCCAGAGGTAAGAGGAAGTCGGGTTCCCGTGCAGGAAGAGGATCGGGTCCCCGTCGCCCTCTTCGACATAGTCCATCCGCGAGCCGAGCACGTCGACGTATTCTGATTCGAACGGGAACGCCGCTGAAATCTCCTTTTGTTGCTGTGTCATGGATACCTTCCTCGTGACGGTGTCAGTCGGAGGTGCGACAGAACCGGCTTGCCTCCGCTTTGCAAGCGGGTGGTATCATAGCACCCCGCCTGAAGGCTCACCGAGAGCCGAATCCAAAGAGGAGGAGAAGATAGATGGCAGTAAATCCCACCCCTGCGGAATACGGCAGCGTCACGCCCTACTTGGTGGTAAACGGCGCATCCGGTCTACTCGACTTTGCGAAGCAGACGTTCGGCGCCCAAGAGCTCATGAGCATGCCGGGGCCCGGCGGGACAATCGGGCACGCCGAGATGCGGATCGGCGACGACATCGTCATGCTCGCCGACGCCGGACCCGAGAACCCCGCTCGTTCCGCCGCCCTCGTCCTATACGTCAACGACTGCGACTCGACTTACCGGAAGGCGCTCGACGCCGGCGGGACCACGGAGATGGAGCCGGAGGACCAGTTCTACGGAGACCGGCGCGCCGGCGTGAACGCTTTCGGTATTAGCTGGTGGATTCACACGCACGTTGAGGACGTCTCGCCGGAAGAAATGCAGAAGCGCATGGCGGCGATGATGCCTGCCGGCAGCTGATCTTGGAGCCGACGTAGCTCGCCCGCCCGGTTGGTTAGCCCCCAAATAAGACTGTTCGCGGGTCCTCCGCGACGTTCGCGCCATTCACGCGCAGATGCCGCGTGTTGAACCGCTCGTGTTCCACGCGGACGATTAGTGAGTCCGGCTCCTCGCCCACCGGCAGGGGTAGGCCGGCCACCCCGAAGGCATCGGTCTTCGAGTCGGCAAGGACGCGGGAATGCGCGCCGATCACATGGACGTCAGCCCCGGCCACCGGCGGCTTCTCGCCGGAGGCGTCGGCGTCGTTCTCAAGGACGGTAACGTTCGCTGTCCGGCCGTCTGCCGACGTTTCGACTGTCACGTCCATATCGACAAGGTATATCAACGGTGACGTGACGACTGCTTTGATACCGGCGTCGAGGACAGCCTGCGCCGGGTCGGCGGCCAGCTCGACATCTGTCTGGGCCATCCCATGGTCCGCGCTGATTACGAAGAGCGTCGATTCGAACAGCCCCCGCCGGTCGAGCACCGAGAGGATCTTGCCGATGCGCTTGTCCGTTTCGACGAGCGCGTCGAGCATCGCCTTGTGGTGCGGTCCGTAGTCATGGCCAACTGCATCGGTAAGCGAGAACTCGTGGAAGGTAAACATCGGCGGGGGCTGACTATCGCCGTCGAAGAGCATCAGCGATTGCGAGAGCGCCTGGATGTCTGTGGCGGAATAGCGGTACACCTGCTCCTGGCCCTCCTCCTTCCAGCGCGGGTTCGTGTCGCCGCGGTTTTCGCGCGCCACTTCCCCCAGCCTCTCGCCGTCGACGAGCAGCCGCCGTTCGAGTGTTGCGTGCAGCGCGCCCCGGCCGCACGGCTCGTTCAGCGAAGCCGTGATTATACCTTTGCCGGTCGAGGCGTCCCATTTCCCGTATTCCCGGTGCAGCGCTTCGTACAGCGTCTCGACTTCGTCCGAGAGGTACTTTCCGGTCTCCCAGATGCTGCCCTGCGGCGTCACCACCTGCCGGGTTTCCCGCAGGTAGTAGGTCGGGTTCACGATATCGTGGTGCCCGCACCAGGCCCCGCTGCCCAGCGCGTTGTGGCTCGGCCAGGTGATGGTCGGGAAGGTGGCGAAGACGCCGTACCGGAACATGACACCTCGCTCGATGATCCTCGCGAGGTTCGGGATCGATTCACGGTCGTGTTCGAGCCGCTCCTTCAGCTCGGTATTGCTCAGCCCGTCCAGCAGGAGTATGTAGACCCGCTCGGGCCGTCCGCCGTCTCCTTCCTCATTTCCCGACGCCGGGCCCCGAAAAGACGAGTGGCGCGCGGGATTGGACGACATCGAGGGCGCCGTGCTGCCCAGGCTGCCTTCCGAACGCGTACGACTTCGGGCTGATCACAATATCGGGCGCGTTGGGGCTGTCGAAGAGTTGCGCGATGCGTTCGTACCCTAGCGGATAGGACATTTGCTCCGGCTCGATAAACGCCTTCGCCGGGTCGGTCCCGGAGAAGCCCGACCGTGCGGCCGCCTCCAGCTCTTCCGCCTTCGTCGAAAGCGCCGTCGGGTCCTGGTCGGCGATCGGGTTGTCGCCGACCTGATCGATCACGCGGTACCCGTATCCGCCCGCCGGAGCGAGAGAGCGGACGAAGCGCATCATGCCTCGCTTCGACCAGACTTCGTACCAGCCAGTGTGCGACTCCTCCCACTCATCCTGAGGTATCCCAATCCGTTCGTGCTGAGCCTGTCGAAGCAGCGGGGCGCCATCGCCGGCGTCACGACGGTACGTCATTGCGAGGTCCACCTGATCGCTGCGCACCGGGTCGTTCAGAAGGGCGACGATCGCCCGGTTGCCGGACTCCTCCTGGTGGTGGTCGAGGCCCTGTCCGCCGGCCCGCTCCGGCCCTGCGATTCGTTGTTCAACAGTAGTCATAGGCGGCCTCCAACTGTCATTCTGAGCGAGCGTCTGAGTCCAGCCGCTCGCTTGCCTCCACGCGCCTGACAGTGCACATCATCCGGTGGCAGAAGCGAAGAATCTCGGCGGCTTGCTACCCGCAGGTGGGCGCTATTCTACAGCACGACGGAAATGTAGGTCGGGGTCTTCAGACCGCGACGATGGAGCCGCACCCTAAGACGGCCGTATTTCACGCCGGTTCATCCTTACGCGCGTCTTCCTCGCCGAGAACTACCGTTAGCGCCCCGATCATCAGCAACATCGGCAGCTCCCAGCCGCCTCCCCCGACCATGCCGTGGCCCCAATACGTGCGATAGATCGAGGCGCCGAGTTCCGCTGCGACCGCCAGGCCGGTCAGCCGCGTCTGTACCCCGAGCGCGAAGAGCGCGCCGCCGAAGCACTCGGTGCCGGCGAGCGCGTAGGCGAAGGCGCGCGGGTTGGGAACGCCGATCTCAGCGAGCCGTTCAGTGAAGCGGTCGATGCCGCCGCCCTCAATCCACTCCTGGTACTCTTGTCCCAGGTACTTCAGCGCGCTTTCGGGCACCTTGCGGTCCGGCCCGCCGAACAGCCGCGCGAAGCCGTGCACGAATAGCGTGCCGCCGACAAGGACGCGAAGGGGGATCAACCGCGCTGGCGTGGCCATCCTAGCCGCCTTGTTCCTTGCTCCTGACTCCTTGTTCCATTCCGCCCCACTTCTCCCACATCACGTAGTCCTCCACGGGCAGCCGCTTTCTCCCCATCGACATCGGCACCGACGGCTCCGGATACCCGAGCGCGATGATTACGACCACGCGCCATCCCTTCCGCCCGCTCACCTCGCCCACCTCGTCCTGCGGCAGCCGAAGCTTCTCGATGATGCACGGCTGGTCGTGCACAGAGGTCGGGCAGGTGGCGATGCCTTGGTTCCACGCGGCGACCATGATGTTCTGCGCGGCGCGCCCGGCGTCGAAGTCGCTGCCGTCGGGCGCGCAGCAGACGGCGATGCCCGCCTGCGCCCCGAGCAGGGGTTGCGAGAACTTCCCGCACTCCGCGACCTCCTTCAGCCACTCGCGGTCGCGTATCACGACGAGGCGAACCGGCTGGGTGTTCTTGCTACTCCCCGCCATCCGCCCGGCCTGAAGGATGCGCTGAAGCACGACGTCCGGGATCGGCTGGTCCGTATAGGCCCGCGTGTCGCGCTTAGTCACGATCGCTTTGTGTGCGTCCATGTGGCTCCTTGACGTATCAGTCCGGCCGGGGTGGACAAGTGGTACCTGCTACAATACCCCGCAAGTACACGGCAATTGCAAGCGCATGCTCGATCGCGTCGTCTTCATCCGCTACATCGAAGAGACCGAACCGCCTTGGGACCAGGGAAACGTCCCGTGGATCGTGCGCATCCTTGTCCGCTGGGGAATGACGATCCTCGCCTTCGTCCTTGCCGAATGGTTCGTGAACGGGATCTGGGATGGGACACCGATCTTCCTTCAAGGGACCGAGGGCTATCTCGTCGCGCCCGCGATCTTCGTGATCGTTCGGGCCATCGTACGGCCGATCCTGATCTTCCTAACATGTCCGCTCCAGCTGATCACGCTCGGGCTCTTCATTCTCATCGTGAACGCGCTCGTTGTCGTGCTCGTGGAGGAGGTCTGCGATTGGTTCAATGTGAACTTCGAGATCGACGGCTTCTGGGCGGCGTTCGTTTTCGCCCTGGCCGTATCGGTTGTGACGTTCGCGCTCTCGCGGTTCCTCCGCCGCAGCCCGTTCGGCCCGCGCCGCCGCCTGTTCTAATCTACCCGATAGACGCGATCGCCGCCGCGCACGCGGTCGCTTACCTTCACGCCTATCTTGTCGCCGACCTTTGCCTCCTCCACTGACTCGTGCTCGACCTGCAGGCTCTCGACGACGAGCTCCATGTCCGTCGTGTGGCCCTTGATGCGCACGCGGTCGCCCACCTTGAGCGGCGCAGTCAGGTCGATCCCGGCGACGTTGATATGCGCGAAGTAGTCGTTGACGCGCCCGATCTCCACCTCGTCTGCCATCACTGGACCTCCTCTTTGCGCCGCGATTCTACACCCGCTCGCCTGCGCTCACAACATCGTCCGCCCCTTCCTACTCCCTGCCAGCCGCTTCCTTTACCATGGATACGGAGGTGAATGTCATGACCTCGCCCCACCTGGACCTCGAACGCCGTATCGAGGATAGCCTGCCCGCACGACTACGGCGCCCGCTCGATACCATCGACAGCGCCGTTACCACGTTTCTGGAGCGCTACGGGATCACCGCGCTGCGCATCGCGCTGGCCGTTGTCTTCATCTGGTTCGGGACTTTGAAGGTGACCGGCCGCAGTCCGGTCGAAGACCTCGTGAAAGACACGATCTATTTTCTGCCGGCAGACACCTTCTTCATTATCATCGGCGTCTGGGAGATCATCATCGGCATTGGCCTTCTAATTCCGGTCGCGCTGCGCTTTACGCTGCTGCTCTTCTGGCTGCAGATGGCGGGCACCTTCCTCAGCCTGATCATCCTCCCCGGCCGCTCCTTCCAGGACGGCAACCCGCTCCTTCTCACCGTCACTGGCGAGTTCATCATCAAGAACCTCGTCCTGATCGCGGCCGGGCTCGTTATCGGCTCGACCGTTCGCCGGCGCGCGTCACCGAAGACCTAGCGCGAAGCAAGTCGGGCGTCGCGAACGCGTGAACCTGCCGCTACCCGCTACGTTCATGCCTTTTTCTCGTTATGCACTTTCAGGAGTCGTTGATTGGGACATAACACTTGCGACCGTTTTCTTTGCGTCGCTGCAATGCTTCTATGCCTAACCTTCGTTCTGTAACGAGATAGCGATATGCAGCCGAGACCTCCCATCGAGCGCTTGCGGGAATCGCTCGCGGACGATATAAGCGGCGCCTGGAGCGGCGAAGAAGGAAGAGGCGTCAGCGTCCACGGCAGGGGCGGCCGTTCGCCTTTCAGCGGCCGGGCTCTTCTGCACGATGCTGCCCACATAGCGGGCTTCTTGCTCCTAGCTTTCGTGGCCTCGTTCTTCCTGGTGTATTGGTCGTACACTCGCGGCCTCGAGCCGCCGAACGAAGCGATCGCAGCGACGGGCGCTGGCTCGAGCACGGCCTACGACCGGTCTGGAAACACAGAGCTGTTCCAGTTCACCGATCCGTTGCAGGGCGTCCGAAACCCTGTCTCCCTCGATCGCATGTCGGCGTTCCTGGTGGCAGCCACGGTTGCGACTGAAGACCCGAGCTTTTTCGGCAACCCGGGCGTCAATTTCCGGGGCCTCGCGAGGGCGGCCTTTGAAAATCTCACGCCGTTCGGGCCGGGGTTCTTCTCGGGGAGTGGAGGCAGTTCGATTACGCAGCAGCTAGCCCGAAACGTCTATGTCGACCCCGCGGAGCGCTCCGACCGCAACCTTTCTCGCAAGCTGAAGGAAACAGCGATCGCGCTAGAGCTCAAACGACGCTACAGCGACCGCCAGATCCTCGAGTGGTACCTCAACCAGGTTTACTACGGCCATTCGGCGTACGGCGCCGAGGCGGCCGCCCGCGTGTATTTCGGCAAGAGCGCCGAAGACCTGACCCTGGCGGAGGCCGCGCTGTTGGCCGGCCTGCCGCAGGCGCCTGGCGAATACAGCCCCGCGGTCGTCGAAAATAGGGACAGGGCAAAGGCGCGTCAACTCCAGGTCCTCGACCTGATGCGCGACCACGCCGGCGAGATCAAGGAGATCGTGAGCGTCAAGCCGGAGGAGTTCGACGCGGCGAAGGCCCAGCCATTGAACTACGTCGGTACCCAGTTCGACGTGAAGGCGCCCCACTTCGTGTTCTTCGTCGAGGACCAGGTGGCCAAGATGTGCGCCGCTGGTCTGTTCAAGCCCCCAAAAGACATTTCCTGCGACAGCGTCGTCGGCCGCGGCGGCTTGAAGATAACAACGACGCTCGACCTCAATCTCCAGGCTCTCGGCGAGCGTGTGGTCGAAGAAGAGCTGGCCAAGAGCGAAGAGAAATCGGGCGGGCACAACGGTTCGCTTGTTGCCATCCATCCGGAGACCGGTCAGATCCTCACCTACGTTGGCAGTCGCAATTACTTCCGAGACGACATCAGCGGGCAGGTGGATATAGCGTCATCGCAACAATCGCACGGCTCGGCGATGAAAGTGTTCACTTACCTGACGGCGTTCCAGAAAGGCTGGACGACGTCCACCTACGTGCAGGACGAGCCGCTGACGCTCGTTTCGGGAGACCCGTCCACGCAGGTCAACAACTGGAACTCGAAGTACCTTGGTAAGATCACCGTCCGCAAGGCCCTTTCGGAGTCTGTCAACACAGCGGCCGCCCGGACGGTGATAGAAGTTGGTGTTGACGACATGCGGGCGACCGCTCACCAGCTCGGCATCACAGACCTGCGGGAGGACAACTGCGGCCCGGCGGTTACCCTCGGCTCATGCGAGGTCAAGCTCGTCGACATGACTTATGCCTTTAGCGCGCTCGCCAACAATGGCATGATGCGAGGTCGCCCCACGTCCGAAGGCGTGCCGGACGGCTTTCGCCAGCTCGATCCCGTCTCCGTACTCAAGATCCAGGATGCCTCCGGCCAGGTGCTCTATGAGTACACCAAGCCCGAGGAGCAGAAGGCCGTCGAGCCGGCGTACGCCTACATGCTCACCGATATTCTCTCGAAGGACGGGGCGAAGTGGTCGAACCTCACGATCGACCGGCCCGCCGGAGTCAAGACGGGGACCAGCGAGAAGTTCAGGGACGGAGTCGTTGTCGGCTATAGCCGAGACCTCGCCGCGGGCGTCTGGGTGGGCAACGCCGATGGCACGCCGATGTCGCCCGACACCTTCAGTTCCTCGAATACCGGCCCAATCTGGAAGCGCTTCATGCTAGAGGCGCACGCGATGCTCAAAGTGCCGGCACGTCAGTTCGACCGGCCGCCCGACGTCAAGCCCGTGAAATGCGGCGATTCGACGGACTTCGTGCGTGAGGGCCAAAACCCTTCTAAGCCGGGCGCTTGCAAACCGTCCGGCGGGGGCGCGGACCCCACGCCCGAGGTGACTCCCGCAACAACACCGGACGCTACTCCGGCCGTTACGCCGGAGGTTACGCCTGCGCCAGCAACCTCAACGCCCGAAACCAGCCGCTCGCCCACGTCTCAGGCCTCGCCCAGTCCGGATGCGAGCGCCACGCCGACTCCGGACGTGAGCCCGCGCCCGCGTCAGTGAGTAGACCCCTACGATCTCCTTAGCCTTCGACGAAGTCAGAGAAGCTCCACGCGCCGCTGCGCCAGTGCGTGAGCCCTCTGGCGACTTCGCCTGAGCCGATCACTTCGAGGCCTAGCTCGCTCTCGCGCCGGAGCGCCGTCGCGAGGTCCGTCTCCCACTGTTCGTACACGGACCTGCGGTCGGAGCGAAGACACGCCTGCGGCAGCCGGGCGAGCGTGAGGGCAAGGCGTCGCGCTGTCTCGAGGGCCTCGCCCGGCTCGCACAGCCGGTTGACGAGGCCCATGCGTGCCGCCTCCTCCCCGCCGACGCCGCGACCGGTAAGGATCATGTCGATGGCCTGGCTCTGGCCGACGAGGCGGGGCAGGCGGACGGTGCCGCCGTCGCAGAGCGGGATGCCCCAGCGGCGACAAAAGACGCCGAAGACGGCATCACGGGCGGCCACGCGCAAGTCACACCAAAGCGCCAGTTCCAAGCCGCCTGCGACCGCGTGGCCCTCGACAGCGGCGATCACCGGCTTCGACAGCATCGTGCGCGTCGGGCCGAGCGGCCCCGGCCCGTCCGGGCGGACGGTGATGCCCCGGCCCTCCATCATCGCCCTGAGGTCGCCCCCTGCCGAGAATTTTCCGCCGGCACCCGTGAGAATCGCGACCGATAGGTCCGGGTTTGCGTCGAACTTCTCGAACGCCTCGATCAGCCGCTCCGCCGTCTCCGCGTCAACCGCGTTGGCGACGTCCAGCCGGTCGATCGTAACAATCGCGATCGGGCCGTCGGTCTCATAGCGCACCGTCATTCGTTCCTCCTTCTCGGGATCCGCCTACAACGTAACGGGCAGGGCCTCGAGGCCGCGCAGGACCGGCGCCGGCCGCCAGCGCAGGTCAGCGCTCGCCAGGCGGAGCGCAGGGAAGCGGCGGACAGCAGCGGAGATCGCGATCTGGCCCTCGAGGCGGGCGAGCTGCGCGCCGAGGCAGAAGTGGATGCCCGACCCGAACGCCAGGTGCGGGCACGGGTCGCGCTGCAGGTCCAGCGTATCGGGCTCCGCGAATATTGCGGGGTCGCGGTTAGCGGACCCCACGATGATCCGCACGCCGTCCCCCGCCCGGATGGTCTCCCCGCCCATTTCGAAGTCATTCCTCACAATGCGGCCGCTGTACTGGACGGGCGAGTCGTAGCGGAGAAGCTCCTCGACAGCGCGCTTCTCGATGCCGTCTTCCGTCCCTAGCAGCTCGAGCTGGTCGCGGTTGCGCAGCAGCGCGAGAAGGCCGTTGGCGATCAGGTTGACGGTCGTCTCATGCCCGCCAACGAGCAGCAGGAGCAGCATTCCTAGCAGCTCTTGATGGCTCAGGAAGTCGCCCCGCTCCTCGGCTGCGAGCAGCGCGCTGATCAGGTCCTCGCGCGGATCGGCCCTCCGCTTGGCGATCAGCTCGTCGAAGTACTGGAGAAGCTCGGTGCGTCCTTCGAAGGCGCTCATCGCGACGGACGGGTCGGTAATGGGGCCGAGCGCGACGGCGATCTTCTGCGACGCCCGCCGGAAGAAGTCCCGCCGCTCGGGCTCGACACCGATCAGCTCGGCGATGACCGTGATCGGCAACGGGTAGGCGAGGTCAGCGATTACTTCCATCTCGCCACGCGGAGCGACAGCGTCGAGCAGCTCGTCGACGATCTGATGGATGCGGCCGCCTAGCTGCTGAACCGTGCGCGCCGTGAACGCTTTGCTCACGAGCGAGCGGAGTCTCGTGTGGTCCGGCGGGTCGGTCACGAGCATCGAGAAGGCGGGGCCTTGCTCGGCGGAGAGGTTGTCGTCGTCCCGCAGAGCGGCAGCGACCTGGTCGTAGCGGGTGAGCAGCCAGCTGCCGCGCGTCTCGTCCCAGTGGACGGGGTCCGACTCCCGCAGCGCTTTGTAGTGTGAGTACGGGTCGGACAGGAACGCCTGCGAGAGCCAGTCTACAGCGGCGACTTTGGTCATTTAGGGAAGTTCGTTTTGTAGAATTGGGGTTGAAATATACATACAGTATGTATATTATTTGGTCGTTGCGATGTCAAGGCCCGCCAAACAACAACGCTCCGAGCGGACGCGCCGCAGACTCCTCGATGCCGCGCGAGAGGTTTTCAGGCGGCACGGCTTCGCGGACGCCTCGATGGAAGAGATCGCGCAGCGCGCGGGGGTCAGCCGCGGCCCGCTCTACCACTACTTCGACAGCAAGCAGGACCTCTTCGCCGCAGTCTACGAAGAGGTCGAGCAGGCGCTGGCTGCCGAGATTGCTTCCGAGATCCAGAACCGCACCGCTGCCGAGACGGACGCCTGGCAGCAGGTGCTTGTCTCGTCTCAGGCGTTCCTCGATGTCAGCCTGCACCCGGCCGTTCAGCGCATCGCTTTGCTCGAAGCGCCGACGGTACTCGGCTGGGAGGCCCGCGGCCACATTATGCGCTATGGCCTCGCGCTCATCCGGCGGGGCCTTCAGAACGCGATCGACCAGCGCCTGATCGAACCGCAGCCGGTCGAGCCGCTCGCCCACATCCTGCGGGCAGCGCTGAGCGAAGGGGCGCTGTACATTGCCCGCGCAAAGGACCAGGCGGCCGCCCGAGCCGAAGTCGGCGCCGCGATCGAGCGGCTGCTCGAAGGGCTGCGACAACGCCGGCAGCGCAAGTCGGGAAAATAGCGCACCACGTCATGCGGTCCGAAATCAGCCCGATCTAAAGTACAACGTCAGCTCTATTGGGAGTCCCAATTCACGGACCAGATCTCGTGGTCGCCCGAGAGGCCCTTCAGCTCAACCGTCCGCCGCTCTCCCCAGGAAACGTCCGACCCCTCGACCAGCGCCTTGAGGACGCTCGATGCGAGGATCTCGCCGCCGTGGGCCTGTGAGGCGACGCGCGCCGCCATGATCACGTTGCGCCCGAAGAAGTCTTCGCCTTCCTTGATCACCTCGCCGGCGTGGAGGCCGATGCGTACTCGCACCGGCTCGTCGACCGTGCCGTTTCGCTCAACCAATGCCTTCTGAATCGCCGACGCGCACGCCAGCGCCTTACGGGCGGACTGAAACGCCACCATGAAGCCGTCGCCTTCGCTCTTCACCTCGAAGCCGGCGTGGGCCTTGATCTGATCGCGGATGATGGCGTTGTGCTCTCGCAGCACGTCCATGAAGCGCGAGTCGCCGAGACGGTCGGCCATGGAGGTGGAGCCTTCGATGTCGCTGAACATGATGGTGACGGTGCCGTCAGGTGCGGCGTGGGGGCGCAGGTCCGGCTGAACCGCCAGGACCTCCTTTGCGACTGTGTCTATCGAGGTCAGGAGGTCGCTGCCCTCGATCCCCTGTGCTTTGAGCTTGAGGGCAAGCGCGCGCTGTGTGAGCAGCTTCATCCCCAGCTCCTGGGCCGAGTCCAGCGCCTCCGCCAGCAGGCTCAGAGCCTTCTTACGATGTCCATTCGCGTCACTGCGCAGCACCATGTCCGCGTACTGGTAGCGCGTCCAGGCCGTCCCGGGCCGAGCCCCCATGCTGGTGTTCATCGCAAGTGCATCCTCGAAGTGCCGTTCCGCTTCGTCCCATCGCTGCATCACCGTGGCCAGGACCCCCAACTGACGCGACACGGCGCTCTCGTTCGCCAAAGGGCCGAGCATGGGATTGCGTCCCGCGAAAGGGAGCATAGCTTCGTAGAGCACCTCGGCGCGTGCCTGATCGTCCAGACGGGCGCAGGTCTCGGCGAGATAGACAGCAGCTACCGACCAGCCAGAGACGGAGTCCAGGACGCCGGTGAAGCCGTCCGCCGCCAACCGCTCGAACTCGTCCCTCGCGTCCGCCTCGCGGGCCATATCGCAGTAGAGATGCGCAAGCGGTGCCCGCCAGGCGGGGACTGCGGCGAAACGCTCGGCAAGCTCGTCGTACAGGCTCTCGGCCTCCTCCAACCGCCCTTGATCCCTACGGAACTGCGCGAGCAGCAAAATCCGAAACTCGATCATCGTCTCATCCTGTGACCGCTCCGCCAGTGGCAGGACTTCCTCGATCAGTCGCTCGGCCTCCGCGTAACGGCCGTACGCGACGGCGCGTGCCGCCCGGTAGACTAGAGTCCAGCCATAATACACCGGCCGCCGCAATTCCTCCGCCAATCGCCCGAACTGTTCTACCTCCCGGTCGGTACCCGGGGCATCGCCGGCCTGAAATAGGACGACATACCGGGTAAAGTGACCCCATATCTCTCGCTCTGTGTCGCCGGCCCGCTCCGCCACTTCCGTCAGCTCCCGTGCTGCTGCCGACTGCTCGTCGCCCCCCTCGTTCCAAAAGGCGCAAAACCGCGACCACAAGGCATCGGCAAGGCCGGCGGCGTCACCAGTACGCCGCGCAACCGCAACAGCCTCGGCGCTAACTTCCTGGGCCTTGCTCAGATCGTTGGAAAAGAACGCGTCTATCGCCAGGCGGCCCAGCATCCTCGCCCGTAGCGCGCTCTCGTCCTCACCTATCGCTTCAAGGGCTTCCTCCAGGAGGCTGACCAGCCGCTCGTCGGATGCGCCGAACGCGGCCCAGGGAGGCCCCCCAAAGCCGATCGCCGCGCGGGCCAGCCGCCCTGCGTCTCTGAGCTTCCGCGCGAGGTTCGACGCGTGCAGAAACACCTCCTTCGCCCTGTCGCGGTCACCCGCCTGGTTGTGCGCCTCGCCGAGGGAAAGGAGTAGCTGGCAGCGCTGCGACTCGTCAGGCCGGCCCTTGAGTTCGAACGATTGCAGGGCGATGTCGTACAGACGCGCAGCCTCTTCGTAGGCGGTAAGCGAGAGGGCGCGCTGGGCAGCCCGCGTGGCATAGTCGATCGCCTTGTCGACATCGCCACCCGGTGCGGCCTGGAAGAAGTGGTGCGCCAGCGCGGGGAGGTGCGGCTCCAGGTTCGCTGCGTGGACGCGCTCCATCGCCTCTCCCACCTGGCGGTGGAGGCGGACGCGGCGTGGGGTGTTCAACTCTGCGTACAGTGTTTGGCGCATCAAGGCGTGATTGAATTCGTAGATGCCGCTGCCGGCGCCGTCACGCTCCCGGATCACGAGAGCCTGAAGCGCTTCGTCTAGCAGGTCGAGCAGCTGGGTTTCTTCCTCGCGGCTGACGGCAAGCATCACCTCGAAAGAGAAGCCTCCTGTCATGGTTGAGGCGAGGGATAGCATCCTGTTGCAGGGCTCGCTGAGGCGAGAGAGGCGCCTTCCCAGCACCTCGCGCACGCCCTCCGGAATCCCCAGCTCTTCCACGCTGGCATCCCGTACCCACTGCCCGCCCTCGCGGTAAAGCTTGCCCTCCTCGACAAGGTGCTTTAGCACTTCTTCGACGAAGAAAGGGTTGCCTTCCGTCTCGCGGTAGATCGCCTGCGCGAACTCACTGGTGACCGGCTGCTCCGGGCCCGCCGACTGCTGTCCGACGGCGGAGATCATGGCGAACACGTCGCCGGCGGGCAACCCGCGCAGCAGCACACGCTCAAACAGGCGCTCGCGGCGCAGGGAGGCGAGGACGTCGGATAGCGGGTGCGTGCGGTCTAGCTCGACGTCACGGTAGGCAGCGAGCACCAGGATACGATCACTGCGAATATTGCGGGCGAGGTACTGAAGGAGGAGCAGCGAAGGCTTGTCTGCCCAGTGGATATCGTCCAGGAAGAGGACGACAGGCTCAGACGTGGATACGCTGCAAACGAACCGGGTCACGCTGTCGAACAAGCGCAGGCGCTCGGCTTCGCCTTCCAGCGGTGCCGCCTCCGGGAGATCAGGGAAGCGCTCGCGCACCTCGGAGACGAGCTTTGCCACTTCCGGCGCGCCGCTCCCCAGCTCGCTCAGCAGAGCCGCGTCCGCGCGGCCGCGGACGTACTGCCGGAGCGCGTCGACAAACGGCAAGTACGGCACCGTTATCTCGCCCTCGTAGCAGTGACCCGTGAGCACCTGCGCGCCGCGCAGGCTGGCGTAGACGGTGAACTCACGTGCCAGGCGGCTCTTACCGATGCCGGGCTCGCCCACGACCATGACGAGAGAGCCATGGCCCGACAGCATCGCTTCGAGCGCCGCTTTGAGTTGCTCGATCTCGTCTCGCCGGCCGACGAAGCGCCCCCAGATGCCTGCCTGTTGGCCAGCAGCAGCGTCTGGGACCGGTTCTTGCGGCGTCGGTTGGACGTCGGCAGCGACGATGCGCTGGAGCCGGACCGCGACCGCGGACGCCGTGTCGGGCCGGTCTGCCGGCGACTTGGCCAGCAGGTGCAAGATCAGATCCTCCAGTGCACCGCGAACCTCGGGGTTGTGCCACGACGGGTCTACGGGGGCGGTATTGATGTGCTGCGAAATGACGCCCACGGCATCGTCTCCCAGGAACGGCGGTCTGCCCGTGACCATCTCGTAGAGCATGGACCCCAGGGAATAGAGGTCGGAGCGGGCGTCCGGAGTACGCCCCAGCGCCTGCTCGGGCGGCATGTAGGCGACGGTACCGACCATCATGCCGTGCGCCGTCATGCGGCTGCGGTCCAGCGCCATAGCCAGGCCGAAGTCGCCCAGCATCGCCGTCCCCTCGGCAGTAAGCCAGACGTTGCCCGGCTTGAGGTCGCGGTGGATGATGCCGTTCTTGTGCGCGTGGTCCAGCGCCAGCGACACTTGCTCGGCCGTACGTACGGCCTGGTCGACCGGCAGCCGGTGTCCTTCAGCGTTCGCGAGCTGCTCCTCCACCGAGCCGCCAGGCATATAGCGCGAGACGATGTAGGGCTGTCCTTCGTCCTCGCCCACGTCGTGCACCACGACCACGTGCGGGTGATCGCCCAGGCGCCCCATCGCCTGCGCCTCGCGCCGCACGCGCACGAGACCGCCGGCGTCGAGACCCTCTGTCTTAATCACCGCCACCGCCACATCCCGGTCCAGCTTCGTGTCGTGCGCCAGGTAGACGCGCTTACGGCCGCCCTCGCCGAGGAAGCCCTTCACGGCGTAGCGGCCATCGGCGAACGACGCCGGCAGGGCAGGTGAAGGCGAAGGCGTGGGCGTCCGCGATAGCGGCGCATCGGCGGCAAGCGCCTGTGCGCATTCGTTGCAGAATCTGCTGCCTGGCGCGTTTGCGAATCCGCACGACGGGCACGCGAGTTCCTGCCTGAGAGCCGACGCGCACTCGCTACAGAACTTCGCCCCTTCAGGGTTGTCGCGAGCGCAAGACGGACATTTCATGAGCCGCTCCAATCAACCGGCCAGATCTCATGGTCGCCCGAGAGGCCCTTCAGCTCAACCGTCCGCCGCTCTCCCCAGGAAACGTCCGACCCCTCGACCAGCGCCTTGAGGACGCTCGATGCGAGGATCTCGCCGCCGTGGGCCTGAGAGGCGACGCGCGCCGCCATGATCACGTTGCGCCCGAAGAAGTCTTCGCCTTCCTTGATCACCTCGCCGGCGTGGAGGCCGATGCGTACTCGCACCGGCTCGTCGACCATGCCGTTTCGCTCACCCAATGCCTTCTGAATCGCCGACGCGCACGCCAGCGCCTTACGGGCGGACTGAAACGCCACCATGAAGCCGTCGCCTTCGCTCTTCACCTCGAAGCCGGCGTGGGCTTTGATCTGATCGCGGATGATGGCGTTGTGCTCTCGCAGCACCTCCATGAAGCGCGAGTCGCCGAGACGGTCGGCCATGGAGGTGGAGCCTTCGATATCGCTGAACATGATGGTAACGGTGCCGTCGGGAGCAACGTGCGACTTTAGGTCCGGCTGAACCGCCAGGACCTCCTTTGCGACCGTGTCGATGGAGGAGCCGATGTTAGTAAGGTCAACGCCCTGCACCTTCATCTTGAGGGCGAGCGAGCGTTCGAGCAGCGCCTTCATTTCCAGGCGTTCAGCAATGTCGAGCGCCTGCGACAACCGCGAGAGCGCCTTCTCGCGATCGCCCGCCCTGTCGCGCCGCAGCAGCATTTCAGCGGCGTCGTAATGCGTCCAACCCAGCCAAGGGGGAGAAAGCCGTCGGTGCATTTCAACGGCGTCGTTGAAATGTCCTTCCGCCTCGTCCCAACGCTCAAGGACCGTGGCGAGGAGGCCGAGATAGCGGGATGTTGATCCATAGAAATTGGCCATAGCGCCGACGATTACGTTGCGGTTTGCATACGGGAGGAGCAAGTTGTACAGCTCATGCGCGCGAGACTCATCACGGAGATGCCAGCAGACCTGAGCGAGGAGCGCCATCGTTATGGGCCAGTTCCAATCTCGAAGTACCGCTGCCGGTTCAGGGCAGAGCTCATACTCAGTTCGCGCGTCGTCTAAGCGTCCCTCCTCGCAGTAGAGGAAGGCCAGCGCAGTCCGCCATGCCGGGAGCAGCGGAAATTGATCCACGTACTGCCGTGTAGGCAACTCCATTTCACTCAGACGCCCTTGCTCGCGACGCAGCGGGAAGAGCTGCGCGCCGAACATCCCGAAAGCTGTGAGGCCGTGCGGCCCCTGCCCAATGGCCAACGCCTGGGGGATGAGCTTTTCCGCGTCGGACCAGCGCCCATCGCCCAGCGCTCGCATCGCGTCGAGGAGCGGTATGAAGTAGAGGTAGAACGGCTGCCGGTACTCTTCCGCCACGGGGCGCAGCGCCGCCAGCTCGACATCCACGCCCGCGACGTCGCCGATGCCGAGGAAAGCGCCCAATCGCTGCCAGTGTCCCCAGAATCTCCCCTCGAGTGATCCTGTCACCTCCGCGATCCTCAGCACTTCCTCCGCGGATGCTAGCCGTTCCTCAGTCGATGAGAACCCACCGCGGCCTAGAAAATTGCTGTTCATCGCCTCGCCCAGGGCTTCCAGGTCCCCGGCGCGCCGGGCGACTTCCACTGCCTCCTGGCCTACCCTCAAGGTGCGTTCCGGGTCCCCAGCGAACTGGAGTTTGGACGTCAGCCGAGTAAGGAGCCGCGCTCTGGTGCCGGTGTCGGCCTCACCGAGCGCGGCGAGCGCCCCCGTGAGCACATCTATCGACTCCCGGTCGATCTGGCCCGTCTCGAGGCCGAGAGAGAAACCGTAGGCTCCTTGGCCGAGTCGCTCCGCATCGCCGAGAGCCCGGGCGATGTCAACCGTCTGGCGGAACGTATCTTTGGCGCGGGTGGGTTCGCCAGCGCCGTGCAGGGCCGATGCCAGACCGAAGAGCACGTCGAAACGCATGGTGTCGTTCATCGCCGGGTCGAGTTCGAGAGCCTGTGTGGCGCGCTCGTAGCTGGTGGCCGCGTCCTCCCAGGCCT
>VBEJ01000295.1 GCA_005882985.1 Chloroflexota bacterium
GACATACTCGTCGCCCTCGCGGTCGGCGCGGCACTGGACATTGGCGAGATCCGAGCCGGCGCCGGGCTCAGAGAGCGCCGCCGCACCGATCCAGTCGCCGCGCGCGCTCCGGCGCAGCAGCTCGGCCCGGCGTTCGGGGGCGCTGACGTTAGTGCCCATGCCGTTACCGCGCGCAATGATGCTGGCAACGCTCATCCAGGCGCGCGAAAGCTCTTCGGTGATGAGCGCGTACTCGAAGACGCCGCGCCCCATTCCGCCCCAGTCGTGGCCGATCATGATCCCGAAGTAGCCCATCTCGCCGATGCGCTTCAGGAACGGGTCCGGGATGTCTGCCTTCTGCTTATCGAGCTCGTTGGCAAGGGGAAGGACCTCGTCCATCGCGAAGCGGCGCGCGGTCGACTGGACTTCGAGCCGCTCCTCCGTGAGATATGGGCTTGCGGCCGTCGTCATTTCCCGCCCCGCCTGCGCGCAAGGTTGGAGCGCTTGTAGTCGATTACCAACTCGCCGTGCTGGTTGAAGCCTTCCGTGTGCCAAGTGACGATCCCAAACGCCGGCTGCGATGCCGATTCGCGCGTGGAGATGACCTCGCTGCGGGCGGTCAGCGTATCGCCGGGGTAGACGGGCCGGTGAAAGGTCAGCTCATCGATGCCGAGAAACGGCCCGCCCGCCTCGCTCAGATCTTCGACGCTGAGTCCAACGACTGTGCAGAGCACGAGGAACGGGTTGACGACGGTGTTCGGGTGCCCGTTCGCTCGGGCATACTCGGCGTTGAAGTACAACGGGTTATACGCGAGCGTAGCGGTCGTGAAAAGCGAATTGTCGCCCTCGTTCAGCGTGCGGCCCCAATGGTGCTCGAAGGTGCGGCCGGGCTCGAAGTCCTCGAAGGCGTGGCCGTGGGGGACCGTTTGGAACTGAGTGGGGTCGAAGCCGGTCATCGGGTAATTGGAAAGAGGAAATGAGAAATGAGGAGAGGGACGAGAGTCGCCATCGCGGTGATTTACGATGCCATGTGGGTGTGGTGGACGCAAGCGGCCGGGGCAGAATCGCCGGCGTCGATCGGGACGTTGGGGGGAACCGTCCATGAATGTGACAGGACCGATTGCCCCGGCGACGCAGAATCTATCCGAAGCGGTAGCCGCCTTGCGTGGACGGCCCGCCCCTACAATGCTTTGCTTTGGGCTTTGCTTTGGAACGCACGGGCCCCTTATTCGCAATCGAACGCCATCTCCGGCGGAGCTAAGGACGAGCGACGCGGGGTTACTTGACAGATTAAAATTGTTTTGGAGAATTGGGGTGCAAAATGTACATACAGTATGTATATTCTTCGGCGCCGGACCAGAAGGAGAGGAGAAGATGCCGCCCCTCTCAACCAATTGCTCTACCATTGCTATCACGTAGTTTCGCACGTTTTTGACAACTTCAGGGTCGAGTCCTCCGCTCAGTATGCACCACCCCGTTTACCCGTTGGTGCAGGAAGCGCGTGCGGCAGGTGGCGCTCTTGGGAGTCACGGGGACAATGGACGACCCCGCGCGTTTGCGCAATCGCCTGGGGAGGGAAGAGCACGAATAGCAACACCGTAACCAGGCAATTGCTACATGATGCCGGATTGCCAGAGATAATTCCGGAGGAAAACTGTCTCGGACACCCGTTCAATTGGATCCACGTGGGTCATTGCGACATTTCAGCTCCCGGATGGAATAGCCACCGTCTCGAGCCAAAATGAAGCAGGTGAAGGACGAGCATTGATCGGCGATTCTCTAGGACGAATTCGTAGGTTTGGTCGATCAAGAACGTGGCTTGTAATCGCGATGGTACTCGTGATACTCATCGCTTCTTTAGCGGGTCTCGTCGCTTACTGGTTCCGTCCTGGTACTACCACAGACGATGTTGACTCCTTGCTTCGTCAAAACCTCTCCACCGGAGCAAGTGAGCAGCAGATATATCAATTTCTCGACGAGCACCGGATCGAGCACACGCGGGTCGATACGGCAGCGTACTTGAGTGAGTTAGCCGATTACCCCCCGGACACGCCTGTCATTATCGCGACGC
>VBEJ01000297.1 GCA_005882985.1 Chloroflexota bacterium
AGCCTGTCCTGCTCTGCCCGCCTTCGGAGGGAGCGCCGCGATTGAATCGCGGCAGTCGAAGGCCCGCCTCGACATCAGCGGCCCGCCCGGCCCATGAGCCTGCGAACACAGCCACCCTTCCAACCCTCGCCCGTCAAGCGGGAGGACCTGTCCGCCTCAGGCGGAGGGTCTCCGCGCAGCGGAGGAGTGAGGGCACATCCGGGCCTCCGCCCAGCGGAGGCGTGAGGGCACATCCAAGTCGGACCACAGGTCCAGGGTGAGGGCGCGTAACCGGGTAACTGGGACTCCCGAAATACGTTCAAATATGGTAGAATGTTACTACCATCACAATACGTGGCCGTAGCCGAAATTTGCCCCCTTAATGCCTGAAACCCAAAACAGATACACCGCTGCCGATATTCAAGTCCTCGAAGGCCTCGAGGCCGTCCGCCGCCGCCCCAGCATGTACATCGGCTCGACGGACGAGCGCGGCCTCCATCACCTCGTCTACGAGATCGTTGATAACTCCATCGACGAGGCGATGGCCGGCTTCTGCGACCACATCGACATCGTGATCATGCCCGACGGCAGCGTCCGCGTCTCCGACAACGGCCGCGGCATCCCGATCGACAAGCACCCCCGCACCGGCAAGTCCGCCCTCGAGACCGTCATGACCTACCTCCACGCCGGCGGTAAGTTCGACAGCCAGGCCTACAAGGTCTCCGGCGGCCTGCACGGCGTCGGCGCGGCCGTCGTTAACGCGCTCTCGTCGCACATGTGGGTCGAGGTCACGCGCGACGGCAAGCTCTACCGCCAGGATTACGAGCGCGGGAAGGCAGCCGGGGAGCTCAAGGTCAGCAGCAACGGCGCCTTGCACACCGGCACGACGACCTGGTTCATCCCCGACTCGGATATTTTCGGTGAGACGCAGTTCAACTTCTCGACGCTCACCGAGCGCTTCCGCGAGATGGCCTTCCTCACGAAGGGCATCTGGATCCACTTCGTCGACGAGCGCGCCGGGCAGCGCATTACCTACTACTTCGAGGGCGGCATCAAGTCCTTCG
This sequence comes from Chloroflexota bacterium, assembly GCA_005882985.1. Classification (GTDB taxonomy): domain Bacteria; phylum Chloroflexota; class Dehalococcoidia; order SM23-28-2; family RBG-16-64-32; genus CF-163. The sequence continues at coordinate 1,044 of VBEJ01000297.1, forward strand.
TGCGCCGCCTGAACAAGGACCGCGGCACCGTCCACGAGCCGTTCTACATGGAGCGCGCCGTCGAAGGTTCCGTCGTCGAAGTCGCCATCCAGTACAACGACAGCTTCAACGAGTCCACCTTCGCCTTCGCCAACTGCATCCACACCATCGACGGCGGCACCCACCTCACCGGCTTCCGCTCCGCTCTCACCCGCGTCCTCAACGACTACGCCCGCCGGCAGAAGATCCTCAAGGACAACGACCCCAACCTCTCCGGTGAGGATACCCGTGAGGGCCTCGTTGCCGTCGTCAGCGTGAAGCTGCCGGAACCGCAGTTCGAGGGCCAGACCAAGACCCGCCTCGGCAACGCGGACATGAAGGGCATCGTCGAGTCAGCCCTCGGCGAGGAGCTGGGCACCTGGCTCGAAGAGCATCCCTCCGACGCACGGCGGATCATCGAGAAGTGCCTGACGGCTCAGCGCGCCCGCGATGCCGCCCGTAAAGCCCGTGACCTCGTCATCAAGAAGGGCTTCATGGACGACAGCGTCCTGCCCGGCAAGCTCGCCGACTGCTCCGAGCGCAATCCGGAGGTCCGTGAGCTGTACCTCGTCGAGGGCCCGTCCGCCGGCGGCAGCGCCAAGGAAGGCCGCGACCGCCGCTTCCAGGCGATCCTGCCGCTCCGTGGCAAGATCCTGAACGTCGAGAAGGCGCGTCCGCTACATGCGCGATCTCATTGAGCGCGGACACCTCTACATCGCCCAGCCGCCGCTCTACCGCGTCCAGAACCGCCGCGAAGTCCGCTGGTTCTACAGCGACAAGGATCGGGACGCCTACCTTAGCAAGCTCAAGGACGGCAAGGGCATCACCATCCAGCGCTACAAGGGTCTCGGCGAAATGAACCCGAACCAGCTCTGGGAGACCACCATGGACCCGGACATCCGCACCGTCCTCAGCGTGAACGTCGAGGACGCCATGCGCGCCGACACGATCTTCACGCAGCTAATGGGCGAAGAAGTGGCCCCGCGCAAGTCCTTCATCCAGAGCCACTACGACCAGGTCCGCAACCTCGACGTCTAAGGCGCTCGCTCTCCCTCGGCCATCGGCACACGCCCCCTGTCATCCTGACGCAGGAAGGATCTGTCTCAGAATGCGTGTATGCACCGGCGTAAGACCTTGCGTGACCCAGAACGACATGGCGACAAAGGCACTCCAATCGTCCAGGGCGCGATCCCGTAAATATGGTAATATGGGCGCGTGAAGACGACGATAGACCTGCCCGACGAGCTCTTCCGCGAGGTGAAAGCTACCGCAGCCCGCCGCGGTATTGCCCTACGCGAGCTTGTGCGCCAGGCGCTCGTCGAGAAGCTCAGCCAGCAAGAGGCCCTCTACCAGGTACGTGACGTCCCTCGGTGGCCGGTCCCTCCCCTAGACCCCCCGCTTTCCCACGCGGAAGCCGGCTTGATCGATAAGGCCATCGAGAACGCTTTCGAGCAGATCGAACCCGAAGACCACATTTGATCGTCGATACTAATGCCCTATCGGCATGGAGAGATGGCGACAGCGCCCTTCTAAGGG
>VBEJ01000128.1 GCA_005882985.1 Chloroflexota bacterium
CGTCGACCCGATGCTCGGCCCGCTCGCTGATAACGCCGGGCCAACGCAGACTCACGCTCTGCTTTCCGGAAGCCCAGCTATCGATGCGGGGGAGAATGCGGTGTGCCCCGCAACAGACCAGCGGGGCGTCACGCGACCCGTGGACGGGAACGGTGACGGAGTAGCCGTCTGCGATATCGGCGCGTTCGAGGCGCCGGCGGGGACTACGGCGCCCACTGCGTCACCGACGCCCGGGGCCACCCCGCCATCGAACCCGACGGTGACGCCTGAGCCCACAGTCTCTCCGACGCCCGGCAGGCTGCCGGCGGCGTTCCCGCGGACGGGCGGGCGCCCGTCGCCGTCAGGCGCTTCGCCGGTGGCCGGGAGTGGGGCGTTCGCGGCATCAGCGGCGGCCCTGGGCGGCCTTGCGGCCGTCGCGGTGCTGCGGAGGCGCAGGCGCTGACGGCCCCCTGACTATCGACTTATCCGAGCACTTTTAGCCTCGCGGCGATGAAGGGAGCTATCCCTGTCTCGGGGTGTCGTCGTCCAGCGCTACGCAAGTTCCGCGGCGCAGCTGGGAAGAAGCAAATCAATGAGCGACTCCAAGGTGCTGGGAAGAGGCAAATGTCACTGCGGACCCAAAGGCCAGCCGCGCCCGGTTTACGCCGCCGTAAACCTTTGGTCAGCGCGTGATAAACCAAAAACTGGCCATTAGGCCAATGACGGCCCGCTGTTTCTCGCCGTATCTTTCGTCTCGCTGGGAGCCGGAGCCCTCCACTAATTGCATATCTGCAAGGAGGGTCCGGCCGTTGTCTTTGCTTCGAAGCTCGTTTCTGCTCGCCGCTGTTGTTGCCCTCGCCGCTGTCTTCGCCGGCGGCACCATCGTCCCCGGTGTCGCCCCATCGCAGGCCGTCCAGAACCCGACGATCAGCTTGGACATGCTGCCCTCGGGCAACACCTATGACGAGGCGACGAACACCATGACGGTGGGCGCCAGTGAGAATTGCCTGACGTCTGCCACCGCCAATCCCGCGACTCACACCCACGCAGCCCACCTCGTTATCCGCGATGTGGAGGACCTGGTCGGCTGGCAGGTGCGCCTCAACTACGTCGGCGACAGAATGAGGCCGCAGGTAGTCAACTTCAACCCCTTTACCGATAACACGACCGGCCAGGCGATCTCATTCCTCAATCTTCCCATCGATTCCTCGTTGGCCCTCCACCGCGACGTCACGACCGCGGGCAGCATCCCGCCCGCTCCACCCGACGGAAGCGATACCGCTCAGACCGCGTTGATCGGCGCCACTTACAACGGTGGCCCAAACTCGGAGGTATCGGCGGACACACCGTTAAAAAGCCCACCGGACGGCGGCGCCTACGACGCTCCCGACGGCGGCGTCCTCGGCTCGGTGATCCTGCAGGTAGTCGGCAACGAGAGTGGCCAGCCTTCTCTTTTCATGAACCTCGACGACAACGACCCAAACCCGCCGGGTAGCAGTACTGTGATATTCACCGGCACAGGCACCACGGCCGTAGACATGGCCCCGAGCGCACTTGGTGATGGTTTCCACGGCGAAGGGAGCACGTGCGTCCCGCTCGACTGCGTTACCACGAACTGTCCGTTTGACACCACCAACCACACATTCACCAACGACACGCCTCTGGCCGCCAGCGGGCTGCATGTCCGGTTCGACCGGGCCGTTACCCCGCGCCTCGTCCAGAACGCGCCAGGCTGTCCTGCGCCGGTGATGAGCGGGGATAACGCTGCCGGCAAGGTGGACCTTGACTGGGGCACCCTTTGCGCCGACAACGGCGAAACCGTGATCATCGAGGTTAAGAGCTGGCCCAAGGCCGTCGAGACCTGTTCTCACTGGAGTATCCTCGGGGTCGCAGCGCTCAAAGACTGCGACGCTCCGCCGCTCCGTTGATGCGCTGCATGGCGGCCAGGGCTCGGCAGCCAAGAGCGGCTCAGATGTATGGGGATGCGGTACTGCGCGATCGGGGAAGACTAGCGCGAGAGGCGCCTGCGCCATAAGTAGGCGTCGGTAGGAACTGCTAAAGCGCCAGCGCGCGGACTATAATGTCGCCACCGTCGTCGACATAAGAGATATCGCTGCCCTGAAGCGCCCCTCTCGAGGCTTGACGAGGCTCGAAGGGCCGGTCAGCGTACTGGAGCCTGCCCTGGCGGCCAAGCTGTCCGGCGGGCAGGCGCGACGTTGTGCCTGGCGAGACTATTACCTGATACGTAAGGTTGCCGAGTCACTCCTCGAGTTGTTCGAAGTGTTTTGCTCGACACCCTCCCCGGTGTGCGTAACGGAAGCTCTAACCGTAAGTCCGTAGTTCCCTGGTACCGCGAGACCGGCACCGCAGGTAATGGAGACGCGAAGCCGATACGTGCTCCTGCCGAGCCTACGAACGGATGCGGACGTATCGCCGCCAATGGTGGAGATCTCGCAGCCGGTGGGCAGTCCGTCGACATCGACGTCCAGCGACAGAGTTTCGGGGTGGTTCACCAAGTTGGCGACTTTGACGGTCACTCCCATTGTCGCTGTCCCCGGCGAAGGTAGGCGAATTGTCACGTTCGAAGCCTTGACGTCTGTAACGGCGAGGTCATGGATTGGGGTCGGGTCGCAGACATCACCCTTGCCATCCTGGTCGCTGTCGAGCTGGTCCGTATTTGGCGACGTAGGACAGTTGTCGGCGAAATCCGGGACGTGATCGGCATCGCCATCGGGGGGCAGAGACTGGTAGTTGCCCCCGTTGGGAGCGCAATCGGTTGGCTCGATGAAAGTGCCCAGCACCATGCCGAAGTTGAATGAGGTGTCGCCCCCCAGAGCCGAAACGGGGATGATGGCCGTAAACGAGTTCTGGTCGAAGTTGACGGGCACGAAATCTCCACTTGGAAAGATCGTGGTGAAACCCTGGGAGACATCGAACATATCGAGAGTTGCGTTAACACCGAGGCCTGAGGGACTGGGGCAGAAGAAATCGAGGACACTTGGGAACCCGGTCGCGGGATTCGCGTCAGTGTCGAAATCAACGTATCCCCCAAGGCGCTGCGGTGACGTCACGTCGGCGGGATCAACCGGGCCGGCGAAGGCCACATTCAGACAGAGAGTTGAATGATCGCCCAGCCAGGATACGCGCGTGATATCGTGCTTCACCGGTCCACTCCCGAAGCCGAGGAAGGCGTCGCCCGGGGGGTCGGGGACGAAGTAACTGAAGTCCGGGCTAGAGGGACAGGTGGGAGGGGTGAATACAGCCAAATTGAAGACCAGATTGTTGCCGGCCACTCCAGCCAAGGCGGCCCGTCCAGGTGATCCCCAATTTCGGTCGCCTCCTCGCGATTTACCCGGTGGAGGCAGTGGCGGAGGCAGCGGGCCAAACGAGAAGCGACTGATCTGGAAGTAGTAGGTGCGGCCGCTGGTCAGATTTAGGAGAAGACGGGACTGACTACCGCCGGCTTGATCGTTACAGCCGACTTTTTGTAGATCGCCGAGACCCGTACCTGTGAAAGCGGCGAGGACTGTATCGTAATTGCTGCCGAAGGTGTCCGCCTGCACCGTTACGTCGCTCCCCGGCGTGAAGGCGAACCACACGCTGGACACCGCAGGAGCGCAAACAAAGTTAGGCTCGAAGGGCTCCAGTGTCGCGGCGGTCGTGCCCTGAGTGGCGGTATACGGGATATCGGAGATGGACGTGGCGTCGGCAAAATTATCGTTTGGTGGGCCGGGCAGGGGTGGCGGCAGGTCCTGGCAGTCGCCCGCGACCCCCGAGTTCGGGCCGCCGATCTGCAGGGTAATGGTTCGCACGCATGCGAGCCGAGGTCCGTCCGGAACGAAGGGGCCGTTCCCCGCGACGCTACGGAGCGGGATCGGACGCCCTGCGAAGTCGGTCCCTCCATTGGTCCCCGGCGTATCGCATGCGTCGCCGATGCCATCGGGGCTGGGCACGCCAAGCTCGTTACGTTCAGAGTCCTGCTGGCCGGGGTTGAAGACAACGGGGCAGTTGTCGAGGCGGTTGATGAAGCCATCACCGTCGTGATCCGTGGGCTGGCCGCCCGAAGGCGACGAGGCCTGGGTGGGTGTGGGATCGCAGGTGTCGGGTATGCCGTCAGCCACCGCCGCTCCTGCAAACACGTCGCTGTCGCCCTCTATCGGCGGTGTTGAGTCGCGAGGGTCCCAAACAGTATCCGCGTGGAAAGGGCAGGTATCCAGGTTATTCTCGATGCCGTCTCCGTCGGCGTCGCGGCGGCTTGTTGCCAGTACCGTGAAATCGATGGGGCCGGCGGTCGCAGGGTTTGACCTGAACCCGATGCCTCCCTCGTTCGCGGGTGTGTCGGGATTGTCCTGCGTTACTCCAAACAGGGTTGTGGTTGTGGTAAGAGGCGTGCAGAAGTCCGAAATTGCTGTTGGTCCCGGTGGAGACGTGGGATCAAGCAGGACGCTCACGCTGGGATAGCCAAGCGCGGGGTCGAAGGTTTGGCCGGCCACTGTCGCGCCGGGCTCAAAGACGGCGACCTGAAGGATAACCCAGAAGTTGGCGGCTGAGGGAATGACGGTGGCAGCAGCGTACCGCGCCAGGGGCTTTACGCCGCCGAACAGCGTGTTGAGGCAGGCCGGATACTGGGTGCCGACGGGGGGCGGCTTGATGTCCGCGATACCGTCTCCATTTATATCTCCAGCCAGGTAGTTGAAGCTGGCATAGATCGGGTTGCTCGTGTTCGTCGTTGCTTCGTAGAAGGTGAAATTCACGACTGTGTGCGTGGCGCAGCTGCTGTTCAACAGCCCCAGGGTCGCCTGCGAATTGAGTGTGCCGACCTTGGCACCATCCGGTATATCTGCGTCGGTGGGTATGTGGACCTCTGCCGGGCTAAAGCTCACGACGTCGGCAAAGTTGAGGTCAGGCGCCTCTAATTGGAAGGTCAGTGTGCTATCGGAGTTGGCCCCAGGCGTGGTGTCCGCAAAAGTCAGGGTCGACAAGGGGTTGAAGGCGCCGCCCGCTCCGGGCGTCGGTGGCGGCGGCGACGGTGTCGGCGGTGGAGCTGTAGGCGTAGCAGGTGGCGACGTAGGGGAGGCCGTGGGCGACGGGATTGTGCAGGCGGCGACACCCTCGGCGTGGAAGCCGTCCGACTGGGCGCTCTGCGATAGGGTGATATCCGATGTACCGGTGCCATTGAAGAAAACCACGCCACTGCCGGGCGGGTTTGGGTTCCCGTCGTCGAGGTCCATGGACAACGTTTGGCCGCTGTGGTCGCCCACCACCTGCAGGTTGACCGCAGCGAGAATGCCACCGGTGGGTGCGGCGTAGGAGCTATCGTCAGGAACGAGCTTGGCGGGTGTGTCCGGCGACACGGGGAAGGCGGGCTCCCCCAGGTAGGTCGCGCCGATGAGGGCGGTCTGAGGTCCCGGCGCCGCGGGAGGGATAGCCGCGGCGGCGATGGTATCACGATGTAGCGTGATGAGTGGATCGATCGGCAGATTGAGAAAGGAGACGTTCTGGCCGGTGTTGTTGTCCGTGAACGGGGTGTCGTTCACACTGAATGGCCGCATTTGGCCGCCGTCATAGTTAAGGCGCGCCTGCCATCCGACCAGGTCTTCAACGTTCTGGATAACGAGGTGCGTGGTATGCATATGTGTAGTGGCATTGGCCGTCGGACTGTCGAGACAGTTATCGATGGCGCCGACCGCCATCGTGTTAGTCGTCTCGTCGTAGGTGTTGCCGGTCGCCACCATATCCAAGCTGATCGACGGTGACTGGACCGCCTGAGAGGCGAGAGGGCGCAAGAATACGACGGTCCCAGCGACCGTCAGGAGAGCCAGACCGAGCAGTAGAAGCGGGATGTTGAAGCGCCCCATGGACTCTCCCCATGGCCATTTTCGTTGATTTAGATGGCCTTATTATATGCACTAGTTATACCTTGTCAAGCTTAGTCAAACATGATGAGTCGGGCGGCCCGCTTGCTTTCGGAGGTCAGGCGGCCCAAGCGTCGGGCCGCCGGTGAAGTCGTGGCGATGAGAGCGTGCAGCGTTTTGCCGAATGCGGCCGGTTAACTTCGTGATTTTGATGAGCGGTTCGGCGGCTTTAGGTCGACGTTATCCCATAGCGCCCAGGCGTTTTACGGGAGGATGAGCGCTTGGCCAGGAGGATCCTGCCTGCATTCCCGTGCAAGGGGCGTCGCGAGCCGCGCGACGAATCACGCCGGGTCCCAGCGTTAATCAGGGTAACAGGAAGCGCAGTCGCACTGGCCCCCGGCTGCCTATCCTCAAAGGTTCCAGAAAGCCTGCCCTATGATGGACGGGCTTTCTGCTGTCTTGTGCCATCGCTGCCCCCCCTGCCGGCCATGAACCCATTGTCCTCCGGCAGCTTTGGTCATTTCTGCGAGATGCGACGCCGATCAGGTGTGCAGCGCTGCTCGAAGAGAGACCGGGGCCGTGCTATGATTCAGGCGCCGGCCGACCGCCAGGACTGTTCGGGCCGAATTTCCGTGGATGGAGCCTATTTCCAAGTTTCCCCGCCGCATCGTTGCGCCTATCGCCGAATGGCTCGATCGCGGGGGTTTTGAGAAGACCGCGATAGCGCTCGGCTGTCTGTTCCTATTCGCCGTGATCTTGACAGCAATCGTTCTGTTTGTCGGCGACGTCCTTGGCCTGGAGATTTTTGGTTCTGGTACCGGCTGCACCAACCCAGACCCTTATCACCCGTGCCGGCCGGTCGACACGCCCTGAACAAGCGCTTCCCTTCCACTATCCGCCGTAGCAGCGCGCGATAAACGTGTCGCCGTCGGCGCCAGCCTCCTCGAAGTAGCGGCTGAGGGCGCTGACGAGGGGCGGCTTCGGCAGGTGAACGTTGCCGTTGACTTCCGACACTTCAGCGTCCGCGACGATCGCAGCGACGTCGTCCGCGATCTGACGAACAATGCGAAGCCTCAGGCGGCTTTGTTCTTCGGGGGGAAGGCTGAGCGCCATTCGCGGTCAAAAGCGCAGGGCCAGGTCAACACGGCTCGCCTGGCCCCGCTGCCCAAGGGAGAATCTGGACTCTTCCAATGTAGGAGCGAGCCCAGAGGCGGTGCATGAAGCTACAGCGAACCTTCGATTAAGGCGCGATGAAATTC
>VBEJ01000129.1 GCA_005882985.1 Chloroflexota bacterium
CGAAAACGATGAGCAGCAGCGCGGCGGCCCCCGCCAGCAACATGATCCCGTTCGAAAAGGCGAGGCGGTCGCCCTTGAATGCGAACTGGCGCGGCATGAACTTGTCTCTCGCTAGGATGGCGGACAGCCGGGGGAAGTCGGCGAAACTCGTGTTCGCGGCGAGGAACAGCACCAGCGCCGTCGCCGCCTGGTAGGCGTAGTAGAGGACGTTGTCGCCGAATACGTCCCGGCCGAGCAGCGAAACGATCGTCTCCTTCTCGTTCGGCACGAGCCCATAGCGGCTGGTCAGGAACGTCACGCCGATGAAGATGAAGCCGAGGATGAAGGCCATCATCGTGAGAGTCGTGCGGGCATTTTGGCTCTCCGGCGGCTTGAACGCCGGCACTCCGTTGGAGATCGCCTCCGTCCCGGTGAGCGCGGAGCAGCCCGACGAGAATGCGCGGAAGATGAGCCACAGGCTCAGGCCCTGCGTGGCGACAACCTGTTCCTGCGGCGGCGCCTCGTGCAGGAGCGAACCCGGCGTCTCCCCCAGCATTACTTTCGCGAGGCCGGTGAGGATCAACGCGCCCATCATTAACAGGAAAAAGTACGTCGGTGCTGCGAATATCGTCCCCGACTCGCGCACGCCTCTAAGGTTGCCGAGCGTGATGAGAGCAACGACGGCGACACCCATCGGGACGCGGAGGTCGTGAACCTCCGGGACGGCGGACGTGACAGCCGCCACGCCCGCGGCAACGCTAACCGAGACGGTGAGCACGTAGTCGACCAGTAGAGCGCCAGCTGCGATGAGCCCCGGCGTGCGGCCCAGGTTATCGTGTGCGACGATGTATGCCCCACCGCCGCTCGGGTAGGCCTTGATGGTCTGGCGGTATGAGAGGGTGACAATCGCCAGCAGTAGCACAATAGCGGCCGCGATCGGCAGGCCGTTGTGGAGGGCCCCTGAGCCGGCTAGCAATAGGACGAGCAGGATCTCTTCGGTCGCATATGCGGACGAGGAGAGCACGTCTGACGAAAAGATCGCGAGCGCTTTCATCTTCGTCAGCCGCTCATGGATCAGCTGCGAGGTGGCGAAGGGGCTGCCGAGAGCGACGCGCTTGATCGCCTGGACGGTGCGCTCGATGCGGCCACGCGGGCGGCTGCTTACCTCCGTGGCGGCGATGTAACCCGGGGCGACCGATTTGAAGCTGAGCTGACTCGGGACGACGCGCAAATAAGGCGTCCTAGCCGTCGAACCGAACCTAACCTCCCTCAGCTCTATCCCGAGCCCCGACCCCGCGGGCCCCGCCCGATCGTGGCGGGGAATGACGATTCGCTCCGACGGGTGGCCGACTTCGTGCGACGTTACCGAGTCGGGCGGCGCCCAGACGGGCACGTGACCGTCCACGGGCTTGTCGTCGCTGCGAGAGGGCAGACTCGATTTGGCGGACTTCCGCCGTCCGCGCGGTATTCGGACGAACGAACCTCGGTGGTTTCGTTCCGTCATGGCAGCACCACTTCGATGGTAAGCAAGAGCGAAGGCACGCCTGCACCCGCCTCACTCAACATTCGCTCAATATTTCGTGGGTGGATGGGCACCGGAGCGCGGGCGTGGCGGCTCCCCTCAACGCTTCTAATACCTCGAGGTGAGCTGCCGGGGCGTTCTGCGTACTAGGCCGGCGCGCTGCTGCTGGGCGGGCGGCTCTCGGGTGGCCTGTCCTCGTACAACTGGTAGGGGAAGTCGACGACCCGCAGGCCCGGCCGGCCCTTGAGGAAGGGGCGCAGACGCAGGACGTCGCGGTTGTGGAGGATCCGCTCCCACCAGTGTCTGGGCACGAAAGTGGGCAGGATGACCGTAATCCGCTGCTCCTCCTGCTCGTCGAGCCGTTCGAGGTAGGCGAGCATCGGCGCCACAAACGCCCGATAAGGGGACTCGATGACGAGCAGCGGTACGTCCGGGACGGCTCGCTCCCATTCTTTGGCGAAGCGTTCCGCTTCTTCCCGATTTTCCGATACGTGGACGGCGGTCACCATGGTGGATATCTCACGCGCCATCGCGATCGCACCGCACGAAATCTTGTTGATTCCGTCGACCGGCACGATTACATGGTCGCGCGGCGCGCCGTGCTCGACCGATGCGGCCGGGGGAACGCTGGCGGGCAGAGACGCTGGGTCCACGGCGATCTTTGCTTGGAACCAGTCATAATGGCGCCGGATCAAGGCGAACATTCCCATCAGGAGGATCATCATGAGTACGGAGAGCCAGGCGCCGTGCGTGAACTTCGTGCCGAGAATAATGACCGCAACGACGGCGGTCGCCACCGCGCCGAGAGCGCTGATCAAGAGGCCGGTCTTCCAGCCGAACTCCTTTACTCGCAGCCAGTGCCTGACCATGCCGGACTGCGATAGCGTGAACGAGACGAAGACGCCGAACGCGTACAGGGGAATCAGCCGCGTGACCTCCCCGCCGAACGCCGCCAGCAAGACCGCCGCCGCACCGGCAAGCAGCATGATGCCGTTCGAGTAAGCGAGCCGGTCTCCCCGGAAGCTGAACTGCCTCGGCAGGAAGCGGTCGCGGGCGAGGATCGCGGCGAGCGGCGGGAAGCCGTTGTAGCTCGTATTCGCGGCGAGGAAGAGGACGAGTGCCGTCGCCACCTGGTAGACGTAGTACAGCATGTTCCTGCCCAGGACCTCCGCCCCGAGCTTGGATACGATTGTCTCGTCTTCGCTTGGCACGAAACCGAACCGTGAAGTGAGGAAGGTGATGCCGAGGAAAAGAAAGATCAGGATGCCTGCCATTGTCGTCATAGTCGTACGCGCATTAGGGACTTCGGGCGACTTGAACGCAGGGACTCCGTTCGATATAGCCTCGATGCCTGTCAGCGCCGCGCTTCCAGACGAGAATGCTCGCATGAGCAGAAACAGCGTGAGCCCTTGCGTCGCCACGACCTGCCGTTCCGGAGGCGCCTCGTGCAACAGCGATCCAGGCGCGTCGCCAAAAGCCACGCGCACAATGCCGACAACGATCACCATGGTCATCGAGAAGATGAAGAAATAGGTCGGCAGCGCGAACAGAGTGCCCGCTTCGCGTATGCCGCGCAGGTTCCCGATCGTCATCAAAGCGATGACCGCCACCCCCAAGGGCACCCGGAAGTCGTGAAGTTCGGGAATTGCCGAGGTGACAGCGGCGATCCCCGCAGCAACGCTAACGGAGACCGTCAGCACGTAGTCGACGAGCAGCGCTGCGCCCGCCGTCAGCCCCGCGCCGCGGCCCAGGTTCTCGAGCGCAACGACATAAGCGCCGCCGCCGCTCGGATACGCGCGTATCGTTTGCCTGTACGACGCGGTCACGATGGCGATAAGGAGCGCGATTACGCCGGCGATGGGAAGTGCGTAGTGGAGGTTGTTCGATCCGGCGAGCAGGAGGATCAGCAGGATCTCCTCGGTTGCGTAGGCGCTCGACGACAGCGCGTCCGACGAAAAGATCGCGAGCGCCTTGAGTTTCGTCAGGCGCTCCTCCGCGATCCGCGCAGTCGCGAACGGACTCCCGAGGACGATGCCCTTTATCGCCTGGACGAGCCGCTCGATTCGGCCTCGGGGTCTGCTGCTGATCTCGGTGGCGGATATATATCCCGGCGCTACCGACTTGAAGCTCAGTTGACTCGGGATGACCCGGAGATACGGCGTGCGAGCGGTCGAACCGTATCTGACCTCGCGCAGCTCGATCCCGAGTGGTGACTTTCCGCGAGCGGCGCGCTCATGCCGCGGGATGACGATCCGCTCGGAGTGGTGCCCCTCGTCTAGATGCGAGCTCGCGTCGACCGGCGGTCGTGATTTGCGGTCGTCGTCAGAATGCGAAGGAGGTTCGCGCGATTTCCGGAGGCGGCGCGGTATGCGGACAAATGAGCGCGGACGCTTGCCCTCCGTCATATCACCACCGATTCGATGTTATTCAAGCGCCGACGCTAAACTCAAATTAGTGATGAACGGCTCGATCTTATCCCGACCCTGGTTCGGCTACCTTTGTGCCCTCGCGCTTACGGCGCTGGTGACCGGCGCTGTCGCTCTCATTCGCGTGGTAGCGGACGTCGGCAACGCCTCGATGCTCTATCTCCTGGCGGTGATGGCGAGCGCCGTCTTGTTCGGCCGAGGCGCGGCGATCCTTGCCTCGGCCGCCTCCTTTCTCGCCTTCAACTTCTTCTTCGTCGAACCGCATTACACGCTGAGCGTGACCAGCAACGACGAGGTCGTAGCGCTCCTCCTCCTTCTCATCGCCGGCGTCATCACCGGCCAGCTCACCGCCCTCCTGCGTCAGAGGGCCCGCGAAGCCGAGTCACGCGAGCGCGAAGCCGTCGTGCTGTACGACGTCGTGCGCCTGATGGCCGACCCGGAACTCGAGCGCGCCCTCACCGCTGTCGCCGAGCGAATTAGGACCGAGCTCGAGCTGTCGGCAGTCATCATCGTGTTCGGCAAAGAGAGCCCCATCAGGGTGCAGGCCGACACCGGTGACAGCGAGGCCATCGCGCTCGCTCGAGAGGCGCTTGGACCCGCCGCGATGGTGCTCGGCGGCGGCCAGGCGCCTACCGCAGAGCAGCGTGGCCAGCCCGGCCGCTGGATCCGCGTCGTACCGCCGACCGCGCGGCGGAGGCTCGACCACGTCCGAAGCGTGCCAGTGAGCATGCGCGGCCAGCCCGTCGGGTCGATTATCCTTGTGCCCGCGCCGGGAGCGCGCGAGTTCGGTCCCGCGGATGACCGTCTGCTCTCCGCCGTCGCGCACCAGCTCGGGCTCGCGCTCGAGCGTATGAGCCTCCAGCGCGAGGCGACGGAGGCCGAAGTCCTGCGCCGGACCGACGAATTGCGCAAAGCCCTCCTCAACGCCGTCTCGCATGACTTGCGGACGCCTCTCTCCTCGATCATGGCGTCGGCCGGGAGCCTGCGCCAGCGCGACGTCTCGTGGACGGAAGAACAGCGCGGCGAATTCGCCGAGGCGATCGAGACCGAAGCGCAGAGGCTGAACCGGCTAGTCGGCAACCTGCTCGACCTGTCGCGCATCGAAGCCGGTAGCATCCGCCCCGAGAAGTCCTGGTACGACCTCGGCTCCTTGATCAACGAGGTCGCGGGTCGGCTGCGGGGCGTGACCGCCGGCCACAAGCTGGTCATCAACGTACCGGACACGCTACCGCCGGTCCTGTTCGACTACGTGGAGATCGACCAGGTGATCTCCAATCTCATCGAGAATGCGGTGAAGTACACGCCCGCCGGCACGGAGATCTGCATCGCCGCGCGTCAAGGCGGCAATCTGGTCGAGGTGGATGTCGCGGACCGCGGGCAGGGGATACCGCAGGCCTCGGTCGCTCATCTCTTCGACGCCTTCTATCGGGCCTCGGATTCCGGTCGGACTCAGGGCAGCGGGCTGGGGCTCGCCGTCGCCAAGGGTCTCGTCGAGGCGCACGGCGGACGCATCCGGGTCGAGAACCGCGAGGGCGGTGGAGCGCGCTTCGTCTTTACGGTGCCCTTGGACCTTCCGGAGACGGAGACGCGGGCCGAGAAGAAGGAAACGGCATGACGGGCTCCGTCCAGGCGGACGCCCGTCGGGGGGGCGCGCGGATCCTCGTGATCGAAGACGAACCCGGCATCGTGCGCGCTCTGAAGACGAACCTCTCGGCGCACGGCTTCCAGGTCGAGCCCGTGGATACCGGCGGGGCGGGACTCGATGCCTACAAGCGCCGCCGCCCCGACCTCATCCTGCTCGACCTCGGCCTGCCAGACATCGACGGGAAGGAGATCGTTCGCGCGGTCCGCAGCGACGGCGCCACACCGATCATCGTCCTCTCGGTGCGCGGCGCCGAACGCGAGAAGGTCGAGGCGCTCGACCTCGGCGCTGACGATTATCTGACGAAGCCCTTCGGCGTCGATGAACTCCTCGCCCGCATCCGCGTGGCGCTGCGGCACACCGCCGCCCCGGACGCCGGCGCCGAGCCCGTCTTCCGGACGGGCGAGCTCGAGATCAACATCGCGCAACGTCTCGTGCGAGTGGCGGGGTCAGAAGTCCACCTCTCGCCGACGGAGTACGAGCTGCTGCGCGCCTTCGCCTCGCAGCCGGACAAGCTGATCACCGACAGCATGCTGCTGCGCCGGGTCTGGGGCCCCGAATACGGCGACGAGGCGCACTATCTGCACGTGTACGTCGCCCGCCTGCGCAAGAAGATCGAGCCGGACCCGCAGGCGCCGCGCTACATCGTCACGGAGCCGGGCGTCGGCTACCGGTTCGTGACGAACCGGGGCTAAGGCGCGGCGTCCGGCGAGCTGCGCCCGCTGCTGTAACGATAGAATGGCCAATCGCCGTCTGATATCTAGCAAACATGGAAGGAAGCCGAATGCGCCAACAGATTCCGGTGATGCCGGTAATTGGCTTACTGGTCGGTCCGGCTGGTGGCATAGTCTCGGCCTTCGTTGCCTTGGCGCTCGGAGCTGAGTACCATAGCCCTCTACTGGGTCCTCCTTTTATCTTCATCGGGCTTACTTGCGTATACGTCGGGGCGTTCTGTCTCATAAAACCCAGGCAGACCGCCGGTTTGTTACGAGGATCGAAAGTTGACTGGATCCCGCCAAGAATTCGCGGGGTATTCATCGTGATGTTCGGACTGTGGTGGACGCTAGTCGGCGTGGCCGCAGTCTTCTAGCAGGAGGTGGTTATGGAGGCGAAATCTGAAGAGCAGAAGATTGAGGAACTGATGCCCCGCATTAGTTTATGGGTTATTGTTGCTGCGACGGCTCTGGGGCTTGTCGGATCTATCGTTATCGATTCAAGGGTGCCATCCTTCAACAAGGTGCTTATCGCCGCGGCTTTTCTATTCGTTGCCGTTGCTGACTTGTTCATCGCACGATTCGTCAATCTGCCGGGCCAGACCCGGGCGGCATCTCCCCGCACGAACTTGATTACAATCGGCTACGCCCAGTCGATGTTTCCGGTGATTCTCGCGGTAGTCGGAGGGATCGTTGTCGGTGAGTGGTGGCTGCCACTAATATTCGGTGCCCTCGGCATCGCGGGCTGGCTCATGGTCCGGGACTACTTGGGACCTCCCCCGGCCAGGACGACCAGCGCTCATTAGGCGGGGCCACACGCGCCGCGCTATATCATCACCGAGCCGAACTGGACCGCGTCTTCTCAATGGAAACCTCGTCCGCCCTCCGATGCAGGATCCCCGTATATGAACCGCTGCGCGGCGATGATCGCCCAGAGGGTCGCCGTGACGATCGCCGCGCACATCGTGATCCAGAGGCTGATCGAGGCGAAG
>VBEJ01000296.1 GCA_005882985.1 Chloroflexota bacterium
CTCCTTCGTCTCCTCATGAGCGATCAGTTGCCAGCCGGCGAGGTGCTCGAACAGCGCCTGCCGGTCGTTCTCAAACACGGCGAGATCGACATCACCGTGATCGCGCGTCAGGCGGCCCAGCCACGCGTCGACGGCCCAGCCGCCGGCAAGCGCCCACGCAGCACGGTACGTCGACATGAGTTCAGCAATGCGGGCGACATCTTCGGGTATGAGGGGCATCGGTTGGCCCACCGTGCCATTGGATTTTCGAAGCACAGGTACTCTCCTTATCACGCAGACCATGGATCGAGCGTGCGGACGTACCTGTGTCGATCAGAGGAAGTCGCTCTAGCCGTGAACTTAGCTGAGCGACGCGGAAGACAAAGGCTCGCCCGCGATGACAGTGATCTGCATTCTTCTCATTCTGGCGAGCCCTCCTTCACGAAGTCTGGGGAGATATCCCCGTCGGCAGATACGGTACCCGTTCGAGCGGGAACAGTCAACCGACTGCGACACCCGCGACGGGTTCCGCGATGGGGTAATCGGTTGGCGGCGAGCTATTCAGCTCTAACCAAGCCATTTCAGGAACGCTGTCGCCCGTCCGAATCCCTGGCGTTCGTAAAATCTGTGGGCATCGACACGAGCGCTGTTGGACGACAGCTCTATATGCGTCAGGCCTTGGCCTCGCGCCCAGTCCTCGGCAGCAGACATCAATAAGCCGCCAATACCCTCCGAGCGTCGCTCCTTGTCTACTACCATGTCCTGGAGCCAGCACTTCGGTCCAAATCCCAGCGACTGGATATCCGCATACACGCTCGTCAGACCTATCGCCTTATTGCCGTCGAACGCCAGGAGCACATCAGCATCTGGCCGCTCCACAGCCCAACGGAACGCCGTCGATGCGCGCCCGCGCGTGTAATCAGGGGGCACATTGCCCGGTGGCTCGAATAATTGCTCGAGCAGGTCAAGAGCATCCTCTTCATCAGCCGGCGTTGCGGGCCGGACCTCGAATGTCATGCGCCCAGTCTAAGTCGAAATCAACTCCTTGCGCCCTCTGACCTCCAACGCTCACCCAATCCGCGCCGACTGCCCCCCGTCCACCGGCAGGATCACCCCCGTGATGAACTTCGCCTCGACGACGTCGCGTGGTCGACGTCCCCTGCCACGCCGACGGCCGCGCTTACGCCGCGTTCTCAAGACGACTGATCTGATCTCCCTCGAGATCGAAGCGGACGCTGAGCTCCACTATCCCGCCCGGAAAGTTCCCCTCGAGGCGCGCGCGGGCGACATACTCGCCGTCACCGGCGCTCTCAACGCCGAGCACCCCAGCAGTGTACTCAAATCTGAACACGACATCATCGACCCACGTACGGATCTCGCTCGCACCACGCCAGGTCTGGCCCTCGTCGACCACGACAGCGTCCGGCGTGAACAGCCCGAGCAGGCTCTCTCCGTCTCTGCTGTTCAGCGCGGCAAAGTAGCGATTGACAATATCCGGAGCCGAACTGGACATCGGTCCTCCCTTCGCCTTCTAGCGTTTCGCAAGCCAGTCGACGATCATCTTGGCCAGCCAGTCCGGGCTGTCGTGGTGGACCATATGCGTGGCGCCCTTCGCCTCGATGAACTCCGCCTTCTGCATCGCTCCCGCCAGCTCCGACACGGCCGTGGGAGGTGCTATGAAGTCCTGCTCGCCGGTGATGAGAAGCGCCGGGCAAGCAATTTCCCCAGCGCGCTTCCGGCTAATATCGCCCCCGCCGTCGATGATTTCCCCAAACGCTTTCGCCCACGATCGCGTCATAGCCCGCGCGTTCTCTTCACCGTAAGCACTCTTAAGATAGTTAGAGAACTCCTGGAGCGGCGGAATCGGGTTATCGACCACATTCCCAAGCGCCTCAACCATACCTGGTGGCGCTTCAAGCATGCCCATCGCCCCCCATGCCACGATCGAGCGGACCGCCGCTGGCTGCAGTTCGGCCATGACCAGCGCGTACTCGCCGCCGTCGCTGAAGCCCACAATGTGGGCCGGCGACGCCCCGAGTTCGTCGAGAAGGGCGAATCCGGCTAGTGCCGTGCTCGAAAACCGCCATGGCGGCCTCCTTCTCCCGGGGTGGTTGTCTGCGACTTCGCTGCGCATTCTAGCCCGACCGGGCCGACTCGGGCCACAACCCACCCAATCACCCAATACGCGCGCTCTGCCCGCCGTCCACCGGCAGCACGACCCCCGTGATGAACTTCGCCTCCTCCGACGCCAGGAACAGCGCCGCGTACGCGATGTCCCACGCGGTCCCCATCCCTCCGCTCAGCGGCACCTGCGCGTCCCGCTCCCGCACCAGCTGCTCCCGCTCGACGCCCCGCACCTGCGAGATCGTCTCGATCGCCATCGGCGTGTTCATCAGCCCGGGCATGATCGCGTTCACGCGGATGCCGTAGCGGGCGTTCCCCAGCGCCAGCGAGTGCGTCAGCGCGTTCACCCCCGCCTTCGACGTCTTGTACGCCAGCATCCCCACCGAGCACACCGCCGCGATCGACGAGATGTTGATGATCACACCGCTCTCCTGCTCTCGCATCACCGGCAGCACGTGCTTCGACGTTAGGAACACGCTCTTCAGGTTCACGTCGATGATCCGCTGCCAGTTCTCCTCGCTCAGGTGCGTCGGGCCAGCGTCGCCCATGCCGATCCCGACGTTGTTGTGCAGAATGTCGATCCGCCCGAACTGCGATCGGCACGCCTCGACCATCGCCACGCAGTCGACCTCCCGTGCGGCGTCGGCCTCGAACGATGACGCCGTCCCGCCCTCCCCCTCGACCATCGCCTTTGTCTCCCGCGCGGACTCGAGATCGCGGTCGACCAGCAGCACCTTCGCCCCCTCCCGCGCGAACAGAATCGCCGTGGCCCGCCCGTTCCCAATCGTCTCCCCCGGCGTCTGCCCCGCACCCACGACGATCGCCACCTTCCCGTCAAGCCTCACCGCGCGAACGCCTCTCTGCCGTACCCGTAGGGGCGAGGCATCCATCGAACCCAAGATAAGAACTCACCCACGACTGCCATCTCTTCGCCGCGCAACATTCCGACCGTCAAAATGCCTCGCCCTGGACGCTCCGCCTCATCTTCGACGCCCGTCATCTCGTTCACGCTGGGCTCCGTACGGACAGACCCTTCAGGTCTGTCCGCCACCGCCTGCGACAGCGACGACACATGCCCCGCCCGAAGGACGCCCGCTCCCCTCATCCGCTGATTCGCTGTGCCGCGGGCTATCCGTTGGCAGTCCATCCGCTCGCGCCTCCCTTACTCAAAACCCACTCACTCCCTCGTCGAGTTGCACCCCGAGCGTATTCAGCGCCATCGACACGACATGATACTGCCCGACCGCGAAGATCACGTCGATCAGCTGCTGCGTGTCGAACCGCTCCGACAGCGCATCCCACGTCGCATTACTGATAAACGAGTCCTCATGCAGCTCATCCGCTGCCCGCACGAGCGCAGCGTCAAAGGGCGCCCAGCCCTCGGCCTCCGGGCCCGCCTTCAAGTGCTCGATCTCCTCGTCCGTAACGCCGCAGCCGCGAGCGATAATCACGTGCTGCCCCCACTCGTACTCGGAGCGGCAAAGCCAGCCCGTGCGCAAGATCAGCAGCTCTCGCTCGCGCGCAGGCAGCGTGCTCTTGTAGAGCACGTGCGTTCCGAACACGCCCCAGCGCTTCAGCAGCTTCGGATGCGCGACTAGCGTGCGGTAGATGTTCAGCACCCGCCCTTCCCGCGACACTGTCTGCATGAACGCGCGGCCGTCGTCGTCCAGCTCTTCATCGCGC
>VBEJ01000130.1 GCA_005882985.1 Chloroflexota bacterium
TCCCCGGCAAAAGGAGTTTACAACCCGAAGGCCTTCATCCTCCACGCGGCGTCGCTGGGTCAGGCTTTCGCCCATTGCCCAAGATTCCTCGCTGCTGCCTCCCGTAGGAGTAGGGGCCGTGTCTCAGTCCCCTTCTGGCTGGTCGTCCTCTCAGACCAGCTACCCGTCACAGGCTTGGTGGGCCGTTACCTCACCAACTACCTGATAGGACGCAGGCCCCTCCGGTGGCGCCTTGCGGCTTTCCTCCGGGAGTTTTTCACTCCCGGAACTTATGCGGTATTAGCCCTTCTTTCGAAGGGTTATCCCCCACCACTGGACAGGTTACCTACGCGTTACTCAGCCGTCTGCCACTAACCCGAAGGTCCGTGCGACTTGCATGCGTAAGGCGCGCCGCCAGCGTTCGTCCTGAGCCAGGATCAAACCCTCATTAAAAAATTTCAGGTTCAACCTAGCCTATTCAAGAGCCTCGCACTTCCATCCACTATTCAGCTGTTAAGGTGCGCTCCCAAGACACAAAAACCCGCGAGTCCACCCGCTTTCGCGAGCGAGCCTCGCGATATCGCTGTTTGTTTGGGAACCTACCAACGAGCAAGTCTAAACGCCGAGAAGAAGCCTGTCAATCATTCTTGGTTGACTGCCCGGGGCCCTCGCGGCCCCGCGACCGGCGTTTCTGGGTTGGCTTTTAAAGAACTTTGCTTCGTTGGTATTGTCACATGCCCCCCGGGGGTTGTCAACGGAAGCGGCGGAGGAGATGCAGGTCTTATGTCATGGCTGGCGGTTAGTAGGCGATACGTGTCAGGTGTCAGCGGCCGCCGCGATGTGGTTTCGAGTCGCGACGAGGTGCAGCCCCTGACTGGAAGTGGGGGTGAGGGCGAAGCGCTCGTCGATGCAGTGACCGACGACCCAGGCGATCTGGTCGCCCACGCACACGATCGGAATACCGTCGCGGTCCCGGGCGGGGAGTTTGGAGTCGACGAGGATATCCTGCAGCTTCTTTTCGCCGCTGAGGCCGAGGGGACGGAGACGATCTCCGGGGCGGCGCCGGCGGATAGTCAGGCCAGGGCCAGTCTCGGCGACATCGAGATAAGCTTCGTTAGGACTCACCTGGCGGACCTCTCGTGGCACGCTGATGATTTCGGCGAGGACGGTCCAGCATCCGGTGTTTGTGTTCCCAGGCACGCAAAGCGTCGTCTCCCGGATTTCGCGCATAGCCGGAGCGGGGCCGCGATGGATGATCAGTGAGCGCTGGTCAGTTGTGGCGATGAAGCCGGCGGGAAGCGAATAGCTGCCGGGTGGCTTGTGCAGAGCGTCCAGGAGCGTCTCCAGGTGAACCGCTTCCATGTCCGTCGCCGAGCCCCTCGCTTGCTCGAGAGCGAGGCGAATGAGCCTCCGGGCGAAAGCCGGATGGCCAGCGAGTAGATCACGGCGAGTGATCGATACTGTTGTCGGACTTGTGGATGCCACATCCGTGAAGTATGACCTTGCGAGCTCATCGACGTAACCGGACTCGCCAGCGACGGCATCGGCGAGGCGCGCGACCGCTTCTTCAATCTTGGGATTGAAGCGGCGGAGAACGGGCATGAGTTCGTGCCTCAATCGATTGCGGGTAGCGACCGGAAGGAGGTTCGTCGGATCAGCGCGCGGGTCCACGCCCAGCTCCCGGCAGTAACGCGCGGTCTCCCCCCGGCGGATGCCGAGGAGCGGGCGAGCAAGGTCGGGACCGGCGCCGAAGGGCCAGGCGGAGCGCGGGCGCATACCGGCGAGGCCGTCGAGGCCGGCGCCGCGGATGAGATGAAGGAGAATGGTCTCCGCCTGGTCGTCCAATGTATGGCCGACGGCGACGGAGGAGGCGCCGGTAGAAAGAGCCTGCTCACCTAGAAAGGCGTAGCGAAGGCGGCGCGCGATGTCTTCGAGCGAGTGGTGATTGCGGCGGGCGCTTGCCCGCACGTCGGCTGCACCATTGAGAAGTGGGACATCGAGCCTGGCGGCGACTGCTTTTACGAAGCGCGCATCGTCTGCGGCTTCCCGACGGGTGCGGAGCATGTGGTCGAAGTGGGCGGCGGTCAGGTCGATATCGAGCTTGGGGCGAAGCCGGGAGAGGATAACGAGAAGAGCGGTCGAGTCGGGGCCGCCGGAAACGCCGACGAGAGCGTGCTCGCCGGAAGTTAAGATGCGGTGCTTGCGGATATGGCCCAGTACGCGTCGCTCGAGCGCGGCTGTGAAGCGCGTTGAGGCGAGAGTGATGGTCTGCGTTTGCATTTGGAGTGGCATCGTTTCATGTCGATTGTAGCGTGACAGGCGCTGGGCGAGGCATTTACACGAGCGAGGTTGTTCGAAGGACGATGGATGCCTCGCCCCTACGGGCTACGGGCGATCCACTACGTTCGGACGGTCAGCGGATGAGGATGTCCCACCAGAGTTCTGGGTGGGGGTCACCGGGCGCCGGGGTAGGCGCCGGTTGCGAGGAAATCGTGACGAAGCCGGTCTCTCCTTCGCGGACAAGCCCGAGTTGCTCGCGGGCGGCGGCCTCGATAAATTCGTCGGAGTTGAGGTAGTCCTTGAGGGCCTGGAGGCGGTCGTAGCGCGCCTGAAGCTGCTGGACTTCGCTGCGTAAGCGGCCTTCACGCTGGTGCAACTGGTAGGAGCGGACGGTACCGAGGCCGGCGACAACGAGGAAGTAGACGATGACGGCGGCGGTAATGAGGATAATGAGCTTGGTCGTCGAGAACGTTGTTAAGTGCTTAGACACTTTAGCCCTTAGCTGACCGGGATAATACCATTCGCTGCTTGTTCAGGCAACACAGTAGAACGTGACCGGGCCCGTATAGGTTAGCCCTCCGGCGCGACGTGACACGTATCGTTGAAGCGAAGAATCCGCCGGCGGTCGTTCTTTACCTCAATAGTCGTGACTCCGGCGACGGCATGACGAAGGCGCCTGAACCCGGCGAGGTCAATCCCGAGGATGTCAGCGAGCAGCGAGAGGATAACAAAATTGTGAGTGACCGCGCAGATCGCCTGCTCAGAATGAAGCTCCGCCAGCGAGCGGACTGCATCGGTCACGCGCGCTTGCACGTCGATGAGACGTTCGCCGCCGGGCATGGCATGAGCCGGTCCGCCTTCGGAGACCCAAGTTTCGAGGAGGCCGGGATAGCGCTCTCGCACTTCATTAAACGCAAGGCCGTCGAGTTCACCAACGTCCATTTCGATGAGCCGGGAATCGATCTCGACCGTGAGGCTAGTAGCGGAGGCAATCGGTCTCGCGGTGTCGACCGTGCGCGAGAGGGGGCTCGCGTAAACGGCGACCATCGGCTGAGAGCTGAGCGCCACCGCCAGGAGTTCGGCCTGCCGGCGACCCGTCTCGTTGAGGGAAACGTCCGCACGGCCGAGGGCCAGCCCCTGGCGGTTGGAGTCGGTTTCGCCGTGCCGCACCAGGAAGAGACGCGTAGCGATTACTCCTCGCGCTGGCCCGCCCGGCGGTACGCGGAGAGCACGGGCGGAACTTCCTCGAGCGAGAGACGTGTCCGGCGAATTTCGGCGGTCGAGGGCAGACCGATGGCAGCCGCGACCTGGTCGGCGCGGGCAGTGCGCTCCGGCTCGGCGCGCAGGCGCATCACGATAAGTGAGCAAGTTTTCGGGCCGCGGGTCAGACGAAGATCGAGAATGAGGGGGCGAAGGTCGTATTCACGGACTTTTTTTTCGCGCCGGTATTCGGAGGGCAGGGTTGTGGCTTCGAGCATTGAGGAGACGGCTCGGCGAAGCGGCTCCGGGTCGACGCCATCGACACGCGCTTCGTACTCGGCCCAGCGCACCTGAGACTGAAGGGACGGAGAGTTAGGACCAACCTCTTCCACCGATGTTAGCTCGACGCCGGGCGGCAAGTGGGGAGCCAGACGCGCCAGCGCCTCTTCGGGGAGGCTCCGAGCCGCTAACGATACATCAATGAGCTCACACCCGGAGGTTACGCCGCGAGGGAGGGGTGCGGCGATGGCAAGCTGGGACGATGGGCGGCGCCCCTCCGGAGGGGCAAGCCCAAGGCCGGCGTGCGCGCAGGCTTCCTGCCAGGCCTCCACGAGCTCTCGCTGACCGAGGTGCGAGGCTGCGGTCTCTAGCCTGTAACGGAAGCGCAGCCGCTGTATGGTCATTAAAGGCAAGGGGAAATGCGAAATCGGTGGGAGGAAGAAGGATGATAGAAGGAGGAAGAAGGGAGGTCCGCCATGGCTAGATGCGCGTTACTGTCACTTCTTCGACCTTGTGGCCGTCAACGCGGGTAACGGAGATGCCGAGTCCGTTATATGTGAACTGCTCTCCTTCCCTGGGAATATGGCCGAGACGGCTGAGAACAAAGCCGGCGACAGTTTCGTATTCTCCCTCGGGCAGCTGGAGGCCAAGTTGCTCATTGGCGTCGTGGATCGTCATACCGGCATCGATCTGGAAGGTGTGCTCGTCGACGGTGACGAACTCATCCTCGTGGCGGCGGAGCTCATCGCTAACGTAACCGACGAGCTCTTCCAGCAGCATCTCGAGCGTCACGATGCCGGCTGTGCCGCCGTATTCGTCCACAACGACAGCCATCTGGTGGCCGGCGCGTTGCATCTCAAAGAAGAGGGTGCCGACGAGTTTCGTCTCGGGAGTAAACATGGCTGGCCTCATGGCGAGGTCTATCGGAGAGTCTTCTGTGAGCTGACCCTCGGCAATGCCGCGGAGGACATCTTTGATGCCAACGATTCCGACGACGTTGTCCTGGGAATCTTCGAAGACAGGGAAACGGGAATGGGGCGTCTCGGCGAAGGTACCGTAGAAGTCACGAATTAGCGTGCCTCTCTCCAGCCAGACGACCTCGGTACGGGGGACCACGACTTCGTTGACGCGCCTGTCGCCGAACTGGAAGACGCTGGCGAGAAGTTTCGCCTCTTCGCTTTCAAGAACGCCGGCTTCCGCGCTCTGAGATACGAGCAGGTTGATCTCGTCGGCAGTATGGACGCTGTGCACTATGCCCTCCGTGGGCCGGAGGCCGAAAGGCCGGAGGGTGATGTTCGCAAGGGCGTTGAGTAGCCAGATGGCCGGCCAGAAAGCGTAGCGAAAGGCCTGTGTGGGCGGGTTGGTGAGTAAGGCGATGCGTTCGGGCTGGCGCAATGCGAGAACCTTGGGCGCTTGCTCGCCGAGCACGATGTGCATGGCCGTAATTAAGGCGAAGGCGACGGGCACGGCAACCGTATGTGCGGCCGGCGCGCTTCCACCCTCCGGGA
Organism: Chloroflexota bacterium; assembly: GCA_005882985.1. Classification (GTDB taxonomy): domain Bacteria; phylum Chloroflexota; class Dehalococcoidia; order SM23-28-2; family RBG-16-64-32; genus CF-163. Next base: position 5,247 of record VBEJ01000130.1, read on the forward strand.
GGAAACTGAACGCCGGCTCGATGAGGTCGGCGAGGAGAGGCTCTCCGACGAAGCCGAGGCCGATGCTGGCCATGGTGATGCCGAGCTGAGCAGCGGCGAGGAAGTTGCCGAGGTCGTTGAGGGAGCGGCGCACGACAGCCGCCACGGGGTTGCCCTGGGCAGCAAGGGTCTCGATGCGCGCGCGGCGAGTCGTGACGATTGCGAATTCGGCCGCGACAAAGAGACCGTTGGCCGCAACAAGCGCCAGAACGAGGACGAGGCGCCCGGATATTGATAAAACGTCGTCCATTTAAGAGGGGGCCGGCGCGTGACCGACCCCGCGTAGGATTATAGCAGTTATCAGTTGTCGGTTATCAGTTGCCAGTTGATGTGATGAGCTTCTCAGCGGCGGTGTGGGGGTCCAACTCGCGATCAACGATGGCGTCAACGAGCTTGTCGAGGCGGCCGTTGGACTCGGCGGCGGAGAGGAGATTCGATAAGAGATCGGCCTGGGCGGCGGCCAAGAGCTGGCGGCGGGCGCGCTGGCGACGCATCTGGTCGAGGCGTCCGGACTTTTCCAGGTAGGCGCGGTGGTCATCGATTGCCTGAAGTAGTTCGATGATTCCCTGGCCTTTGTGAGAGACGGTCTTGAGGATCGGCACCTGCCAGCCTTCGTTGCGGTCGAGCGCCATGAAGATGTGAAGCTGTTTAAAGACGCTTTCGGCGGCCGGCAAGTCGGCTTTGTTCACTACCAAGATGTCGGCGATTTCGAGGATGCCGGCTTTGATGGCCTGCATGTCGTCTCCGGCGCCGGGGATGTTGATCACGACCGTCGTGTGGGCGGTGTCGGCGATCTCGACTTCGTCCTGGCCGGCGCCGACGGTCTCGACAAGAACTACGTCTTTACCGCAAGCGTCGAGCACGGTGACGACGTCGTTTGTTGCTGCGGCGAGGCCGCCGAGTGCTCCGCGGGTAGCCATGCTGCGAATGAAGACCTCGGGGTCCGAGGTCAGGTCTTGCATGCGGATGCGATCGCCCAGGATGGCCCCGTGAGAGAACGGACTGGTGGGGTCGATGGCGACGATGCCAACGCTCCGTCCCATGTTGCGGTACTCGCGAGCCAAAGCGCCGAGGAGAGTGCTCTTGCCGGAGCCGGTCGGACCGGTGACGCCGACAATGTGCGCGCGGCCGGTGTGCGGAAAGAGCGAGCGGAGGGCGTCCCGGGCCTCCGGGTACCCGTTCTCGACCCAGGTGAGGATGCGGGTAAGGGCACGGCGATCGCCTTCGAGGACGCGTTGGGCGATGTCTCCGCTCATTTCTTCGATACCTCAGGATGAGCGGAAAGGAGCAGACAAACGGACAACTGGGACAAGCGAGGCGCCGGCAAACCTCCAAACCCACAAACCTGCAAACCAAGTGCGCGCGTCGAGCTAAAGCGGTAAGGCATGTGGGACGAAGGTAGGAGGGAGGGTCACGCGCTGGATGCGGCGCCGCGCTTGGGGGCGTTGTTGCGCACCCAATCGATGATGTCGTGCGTGGACGAGCCAGGGCCGAAGATACCTTTGAAGCCCAACTTCTCAAGCTCGGGCATGTCATCGTGAGGGATGATGCCGCCGCCGAAGAGGACGACATCGTCCATACCTCGCTTCTTGAGTTCCTCAACGACACGGGGAAAGAGCTCGAGGTGGGCGCCGGAGAGGATGGAGAGCCCGATAACGTCGGCGTCTTCCTGGAGGGCGGTCTCGGCGATCATTTCGGGGGTCTGGCGGATGCCCGTGTAGACCACCTCGAAACCGGCGTCTCGCAGCGCGCGGGCGACGACTTTGGCGCCGCGGTCATGGCCGTCGAGGCCGGGTTTGGCGATGATGATTTTGAGTTTGCGTTCCTGGGTCATGGTGGGTGCAAGTATACAGTTGTCCGTTGTCAGTTGTCAGTT
>VBEJ01000298.1 GCA_005882985.1 Chloroflexota bacterium
GAAGGTGTTCAAGAGCGAGAAGAAGTCGGGCGAGGACTATCCGTTCCGACTGAAGACCAAGCCGGAGATTATCCTTGAGCCTGACCAGTACCTCGACGCGCGGGAGATAGCTCCCGGGTTAGCGTTCACGCAGCGCTGGGGCGACAACTGGCGGCTTGCATTCCAGGGCAACCTGCACGAGATTTCGGAGGAGGACTACGAGTGGATCGACGGATTGATGCGCGAGGCTGCCGGCGTCGGGGCGTAGGCGGAGGCTGCCGACCTTGCGCAGACGCTCGATGACTTCGGTGAGGAACTTGTCCGGTCGCTCTGTGGGCGGGCCGAGTTCCATGCAGTCCTCTGTCGGGGCCTCGGCTTCTCTCTCCCAGCAATCGCGGCGGAGCCGGCCGAGCACTATCCCGCGCTCGTTGACGACGATGCATACGTCATGCCCTGCCGCCCGCACGCGACCACGAACGTCGCCGAGACGTTCGCGCGGTCCGCATGTCGGGATGTCCTTGCGCGCCACGTCGATCACGCGGCGGCGGCCCGCGGTACGGCCTTCGAGCGGCAGTCCGTGGACGGCCCAGTCGGCCTTCCCGCCGGCGTAGTCGTGCACGCGGGTGAAGCCTAGACTTTCGAGCCGCGCCGCGGCCCGTGGGCTGATGTCTCAGTCGAGGTCGTAGCAGTAGACGATGAGCGGCGCGTCCTTCGTCAGATGCGCGGTCGCCTGCGCGGTCACCATCTTCTGCGGGATGTTGGCCGCGCCTACGATATGCTCCTCGGCGTACTCGTTCTCGGGCAGCGTATCGATGAGGACGGCACCGTCGGCCGTCAGGCGCTGGACGTCTTCGCGGGTGATTCTAAGGGTCAAGACGAGACCTCCTCTGCCAGCGGGCGGTCTTTTCGTCCGCCTGCCGAGTTAGAGAACGCTAACGTCGGCCTTAAGGTAGCGCCACGCATGTTGGGCTGGTCAGTGAGAGCCGTCCACTTGGAGTGGCTCTCGCATGCGGTCGAGGTCGTCGGGACCGAGGATGTGGTCGTACATGGGGTTCTTGGGGTCGAGACTGGTGGGCAGGCCATAGTAGAGGAGGCCGACGTACTTCGTGAGTAGCTTGCGGTAGCGCGAGAAGTAGAGTGCATCGTCGGGCGCGTCACCGTAGAACTGCGGGTCCATGCGAAAGGAGGAGACGACCGCTCTCGGGTCGGAAACGTCGCCCTTGACGCCGAACAGGTAGCGGAAATGGCTGGTGCTGTCGTACAGGTCCAGCGGAGTGAGGCCGATAAGCACGGCGTTTTGGTCGGCGTAGACTTCGGGAAAGAGTCCGCCCATGTACTCGATCATCGTCGAAGCGTTGATCTGATTACGAAGCGGATTGGCGAGGTCACCCGGCACAGCGCTTGGTGTCAGCACCTCGACCGTTAGGCCGTACTGGCTCCGATAGTGGTCGACGAGGTGCTGCACGAGCTGCGGAGAGATTTGGCCGAGGGGTACGAAGCAGATCCGCCGAGCGGTACCAGAGCAGGCACCCGTGGGCTGAATAGCGGTCTGCGGCGCGAGGCAGGCGGCAAACCGCTCACCAGTGCAGACCGCCTGCGGGAACTGGAAGTCGCGCCAGGGCCGGACGGAAGCCGGAGGTGGCGGCGCGCTGACGGCCTCGTTGTAGGCCAGAAATTGTGACGAGATGTCGAGAGCAAAGCTGGCTTCCTCACTGGAGACGCCTGTCGTGGTCCTCACTGCCGCGGGCAGGTACGTATCCGGATGCAAGCGAATTTCAACGCGGACCTTGCCCTTGGCCCCGGCCGGCGCCTCCGCGGGAAAGTCGAGGTCTTCTTCGCCGCCGAACGCGAGGAGCGTCTCGCCGGAGTCTACCTTC
>VBEJ01000115.1 GCA_005882985.1 Chloroflexota bacterium
GCCGTCTGCGACGAGTCCAAGCGCTTGGTAACCTCGCTGCCGGAAGGCGAGAAGCTGTCGCAGAAGTTCCCGCACCCGATCTTCGGACAGTTGAATCTCAAGGAGTGGTTCGCTTTCCACCGCGTCCACGCCATGGACCACATCCAGCAGATCGAGGCGATCAAGGCCGACCCAAACTACCCGAGCGCCTGACCGTTGACCTTCCTCGCGCGTGTCTACGTAACTCTGAAGCCGACGGTGAACGACCCGCAAGGGCTCACGATCAAGGGCGCGCTGCACTCGCTCGGCTTCAGCGAAGTCGAATCGGTCCGTGCCGGCAAGTACATGGAGGTCCGGCTCGAAGCCAAGGACAAGAAGGCAGCGGAGAAGCAGGTCAACGAGATGTGCGACAAGCTTCTCGCGAACCCGGTGATCGAGGAGTTCCGCTTCGAGATCGCGGCGGCGAAGTAGGCGCGGGTGGTTCAAGTGGCAGCGGATTTATCCACCGAAGATCAGGGAACCGCGCTGAGGGGTACCTCGGTTCCAGCCGACCAAGTGAGACTTGGCTGGGGGTTCTACCCTCTCATCAGACATGGGAGTTTGACCATATCGGATGAATCGCTCTCATTTGAAACAGTGAATGCATCCAAGCAGCGAGGAAAAGTTCTTCAGCTGAAACTCGACAAGGTCCGCGAGGTCGATACCGAGAAGTGGCCCCATCCGATAATCGCCCTCGCGCTTTGGCTTCTAATTCCTTGGTCCGCATTCGACTTCAGTCGGCTTGCCAATTTAAACCTATACACCGGCACCCAGGGTTTTCATTTCCGAGTTCACATTCCTGACGAGGCAGCGGGTCTGATAAGAGGAAACGCTCTGGCATCCCAATAGCGCCTTCGAGCAAATTCAAGTCGCCGGGGTAGCGTACCCTAAAGCACTTCCTTCGTGCTCGGCACCTGGTCCGCGATCCGCTCGTCAATCGTGACGGCGGCGCGGAGAGCGCGGGCGAGGGCCTTGAAGAGGGCCTCGACTCGGTGGTGGTCGTTCTCGCCGGAGAGGAGGCGGGCGTGGAGGTTTAGGCGGCCTTCCTGGGCGAAGGCTTCGAGGAAGTGCTTGACATTCTCGGCCGGCAACTGACCGATATCTTCACGGTCGAAGGTCGCATCGATTGCGGCGTAAGGGCGTCCGCCGAGGTCGACGGCGACCAGCGCGAGTGCTTCGTCCATCGGGGCGAAGGCATGGCCGAAACGCGAGATTCCGCGCCGCTCGCCGAGTGCCTCGTTCAGCGCCTGCCCGAGCACGAGGCCTACGTCCTCGATCAGATGGTGCGGGTCGCGCTCGATGTCGCCGGTGGCGTCGATGCGCAGGTCGATCAGCGAGTGCCGGGCGAGCTGCTCGAGCATGTGATCGAACATGCCGATCCCTGTCGAGACCTCATAGCGGCCCAAGCCGTCGAGCTCGAGGCCAAGCGAGACGTTCGTCTCGCGTGTTTGTCGCTCGACATCTGCCCGACGGTTATTTCCCAACGCCTGCTCCGATGCCTTTGAGCGCTTCGATCACCCGGTCCGAGTGCTCGGCCTTGCCGACGCTGATGCGGATGCAGTTGCGGAGGCCGGGGGAGTCGAAATAGCGCACCATGATGCCCTGCTCTGCCAGTCGGTCACGCACGCCCTTCGCGGCGGGACCCCTCACCTCACAGAGGATGAAGTTCGCCTGCGACGGGTAGGGGCGTAGCCACGGCAGGTCTTTCAGGCGCGAGAATAGACGTTCCCGTTCAGCCGCGATCAGCGCGACATTCTTGTGCAGCCAGTCGCGGTCTTCGAGCGATGCTAGGATCGCCTGCTCAGCGGCAACTGTGAGGTTGAACGGCACTTTTACGTTCCAGACGATCTCCGCCAGCGCGGGCGGAAACACCGCATATCCCGCGCGCAGACCGGCCAGACCGGCCCACTTACTAAACGTGCGCGCCACGATGAGGTTATCGTGCTCGGTGACCATGTCCACGAAGCTCTCGCCGGTGAACTCCGCGTACGCCTCATCCACGACGATCATCGCGTCGTGCGCCAGAAGGCGCTCAAGCTGTTCGCGGGGCAAGCAGTTCCCGGTCGGGTTGTTCGGCGAGGCGATGAATAGCAGTTTCGCCCCGTCATCAAGCGCTCGCTCGAGCGCCGGCAGATCGAGACCGAAGTCCTCGTTTCGCTCCACCTGGACGATCCTGGCGTCAGAGACGTGACTCAGGAACGTGTATACGCCGAATGTAGGCGGCGCGTTAGCCATGGCGTCGCCGGGCGAGAGGAACAGCATCGCGGCGATGCTCAGCAGCTCGTCGGAGCCGTTTCCCATCACGATCTGAGATGCGTCCACCTCGACATACTCCGCGACCGCTTCCCTCACGCGCCGCTGCTCGGGGTCAGGGTAGAGGTGATAGAAGCCGAACCCGCCCAGCGCCTCAGTCACCTTCGGCGACGGCCCGTACGGGTTCTCGTTCCCGTCGAGCTTGACGATGCGGTCCTCAGGTACGCCAAGGTCGCCAGCGACCACGTCAATCGAGTCCATTGGCTTGTATCCCGGCATCGCCGCGAGATGCGGTCGCACGAGCCGTAGCGCGTCTCGCTTGGCAGCCATTACGAGCGCTCCCGGCGAAGGCGGCTCTCGATGGCGAGGGCGTGCGCGGTCAGCCCCTCGGCCCGCGCGATAGCCGCCGCCGGCGGGCCGATCTTGTCGACGGTCTCCTGATCCAGGCGCACGACGCTCATCACCTTCAAGAAGTCCTGTACACCCAGCGGCGAGGCGTAAGCAGCGCTGCCACCGGTCGGCATAACGTGGCTGGGCCCGGCGGTGTAATCGCCGATCGACTCCACCGAGTGCTCGCCAACAAAAATGCACCCGGCGTTCCTGACGTGTTGCATCGCATGAGCGGCGGTCGCGAGGTGGAGGCAGAGGTGCTCGGGGGCGAAATCATTGGCGAGGTGAATGGCTTCGGCGACGGAGTCGGCGAGGATGATTCCGCCGCGGGCTTCGAGACTTTCGCGGGCGATCGCCGAGCGATCAAGGGACGAAAGACCGGCTTCGACTGCTTGCGAGACAGCTCCAGCGAGCTCAGTGGAGTCGGTCAGGAGGATTGCCGTGGCGAGCTCGTCATGCTCGGCACCGGCGAGTAGGTCGGCGGCGACGAGGGCGGGGTCGGCGTGGGCGTCGGCAACGACGAGGGTCTCTGAGGGGCCGAAGACGCCGTCGATGCCGACTTCGCCGAAGAGCTTCTTCTTGGCGAGCGTTACAAAGATGTTCCCGGGACCGCAGACCTTGTCGACTCGCGGGATGGTCTCGGTGCCGTAGGCCATCGCAGCGATTCCCTGTACACCGCCGGCGCGGAAGACGTGATCTACGCCGGCGATGTCGGCTGCCACGAGTTTGAGCGGGGCGACCGTCCCGTCGCGGCCGACGGGTGTGGTCATGATGACTTCCGTCACGCCCGCGACACGAGCGGGGATGACGGACATGAGGACGGTGGAGGGGTAGATGGCGGTAGTGCCAGGGACGTAGAAGCCGGCGCGGTCGAGCGGCCGCACGACCTGGCCGGCGGGGCCGTTCTGAAAGCCTTTGAAGGAGTGGGCGAGCTGCTGGTCGTGGAAGGTGTGAATTCGTTCAGCCGCTAGAGTTAGTGCTTCTACGAGGGATTCGTCGGCTACGGATCTCGCCTGAATGATCTCGTCACGGGGGACTTCGAGGGGCTGCTTCGCGGCCTGCGGCGATACGCCGTCAATCTCTTCGTTGTAGTGGCGGACGGCGTCGTCCCCGTTCTCGCGGACGTCGCGCAGGATGCGATCGACGACTTCGGTGGGGCCGAGCTCGGCGCCGAAGACGCGGCGAATGAGGTCGTGGGCCGTGGACGGCAGCTTGCGATCGTCGAGCGGCGTGTGCCGGAGTATCGTTGAGCGCGCCTCCTGGGCGCCCTTGATTACACGCACTGCAGGTAGTCCCGGACGGCATCGAGGCTCTTCAGCCGGGACTCATCCATGAACGCCTCGACGCGCTCCGGTGTGAGGTAGGTCAGGGTCTCATCGACGAGGTCTGGGAGCGACGCCATCAATTCATCCACGCCGTTGCCTGACTCGAGCTTGAGGTGGCGTTTGGCGGCATTGCGGAAGCGCTCCCAGTCGGGCTCGTGCTGGACTATGTCGGCGATGACATCTCGCCATCGGCGTAGAGTTGCTTCATCGATTAGGTCGATGTCGAGACCGAAGTCGCAGCGAGTGACTTCCTCGAGAACGTGGAGCATGAGGTGGCGGTCGCGACGCCGTTCGGAGTCGAGCGAAAACTGAATCGCACGGTCCATTACGTTCGCCCGGATGTCGCCGCCGAGCGGTGAACGTTCACCAAAGTACGGACGGTAGACGGTCGTGATCCAAGTCTCGTCGGTCACGAGGTGGGTGAGGTAGCCAGCGGTGAAGGCGCGTGTCTGCGGGCTCAGGTCGTCGGGGTTAGTCAGCACGGGATACGCCTCGAGGAGTGCTGAGACACCGCTCTGTTCATCGAAGCACTCGAGGTCGAAGAAGTGCGTGCGCGACCGCTCCCAATGGGTAATCACGCGGATATCGGGGGCCGTTGAGCCCAGATAGAAGCTGCCGCGCTCATCATCGAGGGCGGCGAGGTTCAGGCGGTCGGCGATCTCCTTGGCGAGGGCCGTGTGGAGGGCCAGCGGTGGCATATAGGTGTGTCCTCGAAGGCATTGTATCAAAGGGGTGGTGTGTGCCGAGTGTCGAGCGCTGAGCGTCGAGTTCTAAGCGGGCCCTCACCCCCGCCCCTCCCGATGTTCGGGAAGGGAGCAGAGGATTTCAGGCCATCGGCCTTACGAAACGCTGCTTTCATCGTCGTCACAACGCTCATTCCTTCCTCGGTCTAATGCCCACGGTGAATTTGGGCATGTCGCCTACTTAGCCGCGATGCCCGGTCCATCTCTACAGCATAACCGCAGGCAAGACAAGCAGATGAACCATGTGGTCACATTCGCCCGCTAGGAGGGCTGGAGGGCGGAGAGGAGGTGATCGTAGACGCGGCGGCGCTTCTCGCTCAAGTTCGGCGCGCGGTGGCCGATCAGGCAAGTGGTCGAGCGGTATAGTAGGTCGATTGCCTTAAGCCGGTTCTCAGCGAGCGTCTTGCCGGTCTCGGTACCTTCGATCAGGAGATCGGCGTCCTCGGGGACGAAGCCCTCGGAGGCGCCGGCGATGGGAATCACCTGGTAGCGCCAGAAGTGACGGCTGCGGGCATAGTGATCGGCGGTGGCGGGAAACTCGGCGGCGACGCGGAGGATGGGCTTGCCTTCGCCGCGCCAGAGCTCGAGCACCTCGTCGATGGTGGTCGCCGGCAGGTCCTCGCTGACGACGGCGGAGAGGTTGTACTGGCCGCGCTGGAGGTCGAGGAGCTCGGTCGCGGGGCTGGAGGGGAAGGCGTAGCGGTGCTCGAGGAGGCAATCACGGCCCGTAATGGCGAGGTCCATTTCGCCGGTCGCCACAAGAGCCGGCATATCGTGTGGCCGTATGACCTTCACATCGAGCCCGTCGACGCCGGAACGAGGACGGCGGATGGTCTGGCCATCGCCGTAGCCGTCGAAAGCGAGGTCTGCTGCGCGGAGGGCTTCGACCACGTGGCGCTGCTGGTGGCCGTCGGGGACAGCAAGGCGGAGCGTGTCGCGGCTCATTGGCATCCGCTCCGCCGCGTTACGCGGCAGCGGCCCGGGCAACCGAAAGCCGTTTCCGGCGGCTGTGCTGGTAGCACTGGATTTCAGTGGCCCGGTGACGCTGCTGAGGTTTTTCGTCTTAAGGGCAGTGGCATTCGCGACAAGCCAGGCGGAACTGTCGAAAAGCTTGAAGAGCGGCTGAGCCCCAGCTTCCCGCAATTGATTTCCCCCTGCCGCAGCCACAATGACGCAGTCCGCATCTTCCGGAGGGTACGCCTCTGCCGCCCCGCCGACCGGCTGCACGCGATATCTGGCCAGCCGCGCAGATCGTGCGAATGCTTCCGCTATGTTCGCGTATTCGCTCGCGATCCGCACGAGGCCCAGCCTCGATAGGTCCTCGAGGCGATCGCAGTGACCTGGTGCTCCGGCGGCCCAAAGTGTGGCCTGCGCAACGCCGAGGTCTGAGAGCGGCACGATTGGCTGGCCTGGGAAGCGCGCGTGCATTTCCTTGACCCAAGCGATGCTGCAGATCCCGAGATCGTAGTTTCCGAGAGCGATCTGGATAGAGATGTCTTTCTCTCGGAACACCCGGGCGGTGAGGACATCTCGGCTGCGTCCAGGGAGCCGGTAGGCACGAGACCCTTCCCCGTAGCCTTCGATCTCAAGACCTGCGGAGTCGAGCAGTTGTGCGATTGCGCCTCGGAGGTCTCCCGCCGGCAGCGCGAGCTTAATCATGGCCGGCGTCTGCCACCGCCCGGACCACTTCATCCACGCGGGTCAGACGCCGGACCTTCCCATCCCCCGACGCTAGCGAAAATCCGTCCGCTGAAGCAACTATTTCGCGGCCGGGACCATTAGTTAGACCCACGAGCTGAACATTCACGCCTGCCTCTCGAAGTGCGCGAGCGAGCGCGAAGACGGCACCGATATCGGCGCCGTTTTTTCCCGAGGGGCGGATTGCAACCTGCGGTCGTGCTGCCGATTCGGCTCCTGACAGCAGAGAAGCGAGAGGTTCCATTTCGAGCGCGAAGCCGGACGCCGGAATTGATTGCTGCCCCACCTGCGATATGAGTGCGTCATAGCGTCCGCCCCCGGCGATCTTCGTGCCTCCGGCGAAGACATGAAATACCGGGCCGGTATAGTACTCGAAGTTGCGAACAAGAGCAGGCGCGATTCTCGGCGAGTGCCCGATGCCGGTCAGGACGTCGGCGATCGTTGTCAGTTCGTCGACCGCAGAGCTTACTTCGGGGATTCCGGGTTCGAGAACGCTGCGAAGGTTCTTTAGGAATGCGGAGCCATCGCCTTCCATCGAGAGCATTTCAAGCCCGGCTACGGCTCCTCGGGGCAACCGCTCTTGCACCTCTGTGAGCGCGTTCGAGTCGCCGTCGAGCAAGCGATCGTAAAGTGACAGCTGCTCGACCTGCTGGTAGCCGGCCTTCGAGAGGACCGCCCGGAGAATACCCGGATCGGAGAGCTTGATTTCCGGCGCAAAGCCGAGGCGTTGGAGGACCTCACAGGCGATGAGAATAAGCTCGAGGTCACCCAGCGGATACGTATCACCGATGAGTTCTGCGCCGCACTGCCAGTCCTCCCGCGAGTCGTCACCCTGCGCGAAGCGGAGAACGCTCTGCACGTAGAAGAGCTTGGCAACGCGGACATCCTTAAGTTTCTCTACGTAGAGGCGGGCGACTGGAATCGTCGAATCGGGACGGAGGACGACGCGCTCGCCGCTCCAGCCGTCCCAGTCGAGGAACGAATAGACCCGATCGAGCATCTGCGGCGACAGCGTGCCCGCTGCTGTAAACAAATGGAGCCGCTCGATCGTAGGCGTACGGACTTCGCGATAGCCCCAGCCGAGGCAGGCGTTTCGGAAGGCGCTCTCGATAATGCGAAAGCGCTCCATATCGTCGGGCAGCATGTCGCGCATGCCGGGGGGTCGCATCGAGTCTTCCATACGGTGTGTGCTCCCGTGGGATGTGGCAATTCTAGCATCGGTGCGAACGGGCGTTCAATTTTTGGGCGACTCTAGACCAGCGTAAATCGGCGTATAATAGACCCGCGCGAGTCGCAACGAAGATGAAGACGACCGAGTTCCTCCGCTCGAGCCGGAGGAAGCGTTTTGGGCTCGCCGCGCTGCTTCTCCTTGCCTCCGTCTCGATCTTCGCCTGCGCGGGCGGACCGGATGCGCCGCGAGGCGCGACGCACGTACTGACTGCGAACGGCACAGTGAACCCGGTTATGCAGCGCTATATCGATCGCGGGATCGGCGCCGCTGAGGAGAAGAATGCCGGCGCAGTCGTGATTCGCATGGACACGCCCGGCGGCCTTTCGAGCTCTATGGACAAGATCATCGAGCGCATACTTGCCTCAAAGGTGCCCGTGGTGGTGTACGTCTGGCCCTCGGGAGGACGGGCAGCGTCCGCGGGCACATACATCGCCTACGCGAGCCACATCGCGGCGATGGCGCCTGCCACGAGCATCGGTTCAGCCACGCCAATCGATGCCAGCGGCGGCGATATCGGCGGCGACCTCGGCAACAAGATCAAAGGCGATGCGGTCGCCAAGATCCGCGGCCTTGCTCAGCTGCGCGACCGCAATGGGGACTGGGGCGAGCGCGCCGTGCGAGAAGGCATTTCGGCCCACACTGATGAGGCGGTTCAGCAGCACATCGTAGACCTTGAGGCTGACGATCTGAACGGCCTACTGAAGGCAATCGACGGGCGAAAGGTCTCGCTGGAACAGGGCGAGGCGACGCTGGCTACCGCGAACGCGCCGGTTGTGTACAACGACACAAATTTCATCGAGGACTTTCTCAACATCATCGCCGAGCCGAATATCGCGTTCCTGCTGTTGTCGCTTGGGTCGCTCGGAATTTTCATCGAGCTATTGCACCCAGGGACTATCTTCGCCGGAGTGTTCGGTGTGATCTCGCTGTTACTCGGGTTCTTCGCTCTGAGCGTGCTGCCGTTTAACTGGGCGGGCGTGGCGCTGATTCTGTTCGCATTTCTTTTGTTCGGCCTGGAGATGTTCATCACCAGTCACGGCATACTGGGAATTGGCGGAGCGGTGGCGCTGGTGTTCGGCGGCCTGATCCTGACCAGCGACAACCCGCCTGAGTTCCAGGTCTCGCGCTGGCTCGTGTTCGGACTGGCCGCGGTGCTGGCGACCTTCTGTCTCGTTATCGTTGCGAATATCATACGCATACGTCGTATGCCTCCGCGCATGGGTATCGAGACGATGGTCGGCAAGAGGGCCGTCGCGCGCTCGGCGCTAGAGCCCAGCGGCTTCGTCTTTTTGAATGGAGAGTACTGGTCAGCAGAGGCCGAGGATGGCGCGGTGAAACCCGGAGAAGGCGTTGTCATCACCGCAGTCAAAGGACTGAAGCTCAGAGTCCGCAAGCATAAACCGGAAGGAGAGTAGACATGACAAGCGAACGCCCGCCCGACAAGACCAGCCCGAACTTCCTAGCACGGATTCTCACTGGCTTCGGCTACATCGTCGCGATCCCTCTTTTTTTCATGGCGATCAAGATCGTCCAGGAATACGAGCGAGGCGTCATCTTCCGGCTCGGTCGTCTGGTCGGTGCCCGGGGACCCGGGCTGTTCTTTATCCTGCCCTTCGTCGAGCGAATGGTGAAAGTTGACCTGCGAGTCGTAACGATGGACGTCCCGCGCCAGGATGTGATAACGAAGGACAACGTGACCGTGAAGGTCGACGCAGTCGTCTACTTCCGGGTCGTCAACCCGGAAGATGCGGTGGTGAAGATCATGGATTACTTCCGAGCCACATCGCTGGTAGCGCAGACCACACTGCGGAGCGTCCTGGGACAATCAGACATGGATGAACTCCTGAGCAGGCGAGAGGAGGTAAATCAGCGGCTTCAGCAGATTATCGATGAGACGACAGAGCCGTGGGGAATCAAGGTGACGTTGGTGGAAGTGCGGGACGTGAGTCTGCCCGCGGACATGATCAACGCCATGAGCCGTCAGGCACAGGCAGAGCGTGAGCGGCGCGCCAAGGTCATACATGCGGAGGGAGAGTTCGAAGCGGCGGCGCGTCTCAGGGAGGCGGGCGATGTGATGGCCGCGCAGCCGGCCACTCTTCAGCTGCGCTATCTTCAGACGCTAACCGAGATCGCCTCCGAAAAGAATAGCACCGTGATCTTCCCCATCCCGATAGACCTCATCAGCATGTTCGTCGGGCGCGTTCAGGCAAACGGTGGGTCTGCGGCAGGCCGCGGGCAGCGGCGGGAGGTGCCCTCGGCAGGCACTACACGTGAAACTCGGCCGGAAGGGCAAGAGCCTGCCGCCTGATCGCTCTCTTGGGCGATTAAGCTCGCAACGTGACCTCGCCCGCCTCGACTATCCGCCTGCTGCCGTCCGGTTGGACGAGGATGAGATTGCCGTCGCGGTCAACGTCTTCGGCGGTTCCTTCGTAAAGCTGGTCGCCGAACGTCACGCACACTTCGCGGCCCAACGTGTCCAGGCGGGAGCGCCACTCCTGGAACGCGGCGTCGCCTTTCGGGGCGTCTTCGTAGAGCGCCTCGAAGTGGTTGAGGAAAGCGGCGAGCAACTCCTCGCGAGACACCTCGCGGCCCAGCTCGCGCTTGATGCTGGTGGCGATGGCGGCGATTTCAGGCGATTGCTCGATATCGAAATTCACGTTGATGCCGGGGCCTACGAGAGCGTACTGGACCGCAGACCCCGAGATTTCACTCTCGATCAGTACCCCTGAAAGCTTGCGGCCGTCGATCAGGACATCGTTCGGCCACTTGATGCGCGGTCTGAGGCCGGTCGAGTCCTCGACCGCGAGCGCAACGGCGAGGGGCGCGATGATGCCCAGCGAGCGCAGCCGGCCGAGCGGCGGTCGTATGACCAGCGTGAGATAGAGGTTCTTCCCCGAAGGCGAGACCCAGGCGCGGTCGAAGCGGCCGCGGCCCTTCGTCTGCTCTTCGGCGAAGACGATGGTTCCGTCCGGGGCGCCGGCTTCGGCCCCCTGGCGGGCGACGTCCATCGTCGAAGTCGTGCTCGTCAGATAAACGATGCGCCGGCCCACGAAGCGAGTGGAGAGGTGCTCTTCGACCTTGGCGAGGTTAAGCCACATGTCGCTAAGAATATGAGGAGAAGGAGCCAGGAGAGCCAAGTGGCGGCATAGGTCCGGGTTTAACAACAAGAGGCCGGCCCTTTGGGCCGGCCTCTTGCGCTCGGCACGTAGACCTGTCCACGCGCCTTTCAGCTATTACACCAGCACCTCAAAGAGGTGATGGTGTGAACGGACAGGCCTATGGCCAGAGCTCGTATTGTCGTCCATTCACATCACCTCCTTTCCTGTGTCGCATCGTAGCAGAAGGCAACTGGGGCCCACAAGGGGAAGACGGGGATTGTTGAGAAATTTCGAGAGTGGTCAGTCCTCTCACTCCTCAACGCCCGTAACCGAGACCACGCAGCACCGCTCGAGCAACACTCGGATCATGGCACGGGTAGACCGCGTCCGGGAGGTGCACTTCTCGCTCGTGACCCTTACCAGCGAGCAATACTGCGTCCCCATCCACCGCCATGCCCAGCGCATGGGCGATTGCCTCCCGGCGATCGGGAATGACCGCGAAATCATGGCCTTCGCGCCTCCCACCCGCTCGAAGCCCACGGGCGATCTCAGCGATAACCGCGTTACGGTCCTCGGAGTAAGGATTGTCGTCCGTCACAATTGTGAAGTCTGCATACTCAGCGGCTACCCGGCCCATGCCAAAGCGCCGGTCCTTGTCCCGCTCGCCGATGCAGCCAAAGACGGCGATGATGCGACCGGCCGATCGCCCGCGTATGAATGTCAGCACCCGCTTCAGAGCCTCCGGCGCATGGGCGAAGTCGACGATGACGGTAAACGGCTGACCCTCTTCGATGAGTTCCATTCGTCCGGGCGCTCCCCGCCAGGTGTGAATCGCGTCAATGATTGCATCGATCTCCAGTCGTCCGGCGTGCGCCACCGAGCATGCCGCCAAAGCGTTGTAGACGTTAAAGTCTCCTGGCGCGGAGATGCGGATCGAGCGTTCGATTCCGAACGCTCGCACGCTACAGCGCGACCCCCAGCCATCTGGCTCGATCTTATCCGCCGTAACATCCGCGGCCTGATTCAGACCGTACTTGATGACGCGCGCGTCGGTAAGCCGCCGGAGCTGCTCAGAAGCTTGATCGTCAGCATTCAAAACGGCGGTCTTATCGAGGTCCTTCTGAACGGCAGAGTCCAGCATCGAGAACAGGCGACCCTTCGCCGCGATGTATTCTTCCAGCGAGTGGTGGAAGTCGAGATGGTCGGCGTAAAGGTTCGTAAAGAGAGCGATATCGAACTCGCATTCGTCGACACGGTGAAGGGATAAACCGTGAGAAGTCGCTTCGATCACGCTCCAGCGGCAGCGAGCCCCGACCATTTCGCTAAGGATCTGCTGCACTTCGGGCGCCTCGGGCGTGGTCATTCGGCCGGTGTCGGGCAGGATCTTATCTCCTACACGGCACTCCGCGGTACTGATGAGGCCAGCGCGTTCGCCGGTCGACGAGAGCATGTGGTGGAGCAGGTGAGAGACGCTGGTTTTGCCATCGGTACCTGTTACACCGATCGTGCGCAGTCCGCGGGCAGGGTAGTTGGCAAGAGCCGCGGCGACCCGTGCAAGCGCCGGGCGCGCGTCCGGAACGATGACCGCCGGGACCGGCGACTCGCTGATAGTCGATGACCACTTTTGCTTACGGTCCGCCTGAACGGCAACGGCCGAAGCGCCGGCTAAGACTGCCTGCTTCAAGTAGTCGTGTCCGTCGGCTTTGAATCCGGCGACCGCGACGAAGATAGACCCGGGTCCGGCGGATCGAGAGTCGTACGAGGCGGAGGTAATCTCCGGGTCGCTACCATCTCCCTGGAGTATCGCGCCCGGGATATTTCCTACAAGTTCAGTGAGTCGCATGGCGTCACAAGTGAAACGGTGCGTAAGTGATCTGAGTTGCGTCGGATGGTCGGAGGCCTGCTCCGCCCATGAGAGGCATTAAGTCCAGCAGACCTGTAGGCCGAGTTCTGTCTCCCCGACGAGTCGGGGAGGACGATCATCAATCTGGGACCCGGATTGCTCAGGGCCTCAAGCGGCCAACCCGAGGGTTTGGGCCGGGCACCCTTGGCACCCTCCTATTTGGCCTTGCTCCGCGCAGGGTTTGGCCGGCCGGTAGCTCGCACTACCGCCGGTGGGCTCTTGCCCCGCCATTTCACCCTTCCCCGACAAGTCGGGGGGTATGTTTCTGTGCCACTTTCCGTCCCCGGCTGCTTGCGCAGTCGGCGCCTGGGCGTTACCCAGTGCGCTGCCCGGAGGAGCTCGGACCTTCCTCTCCGATCAAATCGAAGCGATCGCCCGGTCTGCTGGACTCTATCCATTATATCAATTTGCCCTACTCCAACCGGTCGAGCGCCTGGTTCGCTAGCTCGTCAGCGCGCTTATTCATCGCCCTTGGTATCGAGTCGACGTCGAATTCTCTGAAGCGTCGGCGCAACTCCATCACTCTCGCAAACATCGGTTGCAAGCGCGGGTTACGCACTTTATACCGATGTTCGATCTGCCGCACCACCAGTTCTGAGTCCATACGAAGGCTCACTTGAGAGGCACCGAGCGCCAGCGCCGTCTCCAGACCGGCGATGGCCGCCTGATATTCCGCTTCGTTGTTGGTGGCCCGGCCAATCCGCCGAGAAACTGTCTGGACCTCTCGACCCGAGGCGTCGTAGACCACCGCGCCTATTGAGGCTGGGCCGGGATTGCCTCTGGAAGCGCCGTCGGCATAAACGACCACTCGATCTTGGACATTTGGCGTCAGGGCTTGAGCACCATCTCAATCCCATCGTCCTTGACGACCACGCGGTCAAGCACGGCGCGAATCAAGTCACGCCGTTCCCCGAACGCCAAAGCGCTCCAATTCTCACGCAGCCGCTGGAGCACGTTATCACGCTGCCGCCGCCTCTCCACCTGGGACGCCTGAAGCTCCGCCAGTTTGTGCGACTCCACAAGACGCTCCTCGAGCTGTAGCTGCTCGCCCGCCACAATTAAGCCGAGAGAACGCAATTTGTCCTGTTTCATCCGTCCGGAGACCGCCGACTCCAGATACTCCTCCAGCCGCCTATCCAGCCGCTTCGCCTTGTCTCGCAATCTCCGGATTTGCGCCTCCGCCTCACCCACCGCCAGCGCGCCATTGCCGGCCGTTTTCGTCCTAGAACCGCCCAGCTTCAGGCTCCGGCGTACTTCCTCCTCAAGCTCCTCCGCCCTTCGGGTGTGATAGTCGCACAGACTCCTGTTGGTGCGTGATTCACATTGATAGTATCGGTATTGCGCCGTACGAGTCATGCCGTCGCTTCGCCGCTGCCAGCGTTGCTTGCGAGTTACGCCGATCATCTTGTTCCCGCAGTAACCGCAGTAGGTGATACCGGAGAGCAAGAAGGGCGACATCCTTCGAGCTTCCGAGACTGGGCGCCGCTGGTCTAGGCGCTCCTGTACGCTCTGGAAGTCCTCCTGAGCTATCAGCGGCCGATGGCTGGCGGGAACCCGCACCCCGAACCGCGAGTAAGTGCCAACGTAGGCCCTGTTTCTCAAAATGTCCCGAACGGTCACCATGCTCCAGAGCCCACCCTTGCGAGTGCGCAATTGTTCCTCGTTCAGGCGGCGAGCGATACGCCGGATGCCGAGGCCATCTTTCAGATACAGCCGAAAGATATACCGGACGACCGAGCCTTCGATCGGCACGATGACTAGGCGCCTTCGCATCCCCACGCGATATCCATACGGTGGGCGCCCAAGGACTTCGCCCCTAACCGCCTTTTGACGCATGGCCGCCTTCACACGCTCTCCAACGCTGCCATTGCCCCTGTTTCGCGACCAGATGCGAATCAGGTCCGTCGAGAGGTCGCCTTCGTCATTCAGGCTAATGATCGGAACGCCGAGGCTCGCCAATTGAAAGTAGCGTCTGACGGCCTCCGTCGGCCCGCTGCCGAGGCTCATCAGGTCACACACCGCCACGAGTAAGAAGCCGTGCGGGCTCTGCAGGCGAACGAACTCCAGCATCTGCCTGAAGCCCGGCGCTTCCGGCCGCGACCCCGGGTCCAGGAAAGTGGCAGCCGCCTCGAACCCGTTGCTATTACAGAATTCGAGAAATGACTCGCTCTGCTCCGCCAAGGTGCGGCTTTTTGTGTCCCTAAAGTATCCGACCGCTCGCATGCTAAGTCACAAGCAGGATTCGTTCACAGCTCACGCACTGGACTAGCCCGCCGCCGCTACGGGCTTTCTGGACCAGCGACATCGGTAGCGCGATCCTGCATCCCTGGCACATGCCTCGTTCAACCCCGGCGACAGCCTGACCTCTATGCCGCTCGCGGAGAAGCTGGTAAAGTCTCATACTCTCCGCATCCACCGCGGGTAGCTGGTTCTCGCGCCGCGTCTCCAGCGCCGCGATCTCCGGCTCCAGGCGCGCCTTCTCTCCGAGGAGCGACGCCTGTTCTCGCTGCCACACAGCGTCCGTTTCCGCCAACGCCGACCGGGCACTCTCCAGTTGCTTCTCCGCCTCTTCCATCTCGACAAGCAGGCCAAGAAGACTGTCCTCCCGCTTCGCTACCTGCGTCTTCAGTGACGACAAGTCATCGTTGAGATCGCTTAGCTCCTTTGGATTGCGTATGGTACCTCCGTACAACTTCTGCTCGACTCCGCCTGCCTTCCCTCTGGCGTCCTCCACCGACCATTCAGCGTCGTGAAGCTGCGATCGAAGCTGCTTGAGCACCTCCTGCCTTTCCGCAACCACTTCTCTAGCAGCAATCAGCTCTTCACCCTCCCCCGTTTGCGCCTCAACATCCCTTAGCCTCGCCCGGGCCTTGTCCAGCGCCAGATCAGTCTCTTGCAGGGCAAGGACATCAGGGGCGGTGGTCATTTAAGTAAAGACAACGACATACAGCCTGAGGAGCCTGGAATGGACAACTTCCGGAGGCGGATTATAGACTTAGGTTACAACTTTTGCAATAAGACTTGACTCCCTTCTGGGCGTCGCCAGAGCCATCGAAACCACACTATTCCCACCCGACACTGCAATGCGGATCAACGTCCTCAACGAGTTGCGTCAGCCCGTCGGGACCGTCACAGTCTTCGACTTATGCGAGCCGCTAATTTCGCTGGAAGATACTGAAATACGCGGTCTGTCCGGCAGCTTGACATCGGTCCGCACGAATCGAGGTCTTCTGGCGAGTCTCAAGGCGTCAGCGACGGTCTCAGAGCAGTGCGCGCGTTGCCTCGTTGCCATTGACTGCCCCCTATCGATCGACTTCGAAGAGGAATTTATTCCCATATTGGATGCAAACACCACCAGACGGATGCGCGTAAGCGATGGCGCCGGCGGGTTCCGCATTGGGCGAGATTTTGTGCTTGACCTAGGCGAACCGTTACGCCAATACGTGCTAATGTTAGAACCGCAAAAGCCGCTTTGCCAGCCCAACTGCGCAGGCCTTTGTCCTGCGTGCGGCGCGGATCTAAATGCCGCCTCCTGCGGGTGCACCCGGACCTTCGACGAGCGATGGGGCGTCCTCTCGGGGTTCGAAGCGAGCAAGAAAGAAGGGTAGGGAGCGATGCCGCCACTGCCGAAGAAGAAGACGTCCACCTCCCGCAAAAGACGGCGGCGATCGCATCTCAGCATCTCTTTGCCGCAGCTCGTAACTTGTCCTCAGTGCCGCAGCCCGCGGCCCGCCCATCAGGCCTGCCCCGTGTGCGGGACGTATCGAGGGCGCGACGTCTTGGCAGTCGGAGAGGCCCGGCGGCGTCCGCCACGCACGTAGATCCGCGTTCTCGCTCTCGTTGAGCGCGTGCTATACTTCGCCTGGCCATGCGACGTGGACTCTTGCTGCTTTTGGTTCCGGTCAGCCTGATCCTGGCCGCCGCCGCCGCAATTACCTACTTCGTCTGGTGGGACGCCACGCATTGCACGTTCTGCCGGATGCGTCTCGATGAGTTCGGACGCTGCCAGAACCCGGACTGCCATCTCGGCCGCCTGACTCGAGAACAGGATGCCGCTCGCGTCTGATTGACTTGAGTATGACGCAAGCGCAAGCCGATATTACCGCGTCCCTCAAGGCCCTCCACAACCTCCCGATCGATCCTTCACTCGCGCTGATCTTCCCGGGACAGGGCGCGCAGAAGGCCGGCATGGGCTTTCAAGCATGGGAATCGTCGACAAGAGCCAGGAAGACCTTTGAGGCGGCCGATGAGGTCCTTGGATCGACGCTTAGCCGCCTTTGCTTCGAGGGTCCCGAAGACGAGCTAACGAGAACTGTCAACGCCCAGCCCTCCATCCTGGCCACCTCACTCGCCATCCTTGCGGCCGCGCTAGAGTCCGGTGTCCTCAACAAGAGACCGGCATTTCTTGCGGGTCACAGCCTCGGCGAGTACACGGCGCTGGTGGCGGCGGGTTCGCTCTCCTTCTCGGACGCCCTGCGGTTGGTGAGCGAACGCGGACGGCTGATGGACGAAGCGGGCACAGAAAACCCCGGGACGATGGCGGCGATCGTTGGTCTATCAGTAAACGTCGTCAGCGAGGTCTGCCGGCTCTCCGGAGCCGAGCAATGTAATTTCAACGCGCGCACACAAACGGTGATCGGAGGAAAAGCCGAAGTCGTTCAAACAGCCTGCCGGCTGGCGAAAGAGCGAGGAGGTCGAGGTCTCCCGATGAATGTCTCGGGAGCGTTCCACACGTCGCTCATGAAAAGCGCTGCACGCACTTTCGAGGCCGTCCTCGACGGGGTCGTGCCACAAGAAACGGCGGTCCCAGTCGTCGGCAACGTCACTGCCAACCCTTTGGAGAGCCCGGCCGAAATTGTCTCCGAACTGCGCCGCCAAATGGCGATGCCCGTCCTCTGGTACCAGTCGTTGATGTTTATGATTGACGCGGGCGTCCGCACGTTTGTAGACGTCGGCCCAGGGCAGACGCTGGTCTCGATGCTGAAGAGAGATCACCCCGAATTCACGTTGATATCACTCGATCAGCCCTCCGTTCCCGCCGGCGCATCTCATGTTTGACCTGAGCGGCCACGTGGCGCTGGTAACCGGCGGCTCGCGCGGGATCGGAAGCTCCATCTGCCGTCATCTGGCGCGCCAGGGCGCGGCCGTGGCCGTGAACTACCACCAGAGCGAACAGCAGGCGCATGCACTGCGCAAAGAAATCGAAGACGCGGGCGGGCGCGCTATCGTGGTTAGGGGAGACGTGCGTGTCCCGGAAGATACCGAACGCATGGTTCAGGAGACGATCGATGGACTTGGGCGCCTCGATGTCCTTGTTAACAACGCCGGCTTCAATCGAGATACGCTGTTGTTGCGAATGTCGCTTGATGACTGGGATCAGGTGATGGACCTGAACCTGAGGGCCGTTTTCTTGTGCACCAAAGCGGCATTGAGGCCGATGATGAAGGAGCGCTGGGGGCGCGTTATAAATATCGGCAGCGTGTCGGGCCTTGCCGGGAACGCCGGGCAGGCAAATTATGCCGCCGCCAAGTCGGGATTGATCGGGTTTACGCGGGCTGTCGCCAGGGAAATGGGTTCCCGCAACATCACCGCCAACCTCATCATGCCCGGACTCGTTATCACCGAGCTGACAAAAGACATTCGCAAGGAAATAGTTGAAGGCGTAAAGCAGCGCTTGTTGATCGACCGCTTTGGCACACCCGAAGACATCGCTGCTACCGTCGTCTTCCTGGCATCCGACGGCGGTTCGTATATCACCGGGCAAGTGTTGGCGGTCGACGGCGGGCTCGGGCTTTAGCGGTGACTGGCAAACGAAGGCGGGCGAGGATAGCCGCCTTGCAGGCATTGTTCGAACTGGATAGCGTGGGACACCAACCGGAAGACACCATCGCCCGGCACTCCAAACGCGGGCCGGTCTCCGCGGATGTGAAGAATTTTGCCGAAGAGCTGGTAAACGGCGTTCTATCTCATAAGGAGCAGATAGACAAGACGATAGAGAATACCGCGCCCGCCTTTCCGCTCGACCAGTTGGCGGTGATCGACCGCAACATTCTCAGGCTTGCGATATACGAAATCCTCATCGATAATAGGGTGCCGGTGCGCGCCGCGATAAACGAGGCAGTGGAACTGGCCAAGGATTTTGGCGGCGAGAAATCCCCGAAGTTCATCAACGGAGTGCTGGGCTCCGTAAGTGTGCTTACTACGCGTTAGAGGCCAAGGAGGTAGTACGTGGCCACTGTCTTCGAGCGAGTACGAAAGATCATTGCTGAACAACTGGGCGTTGAGGAAGGTGAGATCACACCTCAGACCTCGTTCGTTGACGATCTCAACGCCGACTCGCTCGACCTGGTGGAGTTGATCATGTCGCTCGAAGAAGAGTTCAGCAAAGCAGGCAAGACCATCGAGGTTTCAGATGAGGACGCGGAAAAGATCATCACCGTGCAGGATGCCGTCAACTACATTCAGGAGCACGGCATAACCGACGACGACGCCTAACGCGGCATTCGTCTTCTCCCAAGTAGCGACGGCGCGAGATACGTTCTCCGCGGGCAACCCGGCGGGACGTTTGATTCCGTAGCATATAATGAGCCTGCGCGATGAACTTTCTCGGCGTCGGACCTCTCGAAGTTGCACTGGTGGCAATCGTCGCCGTGATTGTCCTTGGGCCCGAACGAATTCCAGGCGTGGCGGTCCAGCTCGCCCGCGCCGTGCGCTACATGCGCGGGTACGCTACCGACGCGACGGCTGACATCCGCAAGGAGCTCCAGGAGCTGACGAAAGAGTACGACGAGGTGCGCAAGGAGCTTAACGAGTTCAGGTCCAGCCTGGGAGGCGGCTTCTCCAACATCGCTGAGGAAGTCGACCGGACTCTGCGTTCCGGCCGAGAGAAAACCGCGCTCAAACCCGGCAGCGACGCGCCGATAATCGAGCCGGGCGGCGAACCACCGCCGAAACCTAGCCGCACTTCCACCAACTCCTAGTGGCAGTTTTCGAGTACTGACCCCGTATGACGAGCGTCGCCCCATCCGGACCGCCTCAAGATAGGCCGGAACCCGAGCGGGGCGAACGCTACCTGACACTCGTCGAACACCTCCAGGAGCTGCGGCGGCGGCTGATTATCTGTTCAGTCGCTGTCGTGATCGGCCTGGCAATCTCCGCCGCCTTCACCGACGACCTTCTGCGGTTCTTGAAGCACCCGGCGGAGGAGCGAAGCCAGGACTTCCGTCTTGTCTTCCTCGAACCGTTCGAGAGCTTCGTCACCTACTTCAAAATCGCCCTGATGGGTAGCATTATCCTCGCGATGCCCGTCATCATGTACCAGATTCTCGCCTTCATCGCGCCGGGGCTGAGGCCGAACGAAAAGCGCTGGTTGTACGGCACCGTCGCCGGGTCGGTGGGGCTCTTCCTCGCCGGCGTCGCCTTTGCGTATTATGTCGCGCTGCCGCCGGCGCTGGGCTTCCTGCTCAACTTTGAGAACGACATCGCGCAGCCGCAGATCCGCCTCGGCAGTTACGTCGACTTCGTGCTGCGGCTGCTGTTCTGGACCGGGATCGCCTTCCAGACACCGCTCATCGTGATGTTTCTCGCGCGTCTCGGCATCGTCACCGCGCGCCGGCTGATCGGCTGGTGGCGGTTTGCCATTGTCGGGGCCTTCGTCGTCGCGGCCGTGGTAACACCCACGCCGGACCCGGTCACCTGTACAATTGTCGCGGTGCCGCTCATCGGCCTGTACTTTCTCGGGGTTCTTCTCGCCGTTCTCGTACAGCCACGCAGGCAGCCAACTGCTCAATAAACGTTGTTGACCCGCCGCAGCGCCGACAATTATCATCAACCAAAGTGATTGAGCTTGAGCAGCTTTACCGCAGCGTGGCCAATTGCACCGACTGCGGGCTCTGCGGCACACGCACTCAAGCTGTCCCCGGAGAGGGCCCACCGGACGCGGACGTAATGTTCGTCGGAGAAGGCCCAGGCTTTCATGAAGACCAGCAGGCGCGTCCTTTTGTCGGTCCCGCGGGCAAACTACTCGAAGAGTTGCTTGGATCGGCCGGCCTGCGGCGCAGCGACGTCTATATCACGAACGTCGTCAAGTGCCGGCCACCCAATAATCGGGACCCTTTGCCTGCGGAGATAGAAGCTTGTCGCAAGTACCTGCGTCTCCAGATCGAGAAAATTGACCCGAAACTGATCGTGACTCTGGGGCGATACTCACTCGCCTGGTTCTTCCCACGCGACTCGATAAGCAAAGTGCACGGACATCTGCGGCGGCAGAATGGCATGCACTATCTCCACATGTACCACCCGGCCGCAGCGCTCCACGCCGGCAATCTCCGCAAGACGATCGAGGACGATTTCCGGAGAATACCTCAGGCGCTGGAGAAGATCCGCCGGGTGGAGCAGCCGGTTGCCGTGCCCGAACCGGCGCCGGACCAGATGCGCCTATTCTAGCTCGCGATGGCCGATAACCTGAGGGCCATCCCCCTCGGCGGGTTGGGGGAGATCGGCAAGAACATGATGGCCCTGGAGCTTGCCGACGACCTGATCTTGATCGACGCAGGCCTCATGTTCCCGGACGAGGAGATGCTGGGCGTCGACCTGGTCATCCCAGACGTCTCTTATGTCACGGAGCGGCTCCACAAGCTACGCGGCGTGCTCATTACCCACGGCCACGAGGACCACACTGGGGCGCTGCCCTACGTCCTTCCGCGCCTTCGCCTCCCAAGCGGCAAATTGCCGCCGATCTACTGTACACGGCTCACGCGCGGACTGATTGCGGTCAAGCTTGAAGAGCATCGCCTGGACAAACAAGCGGACCTGCGAATCGTCCGGCCGGGTGAGCGGGTCAAGCTTCGACATACGCGGACACGACCGGCTACACGCCTTCCGAAAGGAGCGTTTCGGAAACGCTTGACAGGATCATGGCGAACGCCTCCGGCCGCGTGATCGTGGCCACGTTCGCGAGCCTGATCTCGCGCATTCAGCAGGTCATAGATGCCGCGATCAATCATGACAGAAGGGTTTTCATTACCGGCCGCAGCATGCTCGACAACGTGAAGATGGCGATCGACCAAGGTTACCTCTCGGCCTCCGGTGATGTGCTTGCCTCGCTGGACAAGATGAAGAAGCTCGCTCCCGAGAAGATCGCGATTATCACGACGGGCGCGCAAGGTGAGCCCACTTCCGCACTCGTGCGGATGGCGAACCGCGACCACCGCCACATCGAGATCCAGCCGGGCGATACCGTCGTCCTTTCATCTTCGCCGATCCCCGGCAACGAGCTGCTCATCAACCGCACCATCGACAACCTCTACCGACTGGGCGCCGAGGTGCTCTTCAGCCGCATCGCGAGCGTCCACGTTCGCGGGCACGCAGCCCAGGAAGAGCTGAAACTCATGATCGGTTTGGTGAAGCCGCGTTACTTCGTGCCGGTCCACGGCGAATACCGGCACCTATGGATGCACTCGATGATCGCGCGCTCGATGGGACTGGCGGCGGAGAATGTCTTCACGCTCGAAGATGGCGACATTCTGGAGGTGGATTCGGCGGGCGCCCGAGTCGCCGGCCGGACCTCGGCCGACTGGGTTTATGTCGACGGCCTGGCCGTGGGCATCGACCGCATAGTACTTCGCGACCGCGCGCACCTGGCGGGGGATGGGGTGATCGTCGTCATCGTGGCGGTGGACAGGCAGACTGGTAAACCTATCGGACGCCCTGACGTTGTATCAAGGGGATTCATCGAAAGCGAAATGTCGGACGGACTTATGGAAAGGGCCAAAGACGTCGTGGTACAGGCGCTGGGCGGAGGCGCGCACGTGGCCAACAAATCCGACTTCAACACGCGCGTGCACGACGCCCTGTCTCGCTTTCTCTTTGAGGAGACGCGGCGCAGGCCGATGGTGCTTCCCGTAAGCGTTGAGGTCTAACCCGCAAGGTGCCCGTCAAAACAAAATCGCGCCCAGCTAGACGGACCACAAGCTACCGCCCGAGGCAGACTACTGTTCGCAGGCGCGTTGCGCGGCGGCAGAGGCATTTCGGCGCGGCGGTAGAGAACACCCAGCAATTCTGGCTTGGCATCGGCGCTGCCGCCATATTAGCGGTCGCAGCGTTTCTGCTCGCCACCTACATAATCGACGGCGTCGAGTATGTGGTGAGCCTGTTCGGGCTCTCGCTCATCCTCCTAATCGCTGCGATCGGCGCCGATGTGGCGCTCGTCCTGCGCCGCCCGGAAGTGGACGACCGCCTCCTAAGGCGATGGGCGGGCGCGCATCTCATTCTCGCGTTCGCCCTCGGTGCTCTTGGTCTATGGGCGCCGGACTGGAGCTTCGGAGAGGTGTCCTTCCGCGAGGTGACAGCCGGCGGCAAGGCCGGTCAAGCGCTGACGTCGAACCTGTTCGGCATACTCACATGGGCCGCAGTGGGGCTGACGGGCGCGGGGCTGCTCTGGCCGCGCGGCGTGCAGACGGCGGCGCTGGGCGGGCTGAACCTCGGCCGGCAGCTGTTGAGTCTCGAGCTGCATGTGAGCATCTGGCGAGGCATCCAGTCGTTTTTCGCCAGCCTCCTCCCGCGGGCCGAAGAGGAGAGCGAGAAGCTTCTCGACCAGCCTTACATGCCCCAATTCGACGAGGACTGGCTCGACTCCGAGCCCGAAGAAAGGCCCGTGCCGGTTGTAGAGACGCCACTCGAGGAGGAAGACATCGTCGTGACGGGAGAGCCGGAGGAGGAGGAAGGTCTCGAGGCCTACCAGCGGCCGCTGCCGATGGGCCGCCCGGCGGGACGCGGCTGGGAACTGCCGCCGCTGGACCTGCTCACAGAGGCGGCGGAGGTAGAGCTGCGCCCGGTCGACAACGAAGCGCGGGCTCAGCTCATCGTCGAGACGCTGGGGTCGTTCGGAGTGGACACGCGGGTCGCATCAATCAACCAGGGACCCACCGTTACTCAGTTCGGCGTGGAGCCGGGATGGGAGACCAAGACGCGAACGGTGGCGGTACGGGACGACAAGGGGCGTCAGGTCTATGACCGAGACGGCCGGCCGCAGATGCGTTCGGAGGTCGTCTCGCGGACGCGCGTGCGGGTGAACCGCATTACCAATTTGGCGAATGATCTTGCCCTCGCGCTGGCCGCGCCGACGATCCGCATCGAGGCGCCGGTCCCGGGGAAGCCCGTGGTCGGCATCGAGGTGCCGAATACGACCACTTCGCTGGTCGCCATCCGCAGCGTGATTGAGAGCACGGCCTTCAATAAGGCGAATTCGCGCTCGAAGCTGGCGATCGCGCTGGGCAAGGGCGTTTCGGGCGAGCCTGTCGCCGCGGACCTCGCGAAGATGCCGCACCTTCTCATCGCGGGCGCCACGGGGAGCGGCAAAAGCGTCTGCATCAACTCGATCATCGCCGGCTTCCTGCTCCACAACACGCCCGAGGAGTTGAGGCTCGTCCTGATCGACCCGAAGCGGGTAGAGCTGGCGAACTTCGGCAGTATCCCGCACCTCGCGTTTTCGAAGATCATCACCGACACGGAAGAAGTCGTCGGGACGCTGCAAGCGATTATCCACGAGATGGACAGCCGCTACCGCCGCTTCGCCTCCGTGGGGGTTCGCAACCTCGAGGCGTATAACAAGAGCCCGCACGCTACGCACACCCTCCCTTACTGGGTGGTGGTGATCGACGAGCTGGCCGACCTGATGATGGCCGCGCCGTACGAGGTCGAGCGCCAGATCTGCCGGCTCGCGCAGCTGGCCCGGGCGACCGGCATCCACCTAATAATCGCCACCCAGCGGCCGTCAGTCGACGTGGTCACAGGGCTGATCAAGGCCAACTTCCCCACCCGCATCGCGTTCGCGGTCTCGTCGCAGGTGGACTCGCGGACGATCATCGACGGCGCCGGCGCGGAGAAGCTGCTGGGGCGTGGCGACATGCTCTTCATGCCGACGGACGCCTCGAAGCCGAAGCGCCTCCAGGGATCGTTCGTCTCAGACCAGGAGCTCGACAGGATCGTCGTCTGGTGGACGAGCGACCGCTTCCGTCACCTCGTGCCGGACAAGATGGACCACCTGCTCGACGAGGGTATCGAACAGACCGACGGCGCGCCTGTCGCCGCGGCCGAGGAAGAGGACCCGCTGTACGAGGCCGCCCGCGAGCTGGCCGGCCAGCACTCGCGGGTCTCGACGTCGCTGCTGCAGAGGCGCTTGCACATCGGCTACCCGAGGGCGGCGCGGCTGATCGACATGCTCGAGGAGAACGGCGTGGTAGGCGGCTCCGAAAGCGGCCAATCTCGAGAGGTTTTGGATGCATCGTGGGAGGAAGATGGAGACCGCTTCGAATAGATCGCGTTAAGGTTTCGAAATCGGCTTCGCGCGGGGTTGACATCATCTCTCGCTGTGCTATTTTGATGGTGAGACCTACAGACTGGAGGAAGTAGCGTATGAGAAGACTCCATGCGCTCATCGAAGTCCTGGAGGTGGATCACGCAAGGTCCCCTGCGTAGCAGCGCAGGGGAAGGGCGAAACCGCGGAGCGGCTAGCAGCAAACAGGCTTAGGAGCCCATGGGCGCTTAAAGCGCCGGAGCAAAGCAGAGGCCGGACGCGGGAAGATTAAGAGAAATAAGCTCCCCGGGATAAAACCCGGGGAGTTGCCTTTTGAGGCCTACCTGACCCACTTCCTGACAAGGCGTCGTCAGAAGCCTTGATACAATGAACTTCGCCATGGGCACTTTCTTCCACCCGATTACAATCATCGGCCCGGGCGGCCAAGAGACCGTTGAAGCCCTGGTCGATTCCGGCGCGTCCTTCACGACGATGCCGGCCTCACTGCTGCGCCGCCTCGGCGTTTCGCCTCATCGCCAGGCCCGCCTAAGGCTCGCCGACGGGCAGTCGGCTATCTGGGATATCGGCCGGGTTCGCTCGTCCATCGACGGTGAGGAAGAGGCGGATCTCTGCATCTTCGGCGCTGAAGGGTCCCCACCAACCATCGGTGCTCACACGCTACAGGCTATGCTCTTGGCAGTCGATCCAGTTGACCATCGGCTCGTACCCACCGAAGGCTTCCTCATGACCCTAACTGACACTGCGTTCCGCCTCGCCTCCGAGTTCGAGATGACCGGCGACCAGCCGGACGCCGTCGCGAAGCTCGTCGAGGGCCTCGACAAAAAGTACAAGCACCAGACGCTGCTAGGTGTCACCGGCAGCGGCAAGACCTTCAACATGGCGAACGTCATCGCCCGCGCTAACCGCCCGACCCTCGTGCTCTCGCCCAACAAGACGCTCGCCGCCCAGCTATACTCCGAGTTTCGCGATTTCTTTCCCGAAAACGCGGTGGAGTACTTCGTCTCCTACTATGACTATTATCAACCGGAGGCTTATATTCCGCGGACCGATACGTATATCGCGAAGGACGCGGACATCAACGAGGAGATCGATAAGCTGCGGCATGCGGCCACTCGTGCGCTGTTTCAGCGGCGGGATGTGGTCATTGTGGCGTCGGTTTCGTGCATTTATGGCCTTGGG
>VBEJ01000299.1 GCA_005882985.1 Chloroflexota bacterium
CGAGCGCCTCGTGCGCGAGGGGCGGTTGCTTGCTGGCCCCGGATACGTGCTGCCTGACGAGTTCCTGATCGGCGGCGAGGCGCACATCCGCAACCTGATGACGGGCATCCGGTCGGCGCGGGAGTACGGGCGCGCGATGTTGGTCGGCTATGCCCCGGACGCCTTCGGGCACATCGCGCACCTGCCGGCGGTCCTGCGCGGCTTCGGCATCGACTCCGTGCTCATCTGGCGGGGCGTTGGCGCCGAGGCCACGACGTCGGAGTTCCGCTGGGCCGCACCCGACGGCTCCGAAGTGCTCGCCGTCCACTTTCCGTATGGCTACGGGATGCTTCCCGCGCTGCCGGAGGACCCCGATATTCTGCGCAGTGCGCTGGGCAACATCCGCGGTCTCCTCGAACCCCTCGCCACGACGCGCTACGTCCTCGTCCCGAACGGCACCGACCACCTGCCCGCGCACACCGGTCTGTCGGGCGTCATCAAGCGCGCCAATGACATCCTCGAGGACGCCGAGATGGTGCATGGCGACTACCCCTCTTACATCGAAAGCGTTCGGCGGGAGCTGGCCGATGGCTACGAGAAGCTGCCGCGGCTGGAGGGCGAGCTCCGCTCGTCGCAGCGCTCGAACGTCCTCGCCGGCGTGCTTTCGACGCGCATCTGGCTCAAGCAACGCTACCAGCTGTGCGAGGACCTGCTCGCGCGGTACGCTGAGCCGCTCGCGGCATGGAGGCCTCTGCTGGAACAACGAACACGGAACAAGGAACAGGCCAACGAGCGAACATCCCTTCCCGCTCGTCCTGAGGCACTCGTAGGACGAGCGGAGTACGACACCTCGAGTCAGAACGACACCGCCGCCACCCGCGGCCTACTCCGGCACGCCTGGCGGCTGTTGCTCCAGAACGGGCCGCACGATTCCGTCACCGGCTGCTCCGTCGATGCGGTCTACGACGACGTCGGCGGGCGCTTCAACCGCTGCGAGCAGATCGCCGAGTCGGTGATCTACGACTCGCTGCGGTACATCGCGGACCGGGTGGGGAAGCTTGGGAAGCAGTCGGTCGTGGTGTTCAATCCGGAGAACGGACTTCGCACGGACTTTTGCACCGTGCGCCTGCCGGTGGAAGAGGGCAAGTGGCCGCGGAAGCTGGTCGCGGACGATGGCACCTAGACGCCGCTGCAGTCGATCGAGCGCGGCGGCCATTCGCCGCTCGACCGGCGCGAGCGGATTGTGTACGGATTCGTCGCGGATAACGTGCCGGGATTCGGGTACAAAGTCATGCGCTTAGAGCGAGACGACAAGGTCTGGCTGAAGGTGGAACCCTTCGTCCAAGACAAAGACCAACCGCGGAGCATCGAGAACGAGCACTTCGCGGTGACCGCAACGCGTGACGGAACGCTTTCGATTGTCGACAAACGTGATGGGCGGGCGTACAGCGGCCTTAACCTATTCGTGGACGGCGGGGAGCGGGGTGACGAGTACACCCATTGTCCGCCCCAGCGCGATGAGATCGTGGACAGAGCGTCTATTGACACCCCTCTATCCCGGCATCCCACGCATCGACATCGAGACCGATGTCGACAACCGCGCGAAGGACCGCCGCCTCCGCGTGCACTTTGCCACCGGCATCCGCGCCGGCCGCTCGCAGGCCGAGCAGCACTTCGGCGTCGTCTCGCGGCCGATCGGCGTGCCGGAGCACGACGACACGTGGTTCGAGACGCCCGTCGCCACGTACCCCCAGAAGTCCTTCGTCGACATTTCGGACGGCCAGCGGGGCTTCATGCTCACGAACCGGGGCCTGCCGGAGTACGAAGCAATCGAGGAGGCGGACGGGACGATCACGATCGCGCTGACGTTGCTTCGCTGCATCGAGTGGCTCTCGCGCGATGACCTATCCACGCGCAGGGGGCATGCGGGGCCGGGGATGCATACGCCGGGCGCCCAGATGCTGGGGCGCTGGAAGTTCCAGTACTCCCTGATCCCGCACGAGGGCGGCTGGGAGACGGCGTTCGCCGAGGCGCATCGCTTCCTGCGCCCGTTGCGCGCTGTCCGGACGTCGCGTGGTGACGGGACGTTGCCGGAGAGCGGGTCGCTGGTCGAGATCGAGCCGCCGGAGGTGATTCTATCGGCGCTGAAGCTCGCCGAGGACGGCGATGGCGTTGTCGCAAGGGTCTACAACATCGCGAGTGAGCCGGTGGGGGCGCGCGTACGTCTCCTACGCCCTTTCGAGCGGGTGGAGCGCGTGGACCTCAACGAGGAGAACCCTGACCCCATCGAGAGCGAAGACAGCGCCGTTCGATTTCAACTCAAGCCAAACGAAATCGCTACGCTCAAATTCCGCTAGGATCTCGGTTCTGGCCCGTGCAGGTGGTAGGCTATTATGCCTCAGAGACAGGAAGGAGGCGGCCATGACGACGAGAGTTGAACTCATTCAGCGCCTCGACGCCGCGTACCAGGACTATCGCTCCACGATCGACGGCCTGAACGAAGCGCAGTTCGACAACAAGTGGCTCGACGGGCAATGGGGCGCGCGCGAGATCACTGCCCATATCACAGGCTGGCTGGGGACCCTCGCCGGCGGCCTCGAGCGGATGGGCCGCGGCGAGAAGCCGGCGCCCGACGGCGAGGACTGGACGGTCCCGGATCCATATAACGCGAAATTCGCCGAGCACGCCAAGGGCAAAAAGCACGACCAGATCCTCCACGAGCTGGAGAACGGCATCGAGTCGTTTAAGAAGGCGGCCATGAAGGTGCCGGAAGACCGCTACGGCGAGGGCAAGACGGCCAACCGCATCTTCGACGGCGCCGGCATCGAGCACTTCGCGGAACACGCCGCCGTCATCCGCTTGTGGCGCAGCCGCGAAGGCATCTGAGCGGCGATTCGAGCCACTCGAACCGTACGGACAGACCTTCAGGTCTGTCCGCAAGCGCTCCGACGCATCACACCGAAAGCTAAACAGAAGACATCCCTGGCGACGAAGGAGGCTCCAACTGATGACCACTCAAATCGCGAATCTCCCCTCGTATTCAGACCTTCCCGTCAAAACCGGTGCGCCCGCTGGTTCCGCCTGGGGGCTCTTCGGCGACGACGATGGCCGCAGGCTTCCAGCCAGTGGGATAGCCTCCGCCACATCCTTCACCCGCGCGACGGCTTCTACAACGGTGTGAAAGCCCGCGAAGTCACGCCCGGCGGCGGCAAGCTCGGCATCGAAAACATCGCCCGCCGCGGCATCGCCGGACGAGGCGTGCTCCTCGATGTCGCTCGACTCCTCGAATCCGCCGGCCGTCCGATCGACTACACGACAGCGGCAGTGATCACGAAAGATGTGCTATCAGATTGCGCGGAGCAGCAGGGCGTTACCATCGAGACAGGCGATATCCTGATCATCCGCACCGGCTGGCTTGCCTGGTACTTGAACGAAGCGACCGCCGAGCAGAAGCAGGAGATGTCGGGCGAAGCGATGGTCCATCTGCGCGCACCGGGCATCGGCCCCGACGAGGAGATGGCCGCCTACCTCTGGGACCTCCACATCGCCGCCGTCGCCGGGGACAACCCCTCGCTCGAGGCTTGGCCGCCCGGCCCTGAGAGCGGCGGCTTCCTGCACTTCCGCCTTATCCCGCTGCTCGGCATGAACATCGGCGAGCTCTGGTACCTCGAAGACCTCGCCGCCGATTGCGCGCAAGATGGCGTCTACGAGTTCATGCTCACTTCGGCCCCGCTCAACGTCCCCGGCGGAGTCGGCTCTCCTCCCAACGCCCTCGCGATCAAGTAAGGCGACGGCCACAACGCCTATACAGTGTCATTCTGAGCCCCGCCCTGCCGGATGAAAGTCGTACAGGAAACGGCCCCAAAAGCATCGATTCATAGCGACTTGAATCGCGAAGAATCTCGGCGGTCCCGAATCGAGCACTACACTCGGGCGGCACGGTGGCAACACGTCCAGCCGCCTGTAACATCCCACCCCCTCGCCGTTATACAGATGCGGCGACTGACCCGCTCTCCGTCTCGACCGGGTGATCGTTGCGGCCCTGGGGGCCCTTCCGTACTCGCCCGTGTCCCCGGCGCTTAGCCCTTCGCACCCAGCTTCCGCCCGCCCAGACAGTGCAGGTGCAGATGGTGCTCCGTCTGCCCGGCGTCATCTCCCACGTTTGTCGCAATACGGTACCCCGTCTTTGCGACGCCCATCTGCTCAGCGACCTTCGCGATCGCGACAAACATCCGCGCGATGATCGGCCCGTGCTCGTCCCGGACGTGCCCAGCCGATGGAATATGCTCTCTCGATATCGCAAGGAAGTGGACGGGCGCCTGTCGCCAGGGATAACCCTCAGGGATGTCGAAGACTACCGCTAGCTCATCTCGATGGAGCTCCGATACTTTGACCTCTCCCGCCCCTATCCGGCAGAGCAGGCAGCTATCGGCCACACGCGGCGTCCTCAGGCAGCCGCCGGGGGCGGACCGAAGAACCCGACAATGCTCTGAAGCCGCCCATCCTCCGCCAGCTGACCGACGTCGATCCCCTCCATCCCCGTCGAGCCGTCCGGTGCCGTCATCTTCCAGGCGAACCGCAGTCGGCCGTGGTGCTCGTCGATACCGCTGGTGGGAAGTATGCCCGCTCCCGGCATTTGCTTGTGGAACTGCGAGATCAGCGCAGCCAAAGCTTCCCTTCCTGCGGCATCCGCCATCGGGTCCGTGTACCGGCCGTCATCCGCCCAGGCCTTCTCGAGCAGCTGTCGCCGCTTGCCTTCGTCCTGCTCATTCCACGCCGCCATGTACGCGTG
>VBEJ01000131.1 GCA_005882985.1 Chloroflexota bacterium
CAGCCGCGACGGCGCCCCCCACGGCGGCGATTGCTTTGCGCATGACTCCTCCTCTTCTTGGCGATGTCGACGGCCAGAAATTCATTCTAAGCTAAGCGAGCGCCGGCGGGTTGTCAGTAGCTAAGACAAGGCTGGAATGACCTGAAATGTGCGGCATAATGCGTCGACTTACGCATGCGCAGAGGCCATAATGGTTCAGTCAAATGCCCACCGAGCCGGACCATTACGAAGTCCTTCAAATCTCCCCAAACGCCGAACCCGGCGTCATCCTTGCGGCCTACCGCAGGCTGGCGCAGACATACCACCCGGACGTAAATCCCGACCCGCGCGCGCCGGAGCGCATGCGCCGGATGAACCGGGCGCTGGAGATTCTCAGCGATCCGGAGAAACGCGCGGAGTACGACCGCCGCCGGCTGAGACGACTCGCCGTTCAGCACATGGCCGAGCAGCCGAGGGTCCCCTACGGCACTCTCTACGGGGAAGAGCAGGCCATTGGATGGCGAGCGAGGATTGCACGGTTGTCTCTCGGCTGGCTGGCGATTGCTGGCGGGTTAGGAGTCCTAGTGGCCGCCCTGGCGATGATCTTGCTACGGGGCACCTCGGACTCCGGCGGCGGCTCACCCGTCGTAGGGTCAAGGACCGCGGCACAGTCACCCGGCGCCGCGGTGGCGGGGGCTTCTTCGGCGCCGAGCCTCTCCACGACTCCGCCGCCGGGGGGAAGCGGAACGTTCAGCAACGGGACGTGGCTGGTCGGTGAAGAGATAGCCCCCGGGATGTGGCGAGCCATTCGCTCACGCACCTGCTCCTGGAAGCGACTCGCTTCGATCGAGGGGACCAGCGATACGGTCGCGGGTAATGGCTCATCCTTGACGGTGGAAATACGACCCACGGACGCGGCCTTCTGGTCGGAGGGATGCGGATGGTGGACTCAGATCCTGGAAGCGCCTTCGGCTGCTCCCGGCGACTCATTTGGGCCGGGCACGTGGCTGGTCAACAAGGAAGTCGAGCCGGGCCTCTGGCAGAACTCCGATTCGTCGGAGGGATGCAGGTGGGCCCGGCTGTCCAGCCTCGACGGCGCGCCGTCCGCAGTCTCAGCCACAGGGTCCGGGACTTCGATCATCACTATCGAGATCATCGCGAGCGACCGGGCGTTCGATTCGTGGGGCTGCGGCACGTGGACGCGGGTGGGCGACTAGGACGCCAAGCGTCCGTCCAAGCTCCCGGCGATACAATATCAATGCGATGGCCGCGACACCGAAAGCCAAGTTCGAAGAACGCCTGAAGGCGATGCCGGCGAAGCCCGGCGTGTACATTTTTCGCGACGCAAAAGACAGAGTGATATACGTCGGGAAGGCGGCGCTGCTGCGTAACCGCGTGCGGTCGTACTTCGGCTCGATGCACGGATTCGAGCAAAAGACGCGCCGGCTGGTCGAGCAGATTGCGGACATCGACTTCATCCTTACCGCCACAGTACAGGAAGCGCTTCTGCTGGAGGCGACTCTGGTGAAGCGGCACCAGCCGTTCTTCAACGTGCGCCTGAAGGACGACAAACACTATCCCTATCTGAAGATCGACCTCAAGGAGCAATGGCCACGCGTGGAGATTACGCGACGGGTGCTGAACGACGGGGCGCGCTACTTCGGGCCGTTCGCCTCGGCGGGGTCGGTGCGGCGGACGCTGGACCTCGTCAAGAAGCTCTTCCCATGGCGGTCGTGCACGAAAGTGATTACCGGGGAAGACCCACGGCCCTGTCTGGAATACTACATCCATCGCTGCGTCGGGCCGTGCGCTTCGCTCTGCACCAAGGAGGAGTACGACACGGTCATCCGGCAGACGATCATGTTCCTCGAGGGGCGCACGGACGAGATTGGGAGGGACCTTCGGCGCGAGATGCAGGCAGCGTCGGAAACGCTGGAGTACGAGCGGGCGGCGCGGCTACGGGACCAGGTGCAGGCGATCGAGCGGACCACCGAGCGGCAGGTAATGGAGGTGCGCGACCGGACGGACATGGACGTCTTCGGGCTCGCGCGCCAGGAACAGGAAGCGTACGTGCAGGTCTGGTTCGTGCGCAGGGGGAATGTGATCGGGCGAGACAACTTCCAGCTGGACGGGACCGTCGATGAGCCGGACGAGCGCGTACTCGGGAGCTTTATCGAGCAGTTCTATGAATCGGCCCCGTACGTGCCGCGCCGGGTGCTTCTGCCGATCACGGTGGAGGACGCGCCCGTCATCGAGCAGGTACTCTCGGAGCGGCGTGGGCGGCCGGTCCGTTTGATGGTGCCCTTGCGCGGCGAGAAGGTGCAGCTCGTGCAGCGGGCGGCGACGAACGCTCGTGAGTCGCTGCAGCAGGCGCGGGCGCGCTGGCTGGCAGATAGCGGCAAAAAGCGGCAGGCGCTCGAGCAGCTGCAGGATGCGCTTAGCCTGCCGGAGCTGCCCTGCCGGATCGAGTGCTACGACATCTCAAACATCCAGGGAACCTCAGCGGTCGGTTCGATGGTGGTCTTCGTCGACGGACACCCGAAGCCGAACGAGTACCGCCGCTTCCGGATTAAGGGCGTGGCTGGCCAGAACGACTTCGCGATGATGCAGGAGGTCCTCAAGCGCCGCTTCTGGAAGGTCCGGCGGGGGACCGAGGGCGAGGGCGCGAACGAGACGGCGCCGGACCGGCCGGCGGACCACGACACGGACCGCGAGGCGGTGCAGGCGGCTCTTCGCGGACCTAATGCTGGAGCGTTGATGACGGCGCCAACCGCGAACGGGCGAAACGAAAATCGAAAATCGAAAACCGAAAGGAAAGGGGGATCAGGCGCTGTTGATCACGAATATGACGAGTCATTTCAGACGATGCCGGACCTCGTGATCGTGGACGGCGGGAAGGGGCAAGTCTCGGCGGCGCACGACGCGATGCGCAACCTTGGCGTCGGGCAGATCCCGCTGGCGGGACTGGCGAAGCGCTTCGAGGAGCTGTACGTGAAGGACGTTTCGGAGCCGATCGTGCTCGACCGGACCTCGCAGGCGCTCTACCTGGTGCAGCGCGTTCGCGATGAGGCGCACCGGTTCGCGATAACCTATCACCGGGGAGTCCGTTCGAAGGCGGGGATCCAGTCGGCACTGGACGGCATCCAGGGGATCGGGCCGAAGCGAAAGCGGGCGCTACTGCGCAAGTTCGGGTCGGTCAAGGGGATACGAGAGGCGGGCGTGGATGAGATCGCGGCGACGCCGGGGTTCACGAAGGCGCTGGCGGAGAAGGTGCTGAGCGGGCTGTGAGCAATCAACCCGTTGTCGGTTGTCGCTTGTCGCTTACCCATGACTAGCACCCGCGAGACTGGCCTTGCTGAGAGGATCACCGAATCGCTTCCAATCCATCCGGCTGTCGATGCTATCACCCTGGCCGGGTCGCGGGCGCGGGGTGACGGCGGGCCGCTTTCGGACTGGGACTTCGAGGTGCAGACGGCAGACTTTCCGTCGGTGGCCGGGGCCCTGCCCGGGCTGGTGACGCCGCTGGTGCCGCTGGCTCAGCAGTGGGACCGGTTGAGCGATCACGCCTGCTACATGCTTATGCTACGCGGGGCGGTGAAAGTCGACCTGATCTTCGACGAGCCGCACGCGCTAGAGCGTCCATGGGTAGTGAGCGCGGAGACGTTGACGGGGATCGACGAGCACTTCTGGGACTGGACCATCTGGCTGGCCAGCAAGGATAGCGCTGGAAAGCAATCGCTTGTAGGGACCGAGCTTCAGAAGATGCACGAACACCTCCTCGGGCCGCTCGGTGTTGTCTCAACGCCAGCCAGCATCGAGAACGCAGTCGCTGCGTATCTGCCGGCGCTTCGCAGTGCGGAGGAACGGCTGGGCGTCCGGGTGCCGGACGTGCTTAAGCGCGAAGTGCTCGACCGGCTGGCGGGACATGTTTATGCCTTCTGAGCCTCGCGTCCGCGCCGTGTTCTTCGATCTGGACGACACGCTCTGCGACACGATCGGGACGAGGGAGGCGCGGGCGCGCCGGGCATTCGAGTACCTCTGCCGGACGCAATCAGGCCTGGATGCGGACCTTCTTGTGCGACGAGCGCTGGAGCCGCTGGCCGAGCCCAGGTCGGCGTTGGGCGTGCGCGGTGTGCTGGAAGAGTTGGGTCTGCTCGATAAGGCGACCGGGATGGCGGCGCTCGAGTTGGTCCGTGAATATTACGAGCCGCTGTGCCTCTTTGATGGCGTGCAGGAGACGCTCGACAACCTAGCGCGTCTCTACCATCTCGGCGTCATCACGAACTGGGATTCGGAAGACGAGCAGCGCCGGAAGATACGCCGTCTCGGTCTCGATTCGAGCTTTCGGTACTTCGTCGTCAGTGCCAGCGCCGGCTATGAGAAGCCTGACCCGCGCATTTTCGAGCATGCGCTGTCACTGGCTGAAGTCGAGCCCGCCGAAGCGGTGTTCGTCGGCGACCGGCTGGACGTCGATGTCGGCGGGGCGAAGGCAGCCGAGATGCGGGCCATTTGGTTCAACCACTGGGGCGGGAAGCTGGACGGCGCTTCGCCGGCCCCGGATGCGGTGATCGAGCGGTTCGTGGAGTTGCCGGGAGTCTTGAACGCTCTCGCGGGCACCTGAAAGGTACCCGCCTACATTACCAACTTACTGGACCTTGATCTTGCCCGTCATCTCCTGCGGGTGAAAATCGCAGCGAAAGTTGATTTCGCCTGCTGAGCTCGGGGCCTGGAGGGTAAGCGTGGCAGTCTGTCCGCCGCGGACTGTATTCGGGTCCGAGCAGGGGTCGCCGGTGCCCGTGCAGAAGTCTTCGGTGAAGTCGCCGGTCTGCCCGGCGACGTGCATGTTGTGAGGCGTCTTACCGTCGTTCATGATCTGGATTGTCGCCGTCGTGCCTGCGGGCACCGTGATCTCGTTCGGATCGAACCGGTTGTCGTGCATGGTCACGGTTAGCGGGCCGCCGGGGGAGGGCGACGCGCCGGGTGACGAGCTGCCGGAAGTGGGGGACGCGGACACCGCCTTTCCTTCGCTGCCGCTCGTCGCGGAGAAGGCGCCCACAAAGGCGACGATGAGCATGAGCACGAGGAAACCGACGACTCCTTCGGCGACAGGCAATCTCGTAAGGTCTGGCCTCATGTGACGTCTTCCGTCTGTCATATATAGCGAACGGTCAGCTTAGGCGCCACAACGCGGTGCTATACTCGAAATTGGGAGCGCAAGGATGGCAAACGTCACCGCCGACAGGCTGAGCCAGGCTCGCCGCGCGCTGCTGGCGGAGATCTCGGCGGAGATCAAGGACCCGCGCGTCGTCGAGGCGATCGCCCGCGTCCCGCGCGAAGAGTTCGTACCCGAAGAAGTCCGGCAATCGTCATATGAGAACATGCCGCTGCCGATAGGCTACGGCCAGACGATCTCGCAGCCCTTGATCGTCGCGATGATGACGGAGGCGCTGCTTCTAAACGGAAGCGAGAAGGTGCTGGAGATCGGTACCGGCTCGGGCTATCAGACCGCCTTGCTTTCACAGCTCGCGGAGCGCGTGGTCACGGTGGAGCGCATTCCGCCGCTGGCCGAGAGAGCCGCGCGCGTACTGGGCCGGCTGGGCTACGACAATATCGAAGTGCACGCGGGAGGCGACGGCCTCGGGTGGCCGGAAGAGGCGCCGTATGACGCGATCATCGTGACGGCGGCCGCGCCTGAAGTCCCCCGCGAGCTGCTGGAGCAGCTGGGCAGAGGAGGCCGGCTCGTCATTCCTGTCGGCAGCCGGGAGCTGCAGGAATTGGTGCGGATTGTGAAGACTCCGGAGGGAGCGCTTCGCCACAACCTGGGCCCCTGTAGATTCGTACCATTACTAGGGCGAAGCGCCTGGCCAGGGTACGCGGGCGACTGAGTCTTACGTATAGGCGCTGCTATTACGGTTAACCCATATGCGGGAAAGTGCGTTTCCTACTTCAAGAACATAAGATATCGTCAAGATTTGTTTGATATTCTTATGTTATCAACAAAAACCGTCCGGCAATTCGCTGGACAGGCGAAAGGAGGTGAAAATAGAATATGGCAACTAGCACGTTGGACCGGCGCAGCATAGCAGGGGGCACGGGCATGCGGAAGTCGACCGATGGCTTCTTGAACTACCTCTCGGTCGAGAAGGGAGCCTCCGCGAACACGGTTGCAGCGTACCGGAACGATCTTCAGCAGCTCGCCGATTTCATTGGGTCCCGGCCGGGCGCAAAGGGCTGGCAGTCTCTGGACCGCTCGACGATACAGGACTTCATCCT
The DNA here is from genome assembly GCA_005882985.1 of Chloroflexota bacterium. Taxonomy (GTDB): domain Bacteria; phylum Chloroflexota; class Dehalococcoidia; order SM23-28-2; family RBG-16-64-32; genus CF-163. The sequence continues at coordinate 6,253 of VBEJ01000131.1, forward strand.
GCATCTCAAAGAGCGTGGCTACACAGAGACGTCCGTCGCGCGTAAGGTGGCCGCCGTGCGCTCCTTCTTCACGTTTCTCAGTGCGGAAGGGACGATAACGGTGAATCCGACCGAGGGTCTTACCTCGCCGAGGGTGGGTAAAAGCCTGCCGCGGGCGATTAGCCCTAATGAGGTCGACGAGCTCCTGGAGCAGCCGGCGCGGCGATCAACTCCGGAGGCCAAGCGAGACCGGGCCATGCTCGAGCTACTGTACGCAACGGGCATGCGGGTAACCGAACTGGTATCGCTGGACACCTCGCATCTCATCCTGGACCCCCGCAGTCCTTACGTCCGGTGCATGGGGAAGGGTGCGAAGGAACGCGCCATCCCGATCCATGACCAGGCCGTAGAGGCCGTGGTGGACTACCTGGAAGAGGGGCGGCCGCTGCTCGTCCGCAATCGAGACGAACCGGCATTGTTCGTCAACCGTCGCGGTGAACGGCTGACCCGGCAGGGCTTTTGGCTGATCCTGAAGGGATACGCCAAATCGGCGAACCTGAGCCCTGATATCACGCCTCATACTCTCCGCCACTCCTTCGCCACGCACATGCTTAGAGGCGGGATGCCGTTGCGAAACGTCCAGGAAATGCTGGGGCACGCGAACATCTCGACTACCCAGGTCTACACACATCTCACCAGCGATCACGTGCGGGAGGTCTACGAGAAGGCTCATCCGCGAGCGTAGTCAGATCGTAAATAGAGTGTGTTGAGAGGGAGGGCGACAGCAGCAACAGCCGTTGTCGCCCTCCTTGTCTTATGCGGCACGACGTGCGGCGGGGACGATAACAACGGCCCGACCGCGAGCCCAACGACGTCGCCGCCCGCGTCGCGGACTATCGGAGCGACGCCCTCGCCGGGGCCCTCACCTTCGCCTACGCCGAATCCTGACGAGCCGCCGGAGCGCGATCTGCTTGATCTCGCCCATCGTTATCGCGGAGTTCCGCCGG
>VBEJ01000132.1 GCA_005882985.1 Chloroflexota bacterium
GGACTGGGGTGGACGGACCTCTGGTGTGCGGGTTGTTCCGCCAGGAGCAAAAAGCCCGGTAGCTATGTCCGGAAGGGATAAGCGCTGAAAGCATCTAAGCGCGAAACCCCCCTCAAGATGAGGTCTCCCATCCGCAAGGAGTAAGGTCGCGGGAAGACTACCCGCTTGATAGGCGGCATGTGTAAGTCCGGTAACGGATTCAGCTGAGCCGTACTAATGACCGAGGGCTTGACCACCATTCCATCGCCCCCACAACGCAGATCATCAGGTATACTCTCTCTGTTCGCTAACCCGTCGCGGGGTGGAGCAGCGGCAGCTCGCCGGGCTCATAACCCGGAGGTCGTGGGTTCGAGTCCCACCCCCGCTACCAAGAACACCCACGGGGGCGCCCAAACTTGGGCGCCCCTGCAACTGAAAACTTAAGACCAACAACTGAAAACGCTCCCTGGTGGCTAGAGCGAGGTGGCACCACCCGTTCCCATCCCGAACACGGAAGTGAAACGCCTCAGCGCCCACGATACTGCCCGGGCGACCGGGTGTGGAAAATAGGCCGCTGCCGGGAGCTTTTTCTTCTCCGCCCGTCATGCGGAGAAAATCCGGGCTGTGGTAACGGCGTGAACGCGGCGAAGTTGCATTCGGTGACGGCCGGCAAGCGTCCGCGCTTCGTTGCTATAGCTTGCTCGCTATACCAGCGGAGCCCCGTTCCTCCTATCATGGCTGCTGCGCGGTTCTGACCCATTGACGGGAGGTTGCCAAATGAACGCCAGTGCGAACCCTCCAAAGGCGGCCGCTACGCGACTGGGCCGTGCTGTCCGTGCCACCACCGAAATGGCCGGCGTGATCCCGGCGGGCCATCGCGAAAGCCACCGCCAGACCAATTGGCTGCGGGACGTCATCCTCGGTGGCCAAGACGGTCTGGTCAATATCCTCGGGATCATCCTCGGCGTAATCGGTGGCGGCGGCTCAAACAGCGTCCTCCTCGCCACCGGCTTCGCCGCCGCCATCACCGAGTCGATCTCTATGGGTGCGGTCGGATATACCTCCTCCGTCTCGGAGCGCGACTACTACTTGGCCCTGCGCGCGCAAGAGGATGCCGAGATCGACTCAATGCCGGACGTCGAGCGTCAGGAGGTCCGCGAAATCTACTCGGCCAAGGGCTTCGAAGGCGACTTGCTCGAGCGCGTCGTCGACACGATAACTGCCAAGCGAGACGTCTGGCTCGCCTCCATGATGGACGAGGAACTGCACCTCCAACGGGTCGAGACCACGGACATTCTGCGCACCGCCATCGTGATTACTGTTGCTACGCTCATCGGTCACCTCATTCCCTTGATCCCGTTCGTAGCGCTGCCACGGACGCCCGCCCTGGGTCTGGCGATCGTGCTGAGCGGCTTAGTGCTATTTGGGGTCGGCGTCTATTCCGCCAGGACGCTCGTCGGGGATTGGCGAACGAGTGGCCTGAAGATGACGGCGATAGGGCTGGGCGCGGCTGCCACTGGTTTCCTGGTCGGTCGCGTTCTCAACACAGCGGGCGCCTGAACCGTTCGCGGGAACTCACGAGCTCGGTTGCAGCAGTCCGACGATGTTACCGTCCGCGTCCTTCACCGCAGCGATTAACCGTCCTCCGCCGACGTCCCGGACATCCTCGAGTACCACCGCGCCTGCCTCGATCAGCGCCTGCAAGTCTGCCCTAATGTCGTCCACGTGCCAGTAGCCGGTCATCCCGTGCTTATGCCCGTTCGGGTCTAGACCGACCTCCTGGTCCCCGAGCCGAAAGCCCACGTAGTAAGCCTCATCGGCATACGGCTCGACCCCCAGCAGCTTGCCGAACAGCGCTTTTGCGTTTGCGAGGTCGCCGACCGGATATATTACAGTCCTTAAACCTTGGTTCACGAGACTCCTCCTTCGGTAGCCCTCTCCGGTACCGCACACACCATCCCCTCGCTAAGACCCGCCGCGCCTATCCCCAGCGCCAGGTTGAAGCGCCCGCGCATGTTCTCCAGCGCGATAACGTGCGTGAGCTCCACCAGCTGGCCCTCGTCCAGGTGCTCCAATAGTTTGGCGACGAGCCCGTCCGGCACATCCACGGGTGTACGGCTCATGCCGACCGCGTAGTCGAGCACCAGCTTCTCGACGTCCGTGAAGAGCGGGCTCGACCGGTACGCCGGCAACGCCAGGAGTTGCTCGTCGCTCAGGCCGGACCGCCGCGCGATCTGCGATCCGAGATCGATGCAGTACTCGCAGCTCGTCAACGTCGCGGCCTTCAACTGCGCGAGCACGTTCAACCGCTCCTCGAGCCTGTTCAGCTGCGCAGTCGCCATCTCCAGACCCGCGATCGCTTTTAACAGTTCGGGCGCGTGCGCGTACATTTCCAGCGGCTCCAGCATGCCCCGGGGCTCGCGGTCGGTGATCCCCGCCAGACCTTGACGGGTATAGTCGTATAGGAGTTGCACGTCCTGCCCGACCTTCTCCGCCGAAACTCCTTGGATATGCGCCATTTCGACCTCCCCTCTCGTCACATCGGCTTGGGGCTCGTTCGTCACTACAATGACGGAAAGCGAAAAGAGAATGTGACTGATGGGCGAACATAGAGCGCTGGCAGAGGAATTCGAGGCGAACCGGCGTCACCTCCAGTCCGTAGCCCAACGCATGCTCGGCTCAACCAGTGAAGCCGACGACGCCGTTCAGGAAGGCTGGCTCCGTCTCAGCCGATCGGACACCAGCGATGTCGCCAACCTGCGCGGCTGGCTGACGACCGTCGTCGCACGCGTCTGCCTCGACATGTTGCGCTCGCGCAAGTCCCGCCGCGAGGAGTCCCTGGACGCCCGCGTCTCCGAGCCAATCGTCCGCCCCGACGCTGGGATGAACCCGGAGCGCGAAGCAGTTATAGCAGACTCGGTCGGCCTCGCGCTCCTCGTCGTGCTCGAAACACTGACGCCCGCCGAGCGGGTCGCCTTCGTCCTCCACGACATGTTCGACCTCTCGTTCGACGAGATCGCTCCGATCGTCGGGCGCTCGCCAACGGCGGCCAGGCAGCTCGCCAGCCGCGCCCGTCGCCGAGTGCAGGGCGCCGAATCAGCCCCCGCCGCCGATCACGCCCGCCGGCGAAAGATCGTCGACGCCTTCCTCGCCGCCTCTCGCAGCGGCAACTTCGATGCACTTCTCGCCGTCCTCGACCCGGACGTGCTTCTCCGCGCCGACGAGGCGGCCGTAAAGATGGCGGCCGCGAGGCAAGCGGTCGGCGCACCAAGGCTCGCCCCGGAGCTCCGTGGCGCTCGGGCGGTAGCGGAAAGCCTCTCAGGTCGCGCGGGCGCCGCCCAACCTGCCCTCATCAATGGCGCACCCGGACTCGTCTGGGCGCCTGGTGGCCAGCCGCGCGCCGCCTTCAGCTTCACGATCGCTCGCGGCAAGATCGTCAGAGTCGACCTCATCGCGGACCCCGCGCACCTCCGCCGCCTCGACCTCACGCTCAACTGACCTCTCACCTGCTACCCCTATCATCCAACCAACCCTCTACCCTAGCCGCCCCGCACCGCGGCGATGCATAATCTCGTCAACACCACGTACCCTATGGCCCAACAACCGCCCGAAGGCGTCGTCACCGTCCTTTTCACCGACATCGTCGGCTCCGCTGCCCTTAAGACCAGCCAGGGCGACGCCGCCGCTCAGGAGATCGTCCGCGGCCATTTCGAACTCCTCCGCGAGCAGGTCGAATCGCACGGCGGCCGGGAGGTCAAGACGCTCGGCGACGGCCTCATGGCCACCTTTGTGTCGCCTCGCAGCGCTCTGACCAGTGCCATTGCCATGCAGCGCGCACTGGCGGACGGCAACCGCGCCAAGCCGCCGGAGCAGCAAGTCCAGGTGCGCGTCGGCCTGAACGCCGGAGAGGCTATCCGCGAAGATGGAGATATCTTCGGCTCGACGGTCGACGCGGCCGCCCGCATCTGCGCCAAGGCCGCCGGCGGCCAGATCCTGGCCTCCGAGACGGTCCGAGGAATCGTCGGTGCCGCCAAGGAGCTCCAATTTCGGGACCGCGGCCGCTTTCGCCTGAAGGGCTTTCCCGAACGCTGGCGCCTGCTCGAAGTCGCCTGGGAGGAGGAGGCGCCCGCAGTCGTCTCCCCTCCCGTCCTCGCGGAGCGCACCCCATACGTCGGCCGCGAGGAAGAACGCGCCGAGCTCCGCCGTCTCATGGAGCAAGCGGTCGCCGGCCGCGGCTCGATCGTCCTGATCCGCGGCGAGCCCGGCGTCGGCAAGACGAGGCTCGCCCAGGAACTGGTCCTCGAGGCGCGCAAGGCCGGCATGTTCGACGCCACCGGGCGTTGCTATGAGATGGAAGGCTCACCCCCCTATATCCCTTACATTGAAATGCTTCAGCAGTCGCTGCGCCGAGGGCCCGCGGGCTTCCGTACCGCGCTCGGTGAAAACGCGGGCGAGATAGCGAAAATCCTTCCAGAGCTTCGACAGGTATTTGACGACATACCACCGCCGCTGGAGCTGCCGCCCGAACAGGAGCGGCTTTACCTCTTCAACAGCATTCGCGAGTTCCTACAACGCGTGAGTCATACGCTCCCATTGCTTCATATCCTGGACGACTTGCACTGGGCCGACGACGCGACGCTCATGCTCTTACAACACATCTCCCAGCATCAGGACAAGATGGCCATCCTCACCGTCGCCACCTACCGCGACATCGAGCTCGACGCAGCGCGTCCCTTCGCCCAGACCCTCGAGTCTCTCGTCCGGCAGCGCCTCGCCCACCGTATCGCTCTCAAGCCACTTCCGGAAGCCGGAGTCGAGGCGATGCTGCGCGCTCTCACCGCCCAGCCTCCGCCGCCCGCGCTCGTCCAGGCGATCTACCGTGAGACCGAAGGCAACCCCTTCTTTGTGGAAGAAGTCTTCCAGCACCTCTCGGAGCAAGGAAGGCTCCTCGACGCAGAGGGGCGCTGGCGGTCTGACCTTCAGGTCGGCGAGCTCGACGTGCCGGAAGGCGTCCGTCTTGTCATTAGCCGGCGCCTCGAGCGCGTGAGCGAGGACTGCCGTACCGCGCTTACCGACGCAGCGGTCGTCGGCCGCGACTTCGGCTTCCAGATGCTTCAGTCCCTCACTCAGCTCGGCGCTGATCGCCTCCTCGATGCCATCGACGAGGCCGAGCGTGCCAATTTGATCGTTGCCTCTGATGATCTTCCTGCAGCCTCCGCCGATCACGCCGTCGAGGCCCGCTTCCGCTTCGCCCACGAGCTCATCCGCCAGACACTGATCAGCGGCCTCTCCCTCCCGCGGCGCCAGCGCCTGCACCTCCGGGTCGCCGAGACCATGGAGCAGGTGTACGGCAAAGGCGCCGAGGCATACGCCGCCGACATGGCCCACCACCTCTATCAGGCCGGCGCCGGTGCCGACCACGCTACGACCGCCCGCTACCTCGTCCTCGCCGGCGATCAGGCCCTCCACAGCGCCGCTTTCGCGGAAGCCCTCAAAGACTACGAAGCGGCCTTCCCCCTCCAGCCCTCAGGCGATCTAGCAGCGAGAGCGGACCTACTTTACAAGCGTGGACTGGTGCACCGCAGCCTGAGCAGCCGCTGGGACGAGGCCTTGCCCGATTGGCGGGAGGCCGCCTCCCTCTACGATCGATTGGGCGATAAGGAAGCGGCCGGCCGCGTCTTCGACGCCATGTGCCAGCAACTGCTGTGGGGCCTGCGCTACGAGGAAGCGGCCGAGCTTGCGCAGCGTGGGCTGGCTCTGCTCGGCGGGCGAGACAGCACGTACCGTTGCCGCCTCTTGGGTTGGGGCGGCCTCACGGTCAGTGTCGCGGGCTATTATGCGGCCGGCGACACGATGATCCGGCGGGCTTTGGAAATGGCCGAGCGCCTTGGAGACAAAGGGCTCATCGGTTCAGCTCTCGGCGCGGCCGCCGTCCGCCACTTCTGTTACTCGCAATGGAAGGAAGCTGCCGGGTCCGGGCTGAGGGCCGTATCCCTGGAGCACCAGACCGGCCAACTCTGGGATCTCGCAGGCGAAACGAGCTTCATTGGAACTGCACTCGACGTACTCGGGCGTTTTGATGAGAGCAGGGAGCTGTACAGTCTCGCTCTCCCGCTCATCACCCGCCTTGGCCACCCGGCTCCCGCCCTGGAATTCCACGTCGACATAATTCGCGCGGGCAAAATGGAGGCGCTGGAGACCCATGGAATGCGGTCGCTCGAACGCGCTCGCGGCGGTGAAGATGCCGCCTGGATCTGGGCGGGGGTTGTCTACCTCGGCGTCGCCCAATTCTGGAGAGGACACTGGCAAGAGGCCTTGGCCAACTTCGAGGAGGCCGCAAGAATACAGCCTTCCGGCGCCCTGGACGGATTGGCTGACGCGTTTGTTTTGCTCGCAAAAGCTTACATGCAGGACCGCGAGGGTGTTCACGCGATTCTGAAGCGGGAGGGCGCTGGCGTGCCACGTCGCGCGGCGCAGAATCCGGTCGCATCCCCTCTGCTGATGGTCCGCGCGGCGCGCGCCTCAGGCCTTGGGCTCAAAGGCCTCATGGGTATCATGCTTGAGTCGCGCGCCATGAGGCGCCGGGGTCCCTTGCCCCGCCCGGGCAGGGTCAACAGGCTCGGCAGCTGGGCCATACTGGGGACGGCAGTAGAGGGCTTGGCGCTAGTCGGAGAGAAGAGCGAGGCAGCCAAGCTCTATCCGCTCATCTTGGAG
>VBEJ01000133.1 GCA_005882985.1 Chloroflexota bacterium
GCGACGAGACCGTGATCGTCGAGGGCACCGGCACCATCTTCCTCGGCGGCCCTCCCCTCGTGAAGGCGGCGACCGGCGAGGAGGTGTCCCCCGAAGACCTCGGGGGCGCTGAGGTCCACACCCAGATCTCCGGCGTCGCCGATCACTTCGCCGAGGACGACGAGGAGGCGCTCGCCATCGTCCGTATCGCCATCGCTAATCTCGGCCGCCCGCCACAAGGGCTACCCTGGGAGAGGACCCCCACTGAAGAGCCGCAATACGACCCGGCCGAACTCTACGGCATCGTCCCCGCCGACTCGCGCCGCTCCTTCGATGTCCGAGAGGTCATCGCCCGCATCGTCGACGGCAGCCGCTTCCACGAATTCAAATCGAACTACGGCGCTACCCTCGTCTGCGGCTTCGCGCGCATCGCCGGCTATCCCATAGGCATCGTGGCTAACAACGGCATTCTCTTCTCCGAGAGCGCGCTCAAGGGCACGCACTTCATCGAAATGTGCGCGAAGCGCAAAATCCCCCTCGTCTTCTTCCAGAACATTACCGGTTTTATGGTCGGCAAGAAGTACGAGCACGAGGGCATCGCCAAGCACGGCGCGAAGATGGTGACCGCCGTCGCCTGCGCCGAAGTCCCGAAGTTCACGGTAATCATCGGCGGCTCCTTCGGCGCCGGCAACTATGCGATGTGCGGGCGCGCCTACTCGCCGCGCTTCCTCTGGCTCTGGCCGAACGCCCAGACTTCCGTCATGGGCGGCCAGCAGGCGGCGAACGTCCTCCTCACGGTCCGCCTCGACAACCTGCACGCCGAAGGCCACGACATGACGAAGGAGGAGCAAGCCGAGTTCATGGCGCCGACCCTCCAGAAGTACGAGCGCGAGGGCTGCGCCTACTACAGCACCGCCCGCCTCTGGGACGACGGCATCATCGACCCGATCGACACGCGGATGTACCTCGCGCTCGGCGTAAGCGCCGCGCTCAACGCGCCCATCCCGGAGACAACGTTCGGCGTCTTTCGGATGTAATGGCTGGTACCAAATATGCGGGACATTTCTTGACGCGACGCGTGAAGCTCGCTAAGGACGAGCGGGTTCTCCGGTCATGGAACGCCTTTCGCGTCCTACCGATAGCGTTCTATTCCTTCGGAGCCCTGACTGTCACAACCCATCGCTTAATTTGGACACCCATGCCCTACCCTTTTGATTGGTTTTCTTGGGCAGCGGATCGATCAGAGATTAAGTCCGTAAATGTCAGGTCATTGTCCTGGTGGCACTGGCCCCGGCTCTCGGCGCTGCATGTGGCAGCGAGAGGCTCGAATCGTGACTTTGGGCTCGACAGCTGGCCCATTTTTTGGAGAACCGAAGGCTTGGCAAAGACGATCAGAAAATGGGCGAATACCTAAAGCTCACCGTAGATGGCCCCGTCGCCAACGTCACGATGGCGCGTCCCGACGTCCACAACGCCTTCAGCGAGCACCTCATCGCCCAGCTGCACGACGCCTTCCGCTCGCTAGGTGAGGACGACAGCGTGCGTGTTGTCGTCCTCACCGGCGAAGGCAAGTCCTTTAGCGCCGGCGCGGACCTCGACTGGATGCGGCGCGCCGCCTCGTTCAGCGAGGAGGAGAACGTTCGTGACGCCGCTGCCGCAGCAGCCCTCTGGCGCGCGGTGGCGGAGTGCCCGAAGCCGGTCGTCGCACGGGTGCACGGGAACGCCTTCGGCGGCGGCGCGGGGCTTGTCGCCGCCTCGGACATCGCTATCGCCGCAGAAAATGCGATGTTCGGCTTCACCGAAGTGCGCCTCGGCCTCCTGCCTGCCACAGTTGCCCCGCACGTCGTCGAGAAGATCGGCCCCGGCCGCGCGCTATCCCTCTTCCTCACCGGCGAGCGTTTCGACGCTCAGCGGGCGCTGGCAATCGGCCTCGTGCACCAGGTCGTTCCTCCGGAGCAGCTCGACGTCGCAGTCGGCGCGATCGTCGACCAACTCTTCGCTGGCGGCCCGAACGCCCTCCGCGCCTCCAAAGAGCTCGTCCGCCGCGTCGCCTATCCCGATCGCGCGAAGATCGATGAGTACACGGCTTCGCTTATCGCTTCCGCTCGCGCCGGAGACGAGGGACGCGAGGGCGTGGGCGCCTTCCTCGAGAAGCGCAAGCCGGGTTGGGTGGGCGGCCCCTGATGCTCAGACGCGTCCTCATCGCCAACCGAGGCGAGATCGCCGTCCGCATCATGCGCACCTGCCGTGATCTCGGCATCGAGACCGTCGCCGTTTACTCGGACGCCGACCGCCGCGCGCTGCACGTCCTCGAGGCGGACCGCGCCGTCTACATCGGCGCGTCGCCGCCCACCGAAAGCTACCTGCGAGTCGATTCCATCGTTCAGGCCACTGTCGACAGCGGCGCCGAAGCGCTCCACCCCGGCTACGGCCTCCTCTCGGAGAACCCGGCCCTCGCCGAAGCCTGCGCCGAGGCCGGCATCGTCTTCATCGGTCCGCCGCCGCAGGCCATGCGCCTGATGGGCGACAAGTCCGCCGCCCGAGACTTCGCCGATTCGATCGGCGTGCCGACCATTCCGGGTTATCACGGTGAGGGCCAGGACATTGCCTTGCTCCAGGCCGAGGCCGAGAAGATCGGGTATCCGCTGATGGTGAAGGCCGCGATGGGCGGCGGTGGCCGCGGCATGCGGCTGGTCGGGTCGCCCGAAGACCTCGAAAACGCCGTGGAGAGCGGCCGACGTGAGGCCGAGCGCGCCTTCGGCGACGGCCGCCTCCTCCTCGAGCGCGCCGTGGAGAACGCCCGCCACATCGAGGTCCAGGTGCTGGCTGACTCCCTCGGCAACACGGTCCACCTCGGTGAACGCGACTGCTCCGTCCAGCGCCGCCACCAGAAGGTCGTCGAAGAGACACCGTCGCCCGCGGTCGATGATGAGCTGCGCACCCGCCTCGGCGAGGCGGCCACGCGGTTGGCGAAGGCCGTCTCCTACCAGAGCGCGGGCACCGTCGAGTTCCTCCTCGGAGCCGATCGTGATTTCTACTTTCTCGAGATGAACACCCGCCTCCAGGTCGAGCACGGCGTCACCGAACTCGTCACCGGGCTCGATATCGTTGCCCTCCAGCTCGCCATCGCTGCCGGCGAGGCGCTTCCTTTCGAGCAGAACGACGTGAAGTTCAGGGGGCATGCCATCGAGTGTCGCGTTTACGCCGAGGACCCGCTCAAGCACTACCTGCCGAGCCCCGGGCGCGTCACGGCCTTCGAAACACCGTCCGGGGAGGCCATCCGAAACGACGTTGGCACGTATGCCGGCGACGAGGTTAGCACTTACTACGACCCGCTGCTCAGCAAGCTGCTCACCTGTGGCCGTGACCGCGCCGAGGCGCTCCGTCGCATGGAACGCGCGCTCGCTGCTTATCGCGTGGAAGGCGTACACACAAACTTGCCGCTCCTCCTGGCGATCGTGGCGCATCCAGATTTCCGCACGGGGAAAGCGACGACGGAGTTTCTCGACCTGCACCTCAGCCCGGAGGCACTCGCGCTCGCGGCGACGGACGAGGCGCTCATTTCCGCTTTTGGCGCGCTAGCCCTCGGGATCAACGACAGCACCTTGCCCGACCCGTGGCTGACCGCCGGCCCGCACCGCGCGGGCGGCCGGATGGTGCTCGCGCTGCGCTCGGAAAGCAGTGCGCAGGTCGTCGAGGGGCAGCGGGTCGCCGGCAGCACAGACGAATGGCGCCTGAACGTACAGGGCCGCCAGAAACACGCGCGGTTCTCCCGCGTTCCGCCGAATCGCGTCATCACGGAGGCGGACGCCCGCGCCTGGCCGGCGGAGGTGCACCAGACAGCGTCCGGCGTGGTCGTCACGACATCGGGCAAGACATACAGGTTCCAATGGGCGTCCGGTGAAAAGCATGCCGCGCGCGCCGAATCCCACCGCCAGCGGGGGCTGACGGCGCCGATGCCGGGCCTCGTTCTCAAAGTACTCGTCCGAGCAGGCGAGAAAGTTCGCACCCACCAGACCCTCATCGTGCTCGAGGCGATGAAGATGGAGCACAATATCGACGCGCCCTATGACGGGACCGTCAAGAGGGTGAACTGCGCAGAAGGCGGGCGCGTGGCGGAGGGCGCGGTGCTAATCGAGCTGGAGCAAGACGCAGTGAAATGAGAACGCCCGACCGAGTCACTATTACTGAGGTCGGTCCGCGCGACGGCCTCCAGAACGAGGGCCGTGCCATCCCGCTCGCCGAGAAGATCGCGCTAGTAGATGCATTATCGGAGACAGGCCTGACCCGCATCGAGGCCGCATCGTTCGTAAGCCCGAAGGCCATCCCACAGATGGCCAATGCCGCCGAGGTCATGGCAGGCATTCGTCGGAGCCCGGGCATCACTTACATCGGGCTCGTCCCGAACGAGATGGGCGCCCGCAACGCGATCGAAACAAGCGTCGACGAGGTTGCCGTCGTTGTGTCCGCCAGCGAGTCCCACAATCGTGCCAACGTCAACCGCACGATTGCCGAATCGCTCGAGGCCATCAGAGACATTGCCTCGTTATGTCGCGAAGCAACCGTCCCGTGGAGCGGCTATATCTCAACTGCGTTTGGCTGCCCATACGAGGCCCAAGTCGATGTCGCTCGCGTGATGCAGATTGCCGAGCGCCTGCGGGATACCGGCGCCGAAGCCATCGCCCTCGGCGACACGATCGGCATCGCCAACCCTCGCCAGGTCTCCGAAGTCGTGACCCTGTTCTTCGAGCGACTTGCCGATACGCCGCTGCGCCTCCACTTCCACGATACGCGCGGCATGGCCCTGGCGAACGTAATCGCCGCTATGGAGGCGGGCGCCACGCAGTTCGATGGCTCCGTCGGCGGTCTCGGCGGCTGCCCCTACGCGCCCGGTGCCTCGGGCAATGTCGCCACGGAGGATCTCGTCGCCATGCTCCACGCCATGGGCATCGAGACGGGCGTGCAACTGGACGCGCTCCTGGACGCCGCCTGGCTCTCCGAAGACATCGTCGGCCGGCCCCTCGACGGTCGCGTCAAGCGCGCGCTGCCTCGCCCGGCGTCCAGCCACCGCGCGACGCAAGTGGATTATGTCCCCTGATCTGTCCGACGCTTCGGAACGAAATATCTATCGAGAGGACGGGGACCTGGCGGACGGTCTGCGACGCCGGGACCCGCTTGCTATGGAGGTTCTTTACGAACGGCTGGGGCGCCAGGCCTTCGGTCTTGCCTATCGCATTCTCGGCGACGGCCCATCCGCGGAGGACGTCGTGCAGGAAGTGTTGCTCACCGTCTGGCGGCAGTCCGACCGGATCGACGTCGCCCGCGGAAGGCTCAACTCGTTCGTCATGACCCTCGTCCACCACAAGGCGATCGACGCTTTGCGGGTCAAGCGAGGCCAGCAGGCCCGGCAGGTCTCGGTCGACTTCGCCGACGTCGAAAAGGTAGGCACCGACTTCTCTGAACGAGTGCTGCAGACGATTGCCGGCGGAGACGTACGGGAAGCTCTGACGAAGCTTCCTGAGGAGCAGCGGCGCCCTATCGAGATGGCGTACTACGAAGGCCTGACGCATTTGGAGATAGCGACCGCCTTGGACCTTCCGTTAGGGACGGTGAAGAGCAGGCTGCGGCTCGGCCTGGAAAAGATGAGAGTGGCATTGAGATCTGGATCTGGTGATGAACTGCGACGAAGTTGAAGACCTGCTGGGCGCCTACGCCCTGGAAGCGCTCCCGGGCGACCTTTGGGCTGACGTCAGCGCCCACCTCGCCACCTGCTCGAAGCACGCGGAGGCTGGCGAGCTGCGCGCCGTTGCCAGCGCACTCGCCTTCGCCGCGCCAGAGGCTCAACCATCGGCCGCGCTGAAGACGCGACTAATGGACGCGGTCCGCGCTGAGTCATCTCCTCCTGCTGCGGTGCCCAAGCGCATCGGCATTCTCGGCCCGCTGAGGCAGCTGGCGTCACGACGCGCCATTCCGTATGCGCTGGCTGGAGCGCTTGCCGTTGCCCTCATCGCGCTCGTCCTCACGAACCTGGACGGCGGCGATTCTACCCGTCCGGGCCGCGCCACTGTGTCCCTCTCGGGCGAGAACAGCGCCGGCGCGGTTGTGTACGAACTGGAGGACGGCATAATCGTCCTCGATGCTGCTGGACTCAAACCTTTGGACGCGGCGCACACTTATCAGCTCTGGTCGATCGCTTCCGGCAAGCCTTCGAGCCTCGGTCTCCTCGGCACCGCCCCGAACGGCGAGGCGCTTGCGGTCGTGCGTGTGAACATCAACGACATCGATTCGCTCGCCGTCACGATGGAACCGGCCGGCGGCAGCATCGCACCAACCACGGATCCCGTCCTCAAAGGCGAGGCCTGAGAGCAGGACACCTAACTCGCCGCCTGCCGGCCGCTAACCGCCACACGCGGTTCGCGCTCGTTCCTGTGCTATTCTTTCGCCGTGCCTAGACTAGCCGCCCGCTACGCCATGCTCGAGCAACTGCTCGCCGAGGGCGTCCGCTACATCTTCGGCAATCCCGGCACAACCGAGCAGGCGTTCATGGACGCGCTGCAAGACTACCCGCAGCTCGAATACATCCTGGCGCTCCACGAAGGCGTCGCGACCGGCATCGCGGACGGCTACGCGAGAGCCAGCGGGCGCCCCGCCTTCCTTCAGTTGCACATCACGCCCGGCCTCGGCAACGCGCTGGGCATGCTTTACAACTCGTACCGCACCCACACGCCGCTCGTGGTGTACGCCGGACAGCATCCCCAGAAGGGCGGTTCGCAGGAACCAATCCTCGCCGGCGATGTCGTGCGTCTCGCCGAGCCGCTCACCAAGTGGGCCGTCGAGGCGCAGGACGCGTACGAAGTGCCGATCCTCCTTCGCCGCGCCTTCAAGCTGGCGATGGAGCCGCCGAGAGGCCCGGTGTTCGTATCCGTGCCCACGAATGTGATGGACGAGGAGGCCGACGTTGTGATCACGCCATCGACGAGGGTCGATACCCGCGCACGGCCGGACCCGGCCGCCGTCGAGCGGATCGCCGAGCTCCTCCTTGATGCCCGCTCGCCTGTGATCATCTGCGGCGACGGCGTAGCAGATTCCGGCGGACAGGCCGAGCTTATCCAGCTCGCGGAGACGGTCGGCGCCCGCGTGCATGCCGCCTTCTCGGCCGAGCTTCCTTTCCCGTCTCGCCACCCTCTTTACGCCGGTCTCCTGAACGTCGTCTCGGCGGCCGGCCTGAAGGGCCAGCTCTCGTCCGCAGACGTCGTTCTCGCCGTCGGCACGCCGGTGCTGCCGCTGCTTTTCCCCATCGAAGGCTCGCCCTTCGCTGACGGTGCGCGCCTAATTCACATAGACCTCGACTCGAGCGAGATCGGCAAGAACTGGCCGGTCGAGATCGGGCTTCTCGCCAACCCGCGGCTTGCCATGGCAGACATCGTCGCCCGCCTGAAGAGCACGGTGACCCAAGAGCAACGGGGTGCCGCCCGCGACAAGGCGAAGGCCGTCGAGACGATGAGCGGCCAGATGATGCAGGTGCTCGAAAACGCCGCGCGCTCGCGCTGGGACGCCACCCCAATCAGTGCCGGCCGCATGATGAGCGAAATCGCCGACGCCATGCTGCCGGACACAATTATCTTCGACGAGGCCGTGACCGCCGGCGGCTATCTGATGCGTTACCTGCGCTTTGCCGAGACTGGCGCGCACTATCGAGCCGCTGGAGGCGGGCTCGGACCAGGCATGCCAAACCCGATCGGCATCAAGCTGGCGCGCCCGGATCGGCCCGTTCTTTCGGTGAGCGGCGACGGCGCAGCGCTATACACGATCCAGGCGCTATGGACCGCGGCCCACCACAAGATTCCCCTCACCTGGGTAATCGCCAACAACAGCGCCTACCGCATCTTGAAACTGAACATGCTCGAATACCTCGGCGAAGGCGCCGCCGGACGCCAGTTCGTCGAGATGGACCTCACGCAGCCGGCCGTGGACTTTCGATCGCTCGCAGCGGGGTTTGGAGTGAAAGGCGTTCGCGTCGATCAGGCGGACGACATCGGCGATGCCATTCGCGAGGCTCAGAACGCTAACGAACCCCGTCTCGTAGACGTTGCTATTGAAGGGGATGTCCGCTCCCGCTGGCTGTAACATCCTTTCTCCTACAACTTGACTGCTTTACGATTAACGGCAATACGGTGAATGGTTCATGGCGAACTCCAAGCAGGAATATATCGAGGCCTACGAGACCTGGCAGGCCCACCTGCGCGATTTGCACAAAGTGCTGTTGGAGGGGCAGAGGCTGGAGCCGCCGAAACTGAAGGGCCTCCTCAACCGAGAGGCGCGATCGAAGGAGCGCTACGATGAAGCTAGGCGGCAGCTCCTGGGCCTCTCAGACTGATTAGCCGTCCGTTCATGATGAAACCTGCCCGTATCTCGACCTTCTGGACGCACGTTCTAGCAGTAGATTATGCGTGCGGCAGTCTGGACACTACCGTTGGCTAAATCCCTGGACAAGGCCAGGGAGGCCCCGGCACGGGAAGAACCGGCCGGCGATATCGCCGCGCGCGCCGGCTCCCCGGACGTACTGGCGGAATGGGACCTTGTCAAGCGCGCTCAGCAGTTCGACGCCGCCGCCATCGAGGCCCTCTACCAGGCCTACTACCCGAAGGTCTACAACTACAGCTTCCTCCAGATGGGAGACGTCCAGGCCGCCGAAGACCTGGCTTCCGACGTGATGCTGAAGATGATCGAATCGATCAATAAGTACACCTTTCGGGGCCTGCCCTTCGGCGCCTGGGTCTTCCGTATCGCCCGCAACCGCCTGATCGACCTGCACCGTCGTCGCCGGCGTCGCGGCGAGGTGGACTTGAGCGAGACACTTAGCAGCGCGCTCGCTAGCCCGCAGGCGCTCGCCGAGCGGGCCCTCGAGCGAGGGCAACTCCAGGTGGCCCTCAAGCACCTGACGGACGAACAGCGACAGGTCATCGTCCTCAAGTTCATCGAGGGCTTCGACAACCGATCAGTCGGCAAGATCATGGCCCGCAGCGAGGGCGCCGTGAAGTCGTTACAACACCGCGCGCTCGGCTCGCTGCGGCGCCTCCTCTATTCCGATCGCGTGTAACCATGGAATTCCGAAGCTTTAACTCCGTCCTCGACGAATGCATCGCCGCTCTTCAGCAGGGCGATACCGTCGATGACTGCCTGGCGAAATATCCGTCGCACGCGGACCGCCTCGAGCCGCTTCTCATTCTCGCGGACAAGGTCCGCAATACGCCGCCCGCACTCCCACGCCCGTGGCCACAGGCTGCCGCCTGGCAGCGCGTCCGCCAGCGGGCCACCGACCTTCGCTCGTCACCCCAGCCCGTCCAGCTCAACTTCGATTACGGCGCCTGGCTGCGCCCCGTGGCGATTACTCTTGCAGTCCTGCTGGCACTCTTCGGCGCTACCGGCGGCACCGTCCTCGCCGCCCAGAATAGCCTTCCGGACAGTCCCCTCTACCGCGTGAAGCTCGCTACCGAAGACGTGCGGCTCTGGTTTGTCTTCGACGACGTGCACAAGGCCGAGATTCTCATTGACCAGTCAAATGAACGCATGGACGAGATCCTTCAAATGAACCGGCAGGATAAGCCGGTCCCCAGCAACGTTCTCTCCGCCCTGCGTAGCCGCAACCAACGCGCAGCCGATATCGTTGCCGAGCACCCAGACGAAGCCGCCCTGAAGACATCACTCGTCCAGCAGGCCGAAGCGCAGGAAGCCAATCTGGTTCTGCTTTTCCCGCAGGTGTCAGAGTCCGCCCGCCCGCCGTACAATGAGGCCCTTGCTGCGACGCACAATGCGCGGCTGCCCTCCGATCAGGCTGTCGCCGGGATCCACCCGGAGGAGCTTTCTGACGGCGTCCAGCACATTTCCGGCATCGCCGAGAAGGTCAACGAAAGCATCTGGAGCGTCGGCGGCCTCGAGGTCCGCGTCGATCAGACAACGATCGGCCAGCCGATTCAGAACGGGGCGGCGGCCAGCTTCGTGGTCGGGAAGAACTCACGCGGGCAGCTGCGCGCTCTCACCGTCTCGGCGACGCCGGCGGGGCTGACCCTGGGCGGATCGGTCGTCTCTGGCCAGGTGGAGCAGGTGACAGATCAAGGAATCGTCATCGCCGGGCAACTCATTCCCATCAATAGCCAGACATTCCTCACGGGTAGGGTCAAGAAGGGGCAGAGGGTTGAAGTCAAGCTCGGCACATCCGAGACGGGCGTCGTCGCTTCCACCGTCCGGTCGGTAGCAACGGCCGCCCCGGCGGACGACGCGCAGGAGCCGCCCTCCCAGTTCACGTTCGAAGGCGTGATCGAAGGCGACGTCAAGAAGCCCACCGACGAATGGAAGATCGGCGGCCTTTCGTTCACGATCACGCCCGACACCGCGATCGATGCTTCTGCCGGCCAGGCCAAGAGCGGTGCCCGCGTCCTCGTCGAAGCCACCCGGCAGAATGAGCAGCTCTCAGCGCACAAGATTACTGTCCTCGCCTCGGACTCGCCGCCCGATTCCGCCGCGCTGATCGGTGTCTTTAACAAATCGCGCGAGGGCGTGTGGTATGTCAGCGGCCTTCAGCTCGTCCCGCCGGTGCGCACCGCCGAACCTGTGGCGGGCACCCTTCTCTTCGTCCATCTTATCCGCCGCGGCAGCGACCTGGAAGTGAAGTCTTACACCCGCATCCAGGCGCCCGATGACACCAGCCTCG
>VBEJ01000116.1 GCA_005882985.1 Chloroflexota bacterium
CCCGAAGGGTGTGTCGACGCGCAACTCTTCGACGTCTGACAGGCCTTCCATCGCGTAGAAGCCGCTGCCGCCGATGACCGCGGCGCGGACACGATCAGCCACGAACAGGTACCTCGCGAGTAGAGACGGCGCGAAGGGTCCGAGTGTAAGGAGCGCGCGCGACGCCGTTCTCGGTAATGATTGCCGTGACGTACTCGTTTGGCGTCACGTCGAATGCGGGATTCTCAGCTTCGACGCCGATGGGCGCGATCGGCTCCGACCGGACAGAGGTCACTTCCTCGCGCGGCCGCTCCTCGATCGGGATCTCGTCCCCGGACGCCAGCGACAGGTCGATGGTGCTGGTAGGGGCGGCAACATAGAAGGGAACATTGTTCGCGTTTGCAAGGACAGCCAGTGGGTAGGTGCCGATCTTGTTGGCGACATCGCCGTTTGCAGCGATGCGGTCGGCCCCGGTGATTACGGCGTCGATCTCGGCTCGCCGAATGTAGGAGCCGGCGGCGCCGTCCACGATGACGGTGCAGGAGATGCCGTCACGCTCGAGTTCCCATGCGGTCAGGCGCGACCCCTGGAGAAGCGGCCGCGTCTCGTCGACGTAGACGCGCTGTACGCGGCCGTCAGTATGGGCCGAGCGGATAACGCCGAGCGCCGTGCCGTAACCGCCCGTTGCCAGCGTGCCGGCATTGCAGTGCGTTAGCAAGACGTGGGCGTTTCCGAGCAAGGCCGCTCCGTGCTTACCGATGCGGTGATTGGCCGCAATATCCTCCTCGTGGATGGCCATGGCTTCCGCCGTCAGCCGCTCTCGGACTGAATCGCCGCCGGTGAGGCCGTCTACCGCATGCAAACAACGGTCAAGCGCCCACGAAAGATTGACGGCCGTCGGGCGCGTGGAACGCAGTTCAGCGGCGGCGGCTTCGACGTCGTCGCCTGCGGCAGCAGCAAGCGCGAGTCCGTAAGCACCGGCGATGCCGATAAGGGGGGCGCCACGCACCTGGAGCCGGCGGATCGCTTCGGCGATGAGCCGGTAGTCGTCTATCTCGACCCAGCGCTCTTCGTTTGGGAGCAGGGTCTGATCCAGAAACCGCACCTTACCCTGCGGCAGCCACTCTATCGGCACGAGCGTTTTGTCCGTCGTGTCAGTCGCCTCCGTGGACATAAAAAAACTTCTCGCGGTGGAGAAGTCCTCGGTCTCACTCTCATCTGTCCCCGACGATTCGGGGCCGGAGTTGGCACCGTTCCCCGAAAATACGGGTCGGTTGCCGGGCTTCTAAGGGCCGTTCCCTCCACCGCTCTGGATGAGAGCGCTGCTATTCAGTTGTTGATTGGGATGGTAGCGCCGCGCGACGTAGGGTGTCAAGGAGAGGATGGAGGTAAGAGGTCAGAGGTCGGAGGTCAGAAGTGCGAAGTACGAAGTGCGACGTACGAGGTACGACCGGGTACTCATTCGTATGTCACCAATGACAGCACATCGTACTCGCGTAGCCGCTCGCGGCCATTGAGGAACGCTAGCTCGACAACGAATGCCATGCCATGGACCTCCGCGCCCAGAAGCTCAACCAGCTTGGCCGCGGCGTTGGCCGTCCCGCCTGTGGCCAGCAGGTCGTCGACGACGAGCGCCTTCTGTCCGCGCTTGAGAGCATCCTCATGGATGTCGAGCTGGCTCTTACCGTACTCCAGCGAGTATTCGACGCTGATGTGCTTGGCCGGCAGCTTCCCGGCCTTTCGCACGGGCACCAGGCTGACATCGAGGTTCTGCGCGAGGGGCGCGCCGAAGAGGAACCCGCGCGATTCGATGGCCACGACAGCGTTCAGGCCGGCCTCGCGGTACTCCTCACTGAACCGGTCGACGACGTACTTGAATGCATCGGGTGTCTGAAGGAGGGGAGTGATATCTCGGAAGAGGATTCCCGGCTGAGGAAAGTCGGGGATATCACGGATGAACTGCTTCAAGTCCATGGGCGGCGTAGAGTATAACAGGGGACAACCGGGGGCTGGAGCGAGACCAAGGAGTCAGAGTGGCTGATCATGATTCGTTGAAGCAGCGGGTGACGGCCGACGTCGACAGGCGGCGCAACGAGCTGATTGAGCTCTCGCTCAGCATCCACGCTAACCCGGAGATCGCGTTCGAGGAGCACAAATCGGCGGCCGCGTTGAGCGAGCTGCTCGAGTCGAACGGATTCGCGGTCGAGCGCGGGATCTGCGAGATAGTAACGGCCTTCCGCGCGACGGCCGGCTCCGGCGAGCCGCGGATCGCCCTGATCGCGGAATACGATGCGCTTCCTGGAGTGGGGCACGGCTGCGGGCACAACATTATCGGCACGGCGTCATGCGCAGCTGGGATGGCCCTGAAGCCTCTACTCGAAGACAACGCCGGCACTATCATCGTAATCGGGACGCCGGCGGAGGAGGCGGCGGGCGGCAAAGTCTACATGGCGGCCCGCGGAGCATTCCAGGGCCTCGACTGCGCGATGATGGTGCACCCGGGCAACCGGAATACCGCAGTGGCCTTCGCGCTCGCGTGCCTCGAACTGGACGTCGAATTCGAGGGGAAGGCTGCCCACGCTGCGGCGCGGCCTGAGGCAGGAATAAACGCCGTCGACGCGATCGTCGCTGCCTTTGCCAACATCGGCCTTCTGCGACAGCAGCTTCGGGACTCAGCCCGGGTACACGGGATCATCATAGACGGCGGTCAAGCGGTGAACGTAATCCCGCATCACACGGCGGCCAAGCTGCTCATTCGCAGCGAGGATGACGATTACATGGACGAGGTGCTGAAGCCGAAGGTGCTCGGCTGCTTTGAAGGGGCTGCCGTCGCGACGGGCTGCGAGTTGAAGTACCGCTGGGGCGAGGAGTCTCGCTACAAAGCGATGCGCACGAATCGGGCGCTCGCGGACGCCTATCGAGCGAACATCGAGGCGCTGGGCCGCAAGGTCCTCGAGCAGGAATCGCATCGCTCGATGGGTTCCACCGACATGGGGAACGTGAGCACAATCGTGCCGGCGATCCACCCGAGCATCGCGATCGCGCCACAAGACGTGCCCGTGCACACGGTCGAGTTCCGCGAGATCGCCGCAAGCGAGGCAGGCCACCAGGGCCTTGTCGATTCCGCGAAGGTCCTGGCGATGACAGCGATCGATGTGATGCTGGACGAGAAACTGCGGCGGCGCATGCGGGAGGAGTTCCGGGGAAGCGAGAGGTAAGAAGTAGGAAATAAGAGATCGGGACCGAGGTTCGAGGTACGAAGGATGGCATCGGGAGTGCATCCATGACCGACGGCGACCCCATCATTGCGCTTGATGCGATGGGCGGGGACAACGCGCCCGGCGCGATCGTTGAGGGAGCGGTAACGGCGGCTCGGCAGCTCGGCGTGCGGGTCGCACTCGTCGGCCAGACGGAGGCGATCGAGCGGGAATTGGCGCGACTGGCGCCGCGGCCCGACCCGATTACGATCGTCGATGCGCCGGAAGTGATTGACATGGATGAACACCCGGCGCAGGCGGCGCGGCAGAAGAAGCAGTCGTCCATCGTCGTCGGCCTGCGCATGCTCAAGCAGCGGGAGGCGGACGCGTTCGTGTCGGCGGGGAATACCGGCGCGGTCATGGCGGGCGCGATCATGCACGTGGGGCGCGTGCGCGGGATCGAGCGTCCGTCGCTGGTTGGCCTCCTGCCGTTCGCCGGCAAGCTTACTGCGTTCCTGGACGTGGGCGCCAACGCCGACGCGCGGCCGGAGTACCTCCTGCAGTGGGCCCAGATGGCAGCCGTCTACATGGAGCACGTCTGGAAAGTGGAGCGGCCGACCGTCGGACTCCTGAACATAGGCGAAGAGGAATCGAAGGGAAGCGCAGTCGTGCAGGAAGCCTATGAACTGCTCGAAGCGAGTGGACTCAACTTCATCGGCAACGTTGAGGGCCGCGACGTGCCGCTTGGCGGAGCGGACGTAATCGTGACGGACGGGTTCACGGGGAATGTAGTCGTGAAGACGATGGAGGGCACGGCGGACCTCATAATGACAGAGCTGCGGGCTGCGATCACTAGCCGTCCGTGGTACGCAGCGGCGGGGCTTGTGCTCACCCCGGCATTCGGTGCCCTGCGCAAGAAGTTCGACTATCGCGAATATGGCGCGGGGCCGCTGCTCGGTGTCAACGGGCTGGTGTTCATCGGCCACGGGCGGAGCGACGCGCGAGCGATCTCGAGCGCACTGAGAATGGCGCGAGAGGCGGCACAGTCGGGGATGCTCGAGGCAATCCGGGAGGCGGCGCCGGCGCGGGTGGTGGCGGGGACGCCCCGAGAAGGTGGCGATTCGCGGGAGGAAGTCGAAGCGACGTAATTGGGGGCTGCTCGCCTACGGCTCGAGCCAGCCGGCGAGAAGGCGCGAAAGCGGTTCGATAGCGGCGTCCAGGTCGAAGCTGTCGGCGGCGAGGCGCGCCTGCATCATCGTCCCCTCGACAACGGCGATGAGCACCGACGCGATGAACTCGACGTCGAGGTCGCGTCGAACGAGCCCGGCTTCGCGACCAGCGTTCAGGATCTCCACGGCGAAGCTGCGCCAGTTGCGGTACATCGCCGCCATTTGTTCGCGCACTTTCGTGTCGCGCGAGGCGTGCGCTGCAAACTCCATGAAGAGCGCAGACCAGAGTGGGTCGTCGCGATTCAGGGCGAAGATGCTGCGCAGGACCGTCTCGAGGTTCCTGGCCACAGGCACGTCGGCATCGACGGCCTCGCGGAAGGCTGTTAGCTGGCGGCTGATGCGCTCCTCGAGCATCGCCCAGAAGATGTCTTCCTTCGCCTCGAAGTGCACGTAGAACGCGCCCTTGGAGAATCCCGCCTCTCGGACGATCTCATCGACCGTTGCCCGCTCGTAACCGTTGCGGGCGAAAACGCCGAGGGCTGACTCCATGAGGCGCCGGCGGGTCTCTTCGCGACGGCGGCGGGGCGCAGGTTTCGTAGCAGTCGTCACCATGTTTGATGAGATTATACTCGGAGGCTAGGTAGAGACACGAGGTACGAAGTGCGAGGTGCCAGCTGATGTGAGTGTTGAGCCCGTATCACGTTGTTGACTGTGGAGTTATAGTGCAGGCGGGAATACAGGTGACCGATGTGACCGGAATTGAAGCCGGTGTGCGGGTAGTGTCTGGCGTAGCAGTTGGAGCGCTGAAGAGTGTGGGGTCCGGGGTGCGTTATGCCATTCTGATCATATCGCTGGCGTTGCTGCCGGTCGCGTGCGGCGGAGGCGATGAGCAGCCCGCTGCTACGCTTTCACCGCCACAAGCGGCTACGTCACCAACGACCAACCCGACCGCCACGTATCCCCCTACTTCTACAGAAACCACATCCCAGACCTTAGTGGTCATGGGAGGCGACGAGGGCCGCGTGGATGCCCCACCTGGAGTGTAACTGGTCGAGTCGGACGGCAAGAACCTCCGGCGCATCGGCGACCGCCGGTACGACGCTCGCATGGAACTGGGAGAAGACCCCGGCAAGGTAATGATCGACGGAGTCTCTTATCTAACGGGTGTGATCGGATGGGCGCCCGGAGGTGGGCGCCTTGTCTTCTACGCATGCCCGTCCGACCCAATTATGGCGGACGGACGACTCTATGCTGTCAACGCCGAAGGTTCAGGCCTCACACGGTTGTCCAACCCTCCGGGAGGAAGCCCTGTGGTGTGCTACAGCGAAGGAGTCCCGGCAGTCGCCTGGTCCCCTGACGGCGCCAAACTTGCCTACTACTCATACACCGAGCCATATGGCCTGTACATCGTCAATTCCGATGGCACTGGTACCCGCTTTCTCACAGCGGGAGGGGCTCCTCAATGGTCACCCCAAGGCAACCCGATTGTGTTCGTCAGACGGCCCGATGCCGCAGCAGAAGCTGATTGGAAGGTGCCGATCTATACTATCGACTCCGACGGAAACCGGGAGAGCGAATTGGTAAGGGTGCCACTCGATTGCACTGGATGGGCCCTTTTCGGTTGCGCGGCGCCGCACGCCTATTGGTCGCCGGATGGGGATCTGCTGGCCTTCACGGCTGTTGGCGCGCCTGTGGACATTGCTCAATTGCAAGGTTCACCCATTAGCGATGTGTTTGCGATGAGGGCCGATGGAAGCGGCCTCACAAAGATAGAGGGTTTGCCCAAAAGCGTCCCGCCCGGTGGTGGCAGCCACTTCGCCGGATGGGTCAACTGCGCAGGATTCCTGCCCACGGCTGGTTGTCAGGTTCGCCTAACGAAGGTTGGGGCGCAGGGCCTGAACATGCGCCGAGAGCCAGGCATAGATCAGGAGGCTATCGGCTTGCTCAGCGAAGGAGCGATTGTATGCATGCTGGGCTCGCCAGCCCTCATTCGTGGGCTTCAGTGGTGGCCGGTCCGCAGCGGCGACGGTGCCGAAGGATGGGTTGCCGCGTTCGACCCGGGCGACCCGGGGACGACGTGGCTGGAAGCCACGGGAGCGCCCTGCTAGCAAGGTACCGCGCGTTTCACCCCATGCGGTGAGCTTTTCGCGCTCGTTAGGAGTGCTGCGTGCGGCCGCCAAAGCGGAACCACATGCGGAGCGCCTGGCGCAGGTTGCGGAGGGCCTCCTCTGTAGGCCGGTCGGCGACGAGGCAGCGGTCGATGTGGTGGTCGATGATCAGGAGCCCGGCTTGGTCGAGGCTGCTGCGGGCAGCCATCAACTGCGTCACGACGTCTTCGCAAACGCGGTCCTCTTCGAGCATGCGATGGATGCCGCGGATCTGACCTTCGATCCGCCGAAGGCGGGTGAGGATGGCGTCCGTCTCGGCGTCTGTCTGTTTGGTCACTTGTTGTTCTTGCATTGACATACCCCTCTGGGGTATAATAGCATCATCGCAGGCAGGGGTCAATGAACCGGAACGCTGAAGGAGGGAACAAAATGGCAAAGCCCGCAGAAGTAACCGACGCCGAATGGGACCAGGAGGTACTGAAGAACCAGCTGCCGGTCCTGGTAGACTTCTGGGCGCCGTGGTGCGGTCCCTGCCGCATGGTGGCGCCGATCGTAGAGGAGCTGGCGGACGAGTATAGCGGCAAGGTAATTTTTTACAAGATCAACACCGATGACAACGTCCAGACCGCTTCCAAGTACGGTATCCGGAGCATCCCCACGCTGCTCGTCTTCAAGGACGGGCAGATCGTCGACCAGTTGATCGGGTTCCGTCCTAAGAGCGATCTGAAGCGGTCTCTGGAGAAAGCCCTCTCCTAAAAGTGGCTCCTGAAACAAATAACCAGCGCGATTCCACTGAATACGACGTCGTGATCATCGGCGGCGGGCCTGCCGGGCTTGCCGCCGGACTGTATGCGGCGCGCGGCCGGCACAAGACACTGCTCCTCGAGAAGGGCGTCGTCGGTGGCCAAATCTCGCTCACCGAGCTGGTCGAGAACTACCCAGGAGTACCGAGTGTCAACGGCTTCGACCTCGCGCAAACGATGCTCCAGCAAAGCGAGTCGTACGGCATGGAGACCGAGTACAGCGCCGTCTCGGCCGTCGAGCGCGCCGGCGAAAAGTGGCTCGTCAAGACTGACGAGCGGGATATCGTCGCGAAGGCGTTGATTGTAACCAGCGGGGCGGAATACAACCGGCTGGGTGTACCGGGGGAGGAGCGCCTGACCGGGAAGGGAGTGTCGTACTGCGCGACGTGCGACGCGGCCTTCTTCAAAGGGCTGGATGTGGCGGTGGTGGGCGGCGGCGACGCGGCGATGGACGAGGGCCTCTTTACATCACGTTATGCAGACAAGGTCTCGGTGATTCACCGGCGCGATGAGCTGCGCGCGAGCGCGATCCTCCAGGACCGGGCGTTCGCCAATCCAAAGATGGACTTTATCTGGAACACGGTGGTTGAAGAGATCATGGGCGACGGGCAGGTTACGGCCGCAAAAGTACGCGATGTGGTCACGGGCCAGAGACGGGAATTGCCGTTGTCCGCCGTATTCATTTTCATTGGGCAGCACCCGAACAGCGACTTCATGAAGGGGCTCGTGAAGATGGACAACGGCGGGCACATGATTGTGAACGAATGGATGGAAACGGACCAGCCGGGGCTATTCGCGGCCGGAGATGTCCGGCAGAACTCCGCACGGCAGGTAGCGAGCTCGGTGGGCGATGGGGTCACTGCGGCGATCGCGGCCGATCATTACATTACGAACAAGTTCACCCACGCAGCCGGACCCGTCCCGAGCGCTGTAAGTGAGTAGCTGTTAGCCGTTAGCGGTTGGCTGTTGGCGTCTTTACTCGGCTTTCGGCACTCGGCACCGGGTTTCTTGTTCTCTTGCTCTTTGAGCCTCGCTCCTCGATGCTATCGCGTGCGGGAGTGGAAGGGTCCCGGTGGGCCTCTCGGTCTTCAAAACCGTTGTAGGGCGGTAGGACCGTCCTGGGTGGGTTCGACTCCCATGCACTCCCGCCAGCGGCTCACCTGTCAGTTGTGCAGTTCTTGATGGCTCGCCCAGCTGCTAAAGTCGATTCCGGATGATCTACGTTTTCCACGGGTCGGACTCGTTCTCGCGGTCGGAGGCGCTGAAAAAGCTTAAAGCCGAGCTCGACACGGACGGGATGCTGTCCGCGAACACCAACCGGCTCGATGCGCGGCAGGCCACGCCACGAGATGTGTTTGCTGCGTGCGACACGCTCTCAATGTTCGGAGGTGGCCGCCTGGTCATTGTCGAGGGTGCCCTCGGCCAGGCAGGTGGCCGTGGCGGAGGCAGCAAGCAGTCGCGACGCAAGCAAGCCGAGGCGGCAGACGAGCGCAGCCCCTGGTGGGCGCTCGTGGACTACGCCGCGCGAATTCCAGAACAGACCGTGCTCGTCCTCGAAGACGGCGAGAGCATCGACCGCAACCTGCTGAAGGCAATCGAACCGTTCGCGACGGTCAGACCGACCTCCCTTCCTGCTCAGAAAGAGGTCGCCGGCTGGGTCCAGTCGCGGGCACGGACGATAGGCTTGCGCCTGGAAGGACGAGCGTCCTCGTTGCTGGCCGAACTGGTCGGCAACGATACCTGGATGCTCGCAAGCGAGCTGGACAAGCTGGCCGCCTATGCTTCGGGTCGGCCGGTCGGCGAGCAGGATGTGAGGATGCTGGTGACCGACGTTCGCGAACGGGAGGGATACCTGCTGGCAGACGCGGTGGCCGATGGCAAAGCCGCCGCCGCGACCCGGCTGGTTCATGACCTGCTCGACAAGGGAAAGCCACCCGCCGTGCTGCTCCTTACCATCGAGAACCGCTACCGGCGGATAGCGATAGCGCGCGAAATGCTGGACCGAGGCGACAGCGGGCGGAACATTGCTGCTGAGCTAAGGATCCAGAGCCCTTACGCGCTCGAGCGACTGCTCGACCAAGTGTCGCGCTACCCTCTGCCTCGTGTCAGTTGGGCGCTGGACCGGATCGCGCAGGCCGACTACGACGTCAAGCAGGGAATGATCGACTCGGAAGAGCTAACTCTCGAATTGCTTGTCCACGAACTCGCCGCGCCTGCTTCCTCTTCACAGGCCGCTTAGTCCGGTCGAGCACCCGCCCCGGCCGGTTCCTCCTGGTAGATGGGGTTGTAGCAGGCCGCGTAGTGCCCCGCCTCAAGCGCGATAAGCGCAGGGATGCGCTCGGTACGGCAGACGTTCGTTGCCTTGGGGCAGCGCGGGAGGAATGGACATTCGTCCGGCAGGTCGATCAGGCTGGGCGGTGTGCCGCGGATTGACGGAAGGCGCCCCCCGCCCTCCCGGTCCCAGCGGGGACGGCTCGCCAGAAGCGACCACGTGTAAGGGTGGCGAGGACGATCGAATAGTGTCCTCGCCTCCGCATACTCCACCACGGAGCCGGCGTACATGATTGCGACTTCCTCGGCCATCTGCGCGACGATCCCGAGGTCATGGGTGATCAGCAGGATGGAGGTGCCGTACGTCTGCTGGAGCCGTCGCAGGTCCTGAAGGATGGCGGCCTGCACGGTCACATCGAGCGCCGAGGTCGGTTCGTCGAGAATGAGCACTTTCGGATTGAGCGCGGTTGCGATGGCAATCATGACTCGCTGGGCCATGCCGCCCGACAGCTGGAACGGGTATCGAGTCGCGACCTGCGCCGGTTCGGGAAGCCCCATCTGGCCGAGTACCTCGACTGTCCGCCGCTTGGCCTCTCGCCTGGGCACCTCAAGGTGGTTTGTGATTATTTCCTCCACCTGCTGCCCAACGGAAAGCACCGGATTCAGGCCGGTTGCCGGGTCCTGGAAGACCATCGCGATGTCGCGGCCGCGGACCTGGCGGAGGGCCTCGCTGGTGAGAGAAAGGACGTCGACGTTGTTCAAGAGGATGCGGCCGCTGGTGATGCGGCCGGGGTGGGGAAGGAGGTTGAGCGCGCATAGCGCCACGGAGGTCTTGCCGGACCCGCTCTCGCCAGTCAAGGCGAGCGTGCCGCCCTCACGCAGCGACAGAGACACATGGTTGACGGCTTTAACGGTGCCATCAGGCGTGACGAATTCGGCCGACAGCTCTTCTATCCGCAGAATGGGAGCGCTCAAGTGGGCTCCTTTGTGTGCAGTAAGGCGGATCAGGGCGTACGTCCCGATTATATCAGCGGGACGCGCCGAGGGAACGCGCCCGTCAGGCGTAACTCAGGGATTATCGCGGGAGATATGGATGACTTTACCCTGTACCTGGATGTTTGCCGCACTCGTATAGATCGGCGCCATGGTGCTGTTTGCCGGTTGCAGGCGGACGCGGTCGCCCTCGTGATAGAACCTCTTGAGCGTAGCTTCCTGCTCGTCCTTCAGCCAGGCCGCGACCATCTCGCCGTCCTTTGCCGTCTCCGCCTTTTGCATAATCACAATGTCGCCGTCGTTCACGAGCGCGTCAATCATCGAGTCCCCTTTGACGCGCAGGGCGTAGACGTGCTCCCGGTTACCGACCCTGTCTGGCGGCACATGCACAGTTTCGGAGTCATATTGCTGCCACGTATCGGGGGATGGGACCGGGATCGGCTGGCCCGCCGCGATCGTGCCGATGATAGGTACGGCAACCACGCGAGGGCGCTTGTCGACTAGCTCGATTCCCCGCGAAACGTCGCGGTCACGGCGGATGTAGCCCAACCTCTCGAGAGCTCGCAGGTTGTAGTCAACTACTGACGTCGAGCTGATTTCGCACGCTTCCTGGATCTGTCTGATGGTCGGCGGATAGTCGTGTTCATCTACGAAGGCCCCGATGAATTCAAGGATCTTCCATTGCTTCGGCGAGAGCTCTCTCATTCTTCCTCCATGCCCGGCCCGTGTCCGCAACCGAACCTTTGTTCTTTTAGAACAAAAGTCTAGAGAGCATACGTTCGATTGTCAATGCGCCCGTGGCATTTGCTACAATGCCGGTCGCTACCTACTGCCTGAACCGACAAGGAGCGCCCTATGGCGAGCGAACTCGAAGAGGTGCCGATGCCCACGCCCGAAGAGGAAGGACCCAGGCGGGCCCTCGTCGTTGCGGCGCACCCCGACGATTCGGAGTTCGGGGTTGGCGGAACGGCGGCCCTCTGGTCGCGTAACGGGTGGGAGTTCTATTACCTCATCTGTACCGACGGCTCGAAAGGTAGCGAGGACCCGGAGATGACGCCCGACAAGCTCGTACCGTTGCGCCGAGAAGAACAGCGCGCGGCCGCCCGAGTGTTAGGCGTGAAGGAAGTCTTCTTCCTCGACTACGTGGACGGGGAACTCGACTACAACCGCGAATTGATGCGCGACGTCGTCAGATACATACGAAGGCTCAAACCGCACGCGGTGTTCACTCACGATACCGACCAGATCGCCCGCAACCTATTCGTGAATCATCCCGACCACCGCCACGCGGGGGAAGTCGCGATCGACGCAGTGTACCCGATGGCGCGCAACCGGCCGAGCTTCCCCGAGCTGCTCAAGGAAGGCCTGGAGCCATACAGCGTAAAGGAGATCTATCTGTGGAGCGCTTCCGACACGAATT
Organism: Chloroflexota bacterium; assembly: GCA_005882985.1. Lineage (GTDB taxonomy): Bacteria > Chloroflexota > Dehalococcoidia > SM23-28-2 > RBG-16-64-32 > CF-163. The sequence continues at coordinate 11,941 of VBEJ01000116.1, forward strand.
TTGACGTGGACATCACGGAGACGATCGAGACGAAGTTCGAAGCGCTGCGGCAGCACGAAAGCCAGTTCGAGAACTTCGAAGAGATGGCCGGTCGCGTGCGGGAGTTTTGGCGTAACGACAAAGGCGGCTACACGGAGCGGTTCCGCCGCATACAACTGCTCTTCTAGCGGGTATGATCTACGCTCGTTTTCGCCATGGCGCTCGCGAATCTTACTGCGTCATTCAGGGCGAGCATATCTACGAGCTGGAAGGCGAAATCTTCGCGGAACATTCGCCCGCGCAGACGGGCATTCCGCTGTCGGAGGTCACCCTTCTGGCGCCGGTGCCGCGGCCCGGCAAGATCCTCGCGGCGGCAGTGAACTATCAATCGCATGCTGCGGGGGCGAGTGCGATCACCAAGAGTGAAGAGGCGCCGGCCGAGCCGCAACTGTTTCTGAAGCCGTCGTCCTCCGTTATCGGGAGCGACGAGCCGATCGTCCTGCCGGAGGGCGCCCGGCGAGTGGACGCCGAGGGGGAACTGGTGGCGGTAATCGGCCGCGCATGCCGAAATGTCGGTCCGGACCAATCTCTCGACTACGTCTTCGGCTACACGTGTGGAAACGACGTGAGCGCGAGGCACTGGCAACGCGACGACCTGCAGTGGTGGCGCGCCAAGGGCGCCGATACCTTCTCGCCGATTGGACCAGTCATTGCCACAGAGCTCGATCCGGCCGGGCTGGAACTGACGACCCGCATCAACGGCGAAGAGCGTCAGAGGACGAATACAGTGGCGCTCGTCCACAGTGTCGCGACGCTGATTGCCTTTGCCTCGCAAGTGTGCACGCTGGAGCCGGGGGACCTCATATTTACGGGCACTCCGGGCGAGACGCCGACGATACTAGAAGGCGATATCATTGAAGTGGAAATCGGCGGAATCGGGGTTCTTCGAAACTCGGTCGTGCGGCAGACGCCACCGGCGGCGGCTGGGTTCGGCTAGAGCGCGCCGGACGCCATTATTGCGCCGAGTCTATCCTGCAGACGACTGAGCCGTTCGGTGCAGCAGCTTTTGGGCCTCCTCGGTCACGCCGAGGTCGACCGCATCGCAGTAGGTTGAGTAGATGGCGCGATCGATCAGGTGGAGACCCTCTTCATTGAGCTGCCCGGACTGCTCAACCCGCAGGAGGAGGAGCCGATTCAAGCGCCGGAGGAAATGAAGCTGAAGTGCTGAGAAGGCGCCGCCCTGGCTCTCCTTGATTGGAGAGAGCATGCCCTGGAATCCTCCCTCAACGGTCAACTGCTCGAAACGCTGGTTGTTCACGCAAGCTCAGCATATAGGCGTCGCTGAACGGGGGACAAGAGGGAACCGCCGCAAGATTCGTTAATAATGTGTATAGAGAGAATAAGAATTGGCGGGCGCGAGGTGTTTTGGCCGGGCCTCCACCGTCCGGCTAGAGCGCGAAACCTAGAGGCGGAGCTTACCGTGAGAAGGCTGGCGCCGGCGCTGGCGTTGGTCCCCAGTGCCGTCGCTCTCTAGCTCCAGGGCAGCGGTCGCGCCGAACTCGTAAACGTATCCGCAGGAGAGGCAGGTGCTGTAGGCGCCGTACCAGTCCTCTTCGAATAGCATCGAACCCTCACATCGCGGACAGCTACGCGGGGGAGCAGTCTGCATCGAGCCCACCTCCCTAATTAGACACGACAGAAAGGCCGTTCACCATTGTTAGGCACGACCCTTTCCTCCGCCGCCGAGGTTAGTTGACGGGTTCGGGTCGAAAGGGCCCTTGACCCTACTCGCCTGTGGCGAGATTCACCCCACTGCATTTTCCCCGGTCCCGCCTACGGCGGGATTTGGCGCATCACGTTTGTGATTGCAGTAACTATCGTAAGGCGAAAGGGGGAGGCTGTCAACACAGCCAGCCGTCGGCCGCCGCCATATCGGCCATAAGTGAGGAATATTAACGATCCCTTGACACGGCAATGAGCCGGTGATAATTTTCTAGCCACCAGTCGCCCGGGAGGCCGGCGACACGTGCCCAACATGCTCGCCCCAATGCGGAACCTACGGTACTCCAGGAGCCTGCCCGGGTAGGAAATGCAGCAGTACATTATTCGCCGCATGCTCCTCAATGGTGTTGTGCTGTTACTCGTGGCGACGATGGTGTTTGCAGCGCTCCGCGTCGACTCCGACCAGGTCGTCAACAGATTTGCCGCAGGCTGCTTCCATGCTGGCGAGGACACGCAGCAATGTAAGAACGTCGCGAAGAACTTACTAGGGCTGGACGAGAGCATTCCGAAGCAGTACGTGGACTTTATGAAAAATACGCTGACGCTTGACTTCGGCAAGACGTTCTCGGAGAAGAAGCCGGTGCTGCACGAAATCACTTCGCGGGCGGCGCCGTCTATCGAGCTCGGCCTTCTTCAGATCGTGGTCGCGCTTCTCGTCGGCGTCCCGGTCGGCGTAATCTCCGCGATCAGACAGGACAAATGGGTCGACTATATCCTTCGCTTTGTCGCGATCTTCTTCCTCGGTATACCCGTGTTCATCATCGCCGTTTTCGTAATTCTCTTCACGACGAGGTACGCGGGCGGGACCGGGTTGGACCAATGGCTGGGTCCGGGGTCTGACTGGAAGGACCTCTGGGAAGACCCGGTGAAGAACCTCCAGCGGGTGACGGGGCCGGCGCTTGTCGGTGGGCTGGGCACGGGCGCAGTGCTCATGCGTTTCTTGCGCTCTCAGATGCTTGAGGTGATGCGTCAGGACTACGTCAGGACCGCGTGGGCAAAGGGGCTTCGTGAACGTGTCGTCATTGTGAGGCATGCGCTGAAGAACGCCTTGATTCCCGTTCTCACGGTAATCGGCCTTCTATTAGGTTCGGTGATCAGCGGTAACGTGATATTGGAGACGCAGTACAACATCCCCGGCATTGGGTTCTTCGTGACGAGCGCTGCCTTGCAGGGAGACTTCCCTGTCATCCAGGGCATAGTGCTAGTAGTCGCGGTGATGCTTGTGTTCATCAACCTGATGGTGGACATCGCGTATGGCTGGCTGGACCCGCGCATTCGCTACAGCTGACGGAATGTAGATGGCGCAAGAACAGGCGATCCCCAGCATTGGCCCGGCAGCGCCGGAGTTGGCGCTGCCCCATCGCCCGGGTGCAATTCGCAATGTCCTGAAGTTCATTCGGCGAAAGCCGCTTGGGGCGCTCGGATTCTTCTTCGTACTCTTCATGATCGCGATGACGCTGGGCACGCCGAAGGCCGAATTCGGGGTGCCAGAGCTGCCGCACTCGCCCCTTGGCTTCAAGCTCGGCAAGCCCTGGCTCGCCCCTTATGGAGAGGAGCAGAATTTCAAGAACGTGACCGGCCGCCTCAACACGGATGCGGCACCTTCAGCGAAGCACTGGCTTGGGACGGACGGCTCGGGACGAGACAACTGGACGCGTGTGGTCTGGGGGGCCCGCCGGTCGATGTTTATCGGGCTCTGGGCTCTCGCCCTGGCCACAGCGATAGGTACTGTGATCGGCGTGATCAGCGGTTACTTTCGGGGATGGTTCGATACAGCGGTACAGCGGCTTCTGGATGCATTGCAGTCATTCCCGCCGTTGCTGACGCTGATCCTGATCCTATCGATTACGCCGTTCACGTCACAGCCGAGCTTGTTGGTCGTGGCATTCGCCTTAGGGTTCGTTGGCATACCGCAGGTGCAGCGAATCGTGCGAGGAGTCGTGCTATCGACGAGAGAACAACAGTACGTCGAGGCGGCAAGAGTCATCGGCGCTACCGACGCTCGGACGATGTCGTTCTACATACTGCCAAACATCATGGCCTCGGTCATCGTCGTGTTCTCGACCGGCCTCGGCGTGGTCATCCTTGCTGAAGCCGCTCTCGCGTTTATCGTCCCGCAGTTTGTCCCGCAGGAGGGCGCCTCATGGGGACTCGATCTCGGACGCGCCCAGCGGGAGGGCGTGGACACACATACGTGGCCTGTTATCGCTTACGCCGGTGCGATTGCGCTGGCCGTCCTTGGCTTCAACCTCGCGGGCGACGCTTTGCGTGACGTTCTTGATCCGCGCCTGCGCGTCGGTTGATAATCGCCCGCGAACCTTCTCCGCTTTGGCAACGTATTGAATGACAGCAGGCTGAAAGGAGCGCGAGCCTGATGGAGGAGCCTACTTACTGGAACCGGTTCTGGCGTAGACGGCTCAGCCGCCGTCGGGTACTAACCGGCGCCGCGCTCACTGGCGGCGGCCTGGCTGCCGCGGCCGTTGTTGGGTGCGGCGGCGATGAGAGCGGGACAGACAAAAACAAGTCTGGCGGAGGTGGAGAAGGCGGCCTCGGAGAAGACCTCGAGAGCGAGGTGCCGCAATTTATCGACGCCCGGAGGGAGGTAGTTCCCGCCCCAGCCGATATGCGTGGTGGGACGCTGCGCTTCCAGGGCTTCGACCCTGTAGTCCTGGACAGACACGACCCACATCAGACCCAATTCGGGCCGATGTACGCCAACCTCTCGGCCGTCTTCAGCAAGCTCTACATGTACAGGAGCCACACCGAGCCAACCTGGGAGAACATCGTGCCGGACCTGGCCGAGAGCGCTCCGGAGATGATCGGCAACCCGCCGACAGAATACGTTGTGAAGCTCCGCAAGGGCATAAAGTTTCACGACACGGACGCGATTCGCAGTCACTTCCCAGATCTGGCCGGGCGCGAGCTAAAGGCCGAGGACGTCGTCTTCAGCTATGACCGGCAACGCAACCCCGACAGCATCCAGAAGGGCTACTACTATCGCGCCAGCCAGTACCGCACAATCGACACGGTCCAAGCGGTAGACGACTACACGATCCGGATCAAGACCAAGGGGCCCATCGCTCCCTTCTACCACTTCATGGCCGACACCAACGCGATGATCATCCCCAAGGAGATCGTGGACATGGACCCCGGGCCCGGCGGCCTTCCTCTCGACACCGTCGACACCAACCGCGGGCCGGCACCGGGGGAGCGGATGATCGGGACAGGGCCGTTCTTCTGGGGCGACCTCAAGTTCGGCATCGAATACAAGGCGATACGCAACCCAGCCTGGTTCGGCTGGGGCGAGCCAGGTCTCGCGCGGCCTTACCTGGATGGCTACACCGTATCCGGAAGCAGCCTGAACGACACCAGTCTGGAAGCGCTGTTCCGCCGCAAGGAGGTGGATACCGCCGGCTTTATTGAAAACCCTGAGTGGGTCTTCAAGATCAAACGGGAGAAGCCCGAACTGGAGTTCTTCCGCAGCTGGATCTCGGGCTGGATTAACAGCCGGTTCAAGGTGTTCTGCCAGCCTTTCGATGACGTTCGCGTCCGTAAAGCAATTCACCTCGCCACCGAGCGCCAGCAGATCGTCGATGTTATCGGCAGCGGCGAGTGGAGGATGCAGGGGCCGGTCGGAAACGCGATCTCGTACTGGGCGCTTCCCTATGACGAGCTCCTCACGCTGCCCGGTTACCGTCAGACGAAGGACGAACGCACGAAGGACATTACGGATGCCCGGCAGCTGTTCGAGGCTGCGGGAAGCCCCGAGTTTCCCCAAATCTGGTTCGCCGACATCCCCAGTTATATCCCGAACTTCGTCGGCACCTGGAAGCAGTTCATGAACCAGAACCTCGGCATCCCGATAGACAAGCTCCGCACGCTCACGCAGGCTTACTCGCGCATCGCGGAGGCGATAGCCGATGACAGCTGCGATTTGGCCTCAATGACGTGGGGGTTCGACAACGGCTGGATCGATCTCGACGACTGGGTATATCCGTACTTCCACAGCACCGGCTCGAAGAATTCCTTCCGGCTGAAGGACCCGGAGCTCGATACGCTTTTGGACGCCCAGCGGACCGAGTTCGACTATGAGAAACGCAAGGAACTAGGCTACAGGATCCAGCGCTATTTGCTGGGCCTCGAAGGCGACGGGATGCAGAAGGGCGCTCATGCGAGGACCGATTATGCCACACCGCGTACGGCAACCGTGGCCTGGCCCTACTTTAAGAACCGCGTGGCCTTTCCCTGGTTCGGCAATAGCTACTGGACGGCCAACGTGTGGCTCGATAAGAATCATGCTACGTACCGTGGGCGGGCGGCCTAGAACGCAAGACTGTCGGCAGAAAGTGGGAATCGTCAGAACCGAACTGTTCGCTCCGGACTTAGAGCACTGCGCCTGAAAGGAGTTTGAAGATGGAGGAGCCTACATACTGGGACCGGTTCTGGCGTAGGCGTGTCAGCCGCCGGCGGCTGATCAGCGGCGCGGCCCTCACCGGAAGCGGTATCGCTGCCGCCGCCGTTGTCGGTTGCGGGGGCGATGACAGCGGCAACGGGAACAACACACAGCAGGGCTCCAACGTCGACCGGGGCGCCGACCTGGGGGCCGAAAAGATTATCGATGCCCGCCGCGAGGTGGAGCCGTGTCCGGACGACATGCGGGGCGGGATCATCCGTTCGCAGGGATTCGACCCCGTGGTGCTCGACAGACACGACCCTCATCAAACGCAATTCGGGCCCATGTACGCCAACCTATCGGCCGTGTTTAGCAAGCTGTACATGTACAAGAGTCACTCCGAGCCGACATGGGGAAACATTGCCCCGGACCTGGCGGAGAGCGCGCCGGAAATGATCGGCAACCCTCCGACGGAGTACGTGGTGAAGTTGCGCAAGGGTATCAAGTTCCACAGCACTGACGCTATACGCAGCAACTTCCCCTCGCTGGCGGGCCGAGAGTTGACCGCGGAAGACGTGGTGTACAGCTACGAGCGTCAGAAGAACGCTTCGCAGAGCATCCAGAAGGGTTACTACTACCGGCGCAGCCAGTACGAGACGATCGATTCGATCACGGCGACGGACCCCTACACGATCAACATAAAGACCAAGGGACCGATTGCGCCGTTTTATCACTTCATGGCTGACACGAACGCGATGATCATCCCAAAGGAGATCGTCGATAACGATCCCGGTCCTGGTGGCCAGCCTCTGGATACCGTGGATACGAACCGCGGGCCGCAGCCGGGTCAGCGCATGATCGGCACCGGTCCGTTCTTCTGGGGTGACCTCAAGTTCGGCATCGAATACAAGGCCGTGCGAAATCCGGAGTGGTTTGGCTGGGGCGAGCCCGACTTGAAGCGACCGTATCTGGACGGCTACACAGTCTCGGGCAGCAGCTTGAACGACACTAGCCTGGAAGCGCTGTTCCGGCGCAAAGAGATCGACGGCGCCACCTTCATCGAGAACCCCGACTGGATCTACAAGATCAAAGAGGAGAAGCCCGAGCTCAAGTTCTTCCAGCTCTGGGTTTCGGGCTGGATTGGGACTCGTTTCAAGATGTTTTGCCAGCCGTTCGATGATGTGCGGGTGCGGAAGGCCATCCATCTGGCGACAGAGAGGCAGCAGATCGTCGACGTCATCGGGAGCGGCGAATGGAAGATGCAGGGGCCGATCGGCGGTGCTATTTCTTACTGGGCGCTGCCCGAAGATGAGCTTCTCTCCTCTCCCGGATACCGGCAGGGCTCTGCCGAGCGCGAAGAAGACATCAAGAAAGCCCGCCAGCTATTTGATGCGGCCGGGAGCCCGGAGCTGCCGCAGGTCTGGTTCGCCGACATCCCGAGCTATATCCCGAACTTCATCGGCACCTGGAAGCAGTTCATGAACAAGAACCTCGGCATTTCCGTTGACAAGCTGCGGACCCTTTCACAGGCCTACTCACGTATCGCCGAAGCGCTGGCCGACGACAGCTGTGACCTCGCCTCGATGTACTGGGGCTTCGACAATGGCTGGATCGACCTCGACGACTGGGTGTACCCGTATTTCCACAGCACCGGCTCCAAAAACTCCTTCCGGCTGAAAGACCCGGACCTCGACAAGCTTCTCGACGCTCAGCGACGGGAGTTCGATATCGAGAAGAGGCGGCAATTGGGATACCAGATCCAGCGCTACCTACTTGGCCTGGAAGGCGATGGTATGCAGAAGGGCGCCCACGCCCGGGTGGACTACGCCACGCCCTACCTTGCGATCGTTACCTGGCCGTACGTGAAAAACGCGGTGTTCTTCCCGTGGTTCGGGAGCAGCTACTGGCAGTCGAACGTCTGGCTCAACAAGAGCGACCCGACCTTCCGCGGCCGCCCTGCCTAGGGGCATCAGACATCCACACGGAACGGCTGCTTGAGTGTGATGCTTAAGCGGGCAGCAGCACCATCTGCGTGCAGCGAAAGAGAGCGATGGTCTTACCGTTCGCCTCGTTCGCCACTTCCACGTCCCAGACCTGCGTCGTGCGCCCTCGGTGGACAGGTCTGGCGCGGCCGATTATCGAACCACCCTCGCCGACCGTCCCGACGAAGTTCGCCTTCAGTTCGATTGTCGTAAAGCTGGCTCCCTCGGGAAGGTTCGGGCCCATCCCGCAGGCGCACAGCCAGTCTGCAAGAGTAATGATGACGGGCGCCCAGAGGTAGCCGGTTCCGGCCACCAGCTCGTGCTTCACGTCGAGCCGGCCGGTCACGAGGTCCGCGTCGCAGGTGAGCACCTCTATTCCCACGATGCCCGGATGGCGGTCCCTGGCAAATTCGTTCAAGTACGCAACGCGGTCGGCGCTCACTCGGTGGCTCCTTACATAATGGCGGTGGTGCTGCCACCGTCGACCTGGATCGTCGCTCCGGTGATATAGCGGGCCTTGTCCGAGGCGAGGAATACCGCCAGGTTCGCCACATCGTCCGGTTCGCCGAGGATGCCCATCGGGACGCGACCTTCCTCGAGCGCGACCGCCTCCTCCACCGATTGCTTCTGCCGTTTCGCCCGGTCCTCGATCAGCGACATAAGCCGCTCAGTGGCGATGTTACCGGGGCAGATGTTGTTCACTGTGATCCCGTGCGGCGCAAGCTCGCGGGACAGTGTCTTCGCCCAGCCGATGACGCCCAGGCGCGTCGCGTTCGAGAGCATGAGGCCGTCGATTGGCTGCTTCACCGCCACGGAGGTGATGTTGATGACCCGACCGCTTCCTGAACGCTTGAGATGCGGCAGGGCCTCGCGTGTCGTCCGGACCGCGGAGAGCAGGTTCTGGTCGAGGGCATGCTGCCAGTAGTTCTCGTCCAGCGTCTCGAAC
>VBEJ01000117.1 GCA_005882985.1 Chloroflexota bacterium
TGATACCGAAGCCGGACGACAGCATCCCGGAAGGCACGATCTCCATCTCCGAGACCACCATCGTCATGCGGAGGCTAATAGTCCGGCGTTAGGCGCCCATGGCGAACCTGGTAATCGTCGCCGATATGGTCCGCGGCTTCTGCGAAGAGGGCCGGAATCTGTATGTCGGGCCGACTATACGGGAGATCATCCCGCGCATCCGCGAACTCCTCGAACGCGAGAAGGCCGCCGGCTCGCACATCATCTTCGTCTGTGATACGCATGAACCAGATGACAAAGAGTTCGAAATGTTCCCGCCGCACTGCATCCGGGGTACCGAAGAGCCGGATGTTATTCCCGAACTCGCTGAATTTGCCGGCGAAATCATCCCAAAGCGCCGCTACAGCGCCTTCTTCGAGACGAATCTTGACGACCGCCTCGAAGAGCTGAAGCCTGACAAGATCATCGTCGTCGGAGACTGCACGAACATCTGCGTGCTCTACACCGCCGCCGATGCCCGCTACCGCGACTACGCCGTCGAAGTCCCTGCCGACTGCGTCGCCACGTTCGACCCGGACGCGCATATATTTGCGCTCAAGCAGATGCAGAGCGTGCTCGGCGCGAACGTCACGGGCTTTACTGCCGCCGCGCAGTGAGCCCGGACACATTCGCGCCTGACGAACGAGTCCTGTCCGGCGAGACCGCGGACGTCTATTTCCTTCGGACGCGCGAGGCGATGCAGGCCGCGCGTGTGAACCCTGTCGCCGTCATGGAGGTCTTTCCAGCGCGCGACGGCGTTCTCTGCGGCATGCGAGAAGTGATTGCGCTTCTGCGCGACGCCCTGTCGCCGGATGCGGAAGCCTGGGCGCTTGCGGAAGGCGACCGTATTACCGCCAAAGAGGTCGTCCTTCGCATCAAGGGGCAGTACCGGTCGTACGGCATCTATGAGACAGCGACCCTCGGCACGCTGGCGAGCGAGACGGGCTGGGCCACCGCCGCTAATGAATGCGTCGAAGCGGCCGGTTCCATACCCGTCGTGAGCTTCGGGGCGCGACATGTTCATCCGAGCGTCGCGCCGTACCTGGACTATGCGGCGGTAATCGGCGGCTGCGCGGGCTGCTCGACTCCGCTCGGCGCCAAGCTCTCCGGCACGGAGCCCTCGGGCACGATGCCGCACGCCATGGTCCTCTGCTTCGGCGACACGGTAGAAGCGGCGCTCGCCTACGATAAGCACCTCGCCCCCGCCGTGTCACGGACGGTGCTGGTCGATACCTTCCTCGACGAGGCTGAAGAATCCATTCGCGTCGCACGGGCCCTGGGCGACAAGCTCCAGGCCGTCCGCCTCGATACGCCACACGAATTGGGCGGGGTCACGCCCGAGCTGGTACAGAGAGTCCGGGCCCGCCTCGACAGCGAAGGATTTTCAGGCGTCCAGATCTTCGTCAGCGGCGGCATTACACCGGAACGCATCCGGGAGTTCATCGAAGCCGGCGCACCGGTGGAAGGTTTTGGCGTCGGCAGTTACATCAGTTCGGCGAAACCGAACGACTTCACCGCCGACCTCAAGGAGATCGACGGCCGGCCCATCGCCAAACGCGGCCGCACTCCCGGGATCACACCGAACCACCGCCTTCAGCGGGTGATCTAACGAGGAGCGTCTCTGTGTGGCCGAAAAAAGCTAGACCGGCGAATGGGGGCGCATTCGCCGGTCCGAAGCCGTTGAGGGGGATGGGTTATCTCGTCTGTGAATCTGATTCAACCGCATCGCCGAGAATACGACAATTCCCCAAACGGCTAGTTCTTTGCGGAATTGGGAATACGACTTTGGTTTACGCGGGCGTAAACCAAACCATCAGGCGACTAATTTTCGGGAGGCGACGGTTGCCGTAAAATAGCCGATGGTGGGCTCCTTCCCTCGTCCAGGCCTAGCCTTTCGCGGCTGCTGTGTGTTTGAGGCAGCCGTTTGGCCTGCCTCGTTACCCTCCCTCGCTTTTTTGGCGCGCAGCCCGTGAACGTCCTCATCGTGGGCTCGGGCGCCCGCGAGCACGCCCTGGCCTGGAAGCTCCGTGAATCGCCGAGGCTCACCGACCTCTTTGTCGCGCCCGGAAACGGAGGCACGACAGAAATCGCTCGCAATCTCTCGCTGGATCTCGCTGACCTCGAGGCTGTCTGCACCGCCGCTTCCGACCACCGGGTGGATCTCGTCATTCTCGGCCAAGAAGGTCCTATCGCGGCGGGCCTTGCCGACCGGCTCGCGGTGCGCGGGATCGCTGCTTTGGGGCCTTCGCGCGACGCTGCCCGCATCGAGTCCTCGAAAGCGTTCGCCAAGGCCCTCATGGAGCGCCACAGCATACCAACGGCAGAGTCGCAGTCGTTCAGCGGACGCTCCGCCGCTCGAGATTATGTCGAATCTCGGTCCGGCCCCCTCGTCGTCAAGGCCGATGGGCTGGCGGCGGGTAAGGGAGTCTTCATGTGCGACACGACGGACGAGGCGTTGCGGGCCGTGGACCTTATGCTCGGAGACGAGCGCATCTTCGGCGACGCAGGCTCGAGGGTCGTCATCGAGGAGCGTCTCTCCGGCCGCGAGGTCTCGGCGCACGCCTTCACGGACGGCGTTACCGTCGCGCCAATGCCCTTCTCCTGCGATTACAAGCGCGCGTATGACGGGGACGAAGGGCCGAACACCGGTGGGATGGGGGCCTACAGCCCGCCGCTCTGGCTCGACGAACCGCTGGAGCCCCTCATCCACGAGACGATCACCGAAGCAGCTATCCATGCGATGCGGCAGGAAGGCTCGCCCTATCGCGGTGTCCTTTACCCCGGACTGATGATCACTACCGAAGGCCCTCGCGTCCTCGAGTTCAACTGCCGCTTCGGCGACCCGGAGACGCAGGTGCTTCTGCCCCGCCTTAAATCAGTTCTCCTCGACATCTGCTGGGCCGTCGTAAACAACCGTCTATCCGAAGCCGAGATCGAGTGGTCAACAGACGCCTGTATTGGCGTGGTCGTCGCTTCCGGCGGCTACCCCGGCGAGTACGGGACCGGCTTCTCAATCGCCGGCCTCAATTCGGTCGAGCCGAGTGTCCTGGTATTTCACGCGGGGACTACTCGCGACGAGGACGGCACTGTCCGCACAAGCGGCGGCCGCGTCCTGACGGTGGTGGCGTCAGCGCCCACGCTGCCGGAGGCGCGGGCGATCGTCTACCGCAACGTGCAGCGCATTCACTTCACCCGCGCCGAATACCGCAAAGACATCGCCGCGCCGACGCAGGACGCACGCGTCGATTAGTTGGTCGCTACGCCGGAGCGGTGCGTCCGCTCATGCTCCTCTAGACTCTCGGTCGTCGGGAACTCCATGCTGCACGAGGGACACTTGCGGACCTGCTCGGCCGGCGCGTTCATCGTCGAAGGCCCCATGTGCTCGCGGCTGACGTGCTCCTCCATGGCGCCCTGACTCGGAAATTCGGCCCCGCATTCGGGACAGCGAAACGTGCGTTCCATACCTCCACACCTTCCCTTCCACATTCACGCTAGCGCCACAAGGGCTCACTCAAGCTTAAAGTGAGATTCGCTTGCCTTTCAGAAGGATTGCGATTTTTCGGTGTCTTGACGCCTGTTGACCTCGGCGCAAGAATCACGCCATGGCCTTCACTCACAGTTCCCAATCCCAATGGCTCGCGTAGCGGTCCTGACGGGCTCCAAGTCCGACCTGCCGGTCCTCCAGCCATGCATCGATGCCCTCACTGATCTTGGAATCGAGCACGAAGTCCAAGTTATGTCCGCCCACCGTTCGCCCGCGAAGGTCCAGCAATTCGCCGCCTCGGCGGCGGGCAATGGGTTCGAAGTGATCATCGCCGCCGCTGGAATGTCCGCGCACCTTCCCGGCGTCGTCGCCTCCATGACGACCCTTCCGGTCATCGGCGTCCCGATCGCGTCGGGGAGTCACGCGGCTTCCGGCCTCGACGCCCTCCTCTCGATCGCGCAGATGCCACCCGGCGTACCCGTCGCGTGCGTGGCGATTAACGGCGCGAAGAACGCCGCGCTGCTCGCTGCCGCGATCCTGGCTCTCAAGCATGACGACATTCGCGAAGCGCTCGAGCGCCTCCGGCAAGAACAGGCCTCGGCCTAAGGAGAAACAAAGATGCCGATCGTCCTCAACTCCGCCGCCAACCCAGTCGAGATGCTAACCGGCGTCGTCCGCCGCACTCTGACGGACGGCGAGCGCATGATGCTCTGCGAGATCCGCATGGAGACTGGGGCCGTCGTTCCGCTGCACACGCATCCCCACGAGCAGACGGGCTATCTCGTCTCAGGCCGCTGCCGCTTCAAGCTCGGCGACGAGGTGAGGGAGATATCAGCGGGCGACACCTGGATGGTCCCCGGAGGCACCGAGCACGAAGCCACCGCCCTCGAACCCTGCGTGTTTGTGGATGTGTTCTCGCCGCCCCGTGAGGAGTACCGCTAAGGGCGGTCAAAGCAAGCTGACCGGATCGACGTCAACTGTCCAGCCGCGTGGGAACTGCATGTCGCGGATGAGCGCGACGGGGTCAGCGCCCCGTAGAACCAGGTTCCAGCGCCAGCGGCCACGCACGCGGGGCACGAAGGCGGGCGCTGGGCCGAGGACGTCGAGGTTCGGCAGACCACGGCGGTCCCGTTCCTGCGTGAGACGGCTGGCCATGGCTGCCGCCTGCTCCTGTGAGTACGCCGCGCCGGTGTGTGCGAAGGTCAGGCGGACGAGACGACCAAACGGCGGATATCGCCGTTACGACTCCGACAAGCGTGACGAGCGGCATATCGAGTCCCTTTGCGATCATCTGCGTGCCGATCAGCACGTCCGCCTCGTGGGCAAGGAAGCGGGCGAGGATCGCCTCGTGCGAGTCGCGCCCGCGGGTCACGTCGCGGTCCCAGCGGAGGGTGCGCGCCTCCGGAAAGGCGCGGCGCACCTCCTCCTCGATGCGTTGGGTGCCCAGCCCGACCTGCCGGATGCGGCCGCCCTGGCATTCGGGACAGCGCGTCGGTAGCGGCTTAATCTGGCGCCGGCAATAGTGGCAGATGAGAGCGCCCAGACGGGCGGGCGTCTGACCGCCCTCGCTCTCGTGGTAGGTGAGGGCGACGGCGCAGGAGCGGCATTCGGGCACAAAGCCACAGTCCCGGCACTGCACGAAGGACGCCGTCCCGCGGCGGTTCAAGAACAGGATCACCTGCTCGCGGGCGTCGAGAGCGCGGTGCATTGCGGCGGCGAGCGGGCGGCTGAAGATGCTTCGGTTGCTCGCCTTCAACTCCTCTCGTAGATCGACGACATCGACTTCCGGAAGCGGGCCGGCTTCGACGGAGCCATCGTCTGCCGGCAGCAGGCGTTCGGGCAGCTCCAGCAGCCGGAATGCGCCGTCGTCCGCGCGGAAGCGGCTCTCGACGTCCGGCGTCGCGGAGCCGAGGACGAGAACCGCGCCGGTCAGGGCGCAGAGCTCCTCGGCGGAGCGGCGGGCGTGGTAGCGTGGCGAGCCTTCTTGCTGCTTGTAGGTCCACTCGTGCTCCTCGTCGATGATCACGAGCGCCAGTTCCGGCTGGGGGGCGAAGAGTGCGCTGCGCGGGCCGATGACGACCGCATACCGCCCATCGCGGATCTCGTGCCACATGTCGAAGTGCTCGCCCAGCGACAGGCGGCTGTGCATCACCGCGACCTGCCCGGGCAGCCTCTCGGCGAAGCGGCGGACCGTCTGCGGCGTGAGGGAGATCTCGGGAACGAGAACAAGCACTCGCTTGCCAAGCGCGATTGCGCGATCGAGGGCGGCCAGATAGACCTCGGTCTTGCCACTGCCCGTGATGCCATGAAGCAGGAAGGTCGTCGGCGCGCGGCGCAGGGAGTCGGGTGCGAGCGACTCGGCGATCGTCTCGTAAGCCCGCTGCTGGTCTTCTGTCAGAGAGGGCGGCTCGCGGTAGGGGAAAACGCGTCCGGCCAGCGGGTCGCGGACGACGTACACTTCTTCTGCGCGGGCGAGGCCTTCCGTCTCGAGATCGCGAAGGAATGCGGGGGTGAGGCCCAGGTCACGAGCACGGGGCAGCGGCAGCACGCCTTCGTCGACGAGGGTTTCGAGGACGAGGGCGCGGCGAAGCGCTCGCGGGCCGCCTTCCTCCCGGAGGTCCTCGATGCGGGCGAGCATCTCGGTCTCCGGCGCGTCGAGCCGCAGCTGGCGCACGACCTTGGGCGCGATCTGAGGACGGGCGAGACGATACGAGCGCTGCAGAAAGCCCCGCTTGATCAACGCTGAGATCGCTGACGGCGCGCCCTTAACCTTGACCTCGCGCCGTAACTGCTCCGCCTCTATCTCGCCCAGCTCGATGGCGCGGCGGAGGACCGTCGCCTGGAGGTCTTTCAGCTTGAGGTGCGACAGCTCTTCGAGCGAGGCGAGCGGTCGCAGCATAACGAGCGGGCGGCGCTTGAAGCCCGGCGGCAGCATCAGCGAGATGCAGTCGAAAAGTGGAGCGAGGTAGTGTTCGCTGAGCCAGCGGGCGAGCTGGAGGTGCGTCGGGGAGAGTAGCGGCCGGACGTCGATGATGTTGGCGATGTCGCGGGTCTGCGCGACGGATGCAGAGTCGGTGCGCTCGACGACGATCCCCTGTAGCGTGCGCGAGCCGAAGGGGACATAGACGGCCTGGCCGGGCTCGATCGGAAGGCCATCGGGGATGCGATAGGTGAAGGTTTGAAGGAGTGGGGCGGCGGCGTTGACCGCCACTTCAGCGAAGGGCATTGCGGCGCCAGTATAGCGAGGCGAGCGGCTATATCGAACGGGGCGGTGTCACAGGCGAAGGCCGAGCGACGAACAATGCCTCACCGCGTGTCATTCTGACAAAGGAAATCTGGCGCAAAAATTGATCGACTTTGAAGGGCAGGCACGCCCCGAAGAGTGTCCCGGCTGCCGTACAAGGCCCGAGCAAACCCACCGGGACAGTTCCTTCGTTTCTCAGGATGACAGTTGGGGGCGAGCCGCTTACGCCTTGGTCGGCTCTTCGGCCTCCTCGGCCTCACCGGACGGCTCTTCCGTCTCGCCTTCGGCGGACTCGTCCTCCGCTTCGGATCCTGCGGCCGCCTCTACGGAGATCTCCTCCCCGCCTTCCTCCGACTCTCCGCCTTCGGCGGCGGCCGTCTCCTCCGCGAGCTCGCCTTCTGGCGTCGCCCCGTCCTCACCGACCTCCGCCTCTTCCTCTACATACTCCTCTTCGGGTTCGGGCGCGGGAACGGCACCAGGAGCCGTCAGCGCCTCGAAGCGGGCGCGCGCCCCGGGCTTGATGCGGGCAGCCTTGCCGACGAGGTCGCGGAGATAATAGAGGCGCGCCCGGCGCACCCGGCCGACGCGCGCCACCTCCACTTTCTCGACGAGCGGCGAATGGTAGGGGAAGGCGCGCTCGACGCCGACGCCATGGCTCACACGGCGGACGGTGAAGCTGGAGCCGGGCCCGCGGGTTCGGATGCGGATGACGACACCTTCGAAGACCTGGATGCGCTCACGGTCGCCCTCCACGACTTTGGCGTGAACGCGCACCGAATCGCCGGGCCGGAAGTCCGGGATCTTGGATTTCCGCTTGAGGTCTACGTAGGATTTGGCGTCCATGGCACAACATTGCTAGTCTAGCTGCCTCGGTCGGCAAGGGGCAAGGTATTGGCGTCCAGCCATTCGCGGTCTTCATCGGTCAGCGAGGCCGTCTTCAGCAGGTCGGGGCGGCGCTCGGCCGTCCAGAGGAGGTTGCGGCGCCGACGCCAGCGCGCGACCTCTTGATGGTTGCCCGACAGCAGTACGTCGGGCACGTCCCAGCCGCGGAACTCCGGCGGGCGCGTGTACGGCGGCGCTTCGAGCAGGCCATCGCTGAACGATTCATCGCCGGCGGAATCAGGTGAACCGAGAGCGCCGGGGAGATGGCGGACGACGGCATCGACGAGGACCATTGCCGGCAATTCACCGCCGGACAGGACATAGTCGCCGATGCTGATCTCGTGGGTCGCGAGGCGCTCGTGCACGCGGGCGTCCACGCCCTCGTAGTGGCCGCAAATAAGCACGAGTCGCTGTTGGCCTGCCAGCTCCAGCGTGAGGTCGTGATCGAGGACGCGTCCGAGCGGGGTGAGGAGGATGATAGGACCGCGCTCTCCCGCCATATCGAGGACGGAATCGATCGCCTCGAAGACCGGCTCGGGCTTGAGGACCATGCCCGGGCCGCCGCCGTACGGATAGTCGTCGGCGACCTTGTGGCGGCCCTTCGCCCAATCGCGGATGTCATGGATGTGGATCGAAACGACGCCGGACTCGACGGCCCGCTTGATGATGGACTCATCGAAGGGGCCGCGGAACATGCCCGGGAAGAGGGTGAGGACATCGATGCGCATTCCTATCCCATTTTGCCCCACATCAAGGTAAGAGCAAGGAGCCAGGAGCAAGGGGTTAGGACTGCGGTATGTGTTCGGGGCGCTCGCCGCGCAGGAGCTCGAGGGCGTGGGGAAGCACCGGCAGGATGACCGAGAGGTTCTCGCGGACGCCTTTCGGGCTCCCGGGCAGGTTGACGATCAGCGTCCGACCCCGCACGCCCGCGACAGCGCGGCTGAGCATCGACATGGGCGTGTGCTCCAGGCCCTCGGCGCGCATGGCCTCGGCAAGGCCGCGCACTTCATAGTCGATTACGCCAAGCGTGGCCTGCGGCGTGACATCGCGCGGGCCCAAGCCAGTGCCCCCCGTCGTCACGATCAGGTCCAGCTGTCCACCGTCTGCCCACTCGCGTAACCGCTCGCCGATCTGCGACTCCTCATCGGGGATAACTTCGTAGCGTTCGACGGCCGCGCCAATGCTGCCCAGGAGTTCGCGAATGGCTGCGCCCGAGGTGTCTTCACGTTCACCAGCGGCGCCCTTGTCGGAGATCGTGAGGATGCCGGCACGCACGCTCACGTGGGGAAGAAGTGGGGAAATTCGGGCGAAAAATATTGCATAAGCACTTGACAGTAGGGGATTAAGTGTTATTATTGCCCACGAAATGGGATGGAGTGGGGAGTCCACCCATGAGCCGCCTAACCGGCCCTTCGGTCTGGCCGACCGGCAGGCGGCGCAGCCCAAAGTATAGCACTCTCCTATCGCCAGGCAAGAAGGAGTTGGCACTCGGTGGTCGACTTTCGGGGGAAGTACGAACACACGATAGACGACAGAGGACGCGTCTCCCTGCCTGCGCGGTACCGCAATGAGTTTGCGGAGAAGATTATCCTCCTGATGAGCGAAGACGGCTGCATCGAGGTGTACACCGAGGCCGGCTTCAATGAAGTTGCGAGTCATACGGCGGTAGAGCCTCCCACCACGCGCGTAGGTCGACGCGCGCGGCGAGGATTCTACTCAGACTCTTACGACACCGAGCTGGACCGCCAGGGTCGCATCCTGATCCCGCCGCTGCTCCGGCAGCAGGCGGCGGTCGACGGGGGTGTAGTAATCGCCGGGCGCAAGGAATGCCTGGAGATCTGGAACCCCCGGAGGCTGGAAGAAGCATTGCAGGCTGCGCGGGCGGCTTCCTCGGCAGAACAGGCGCCTGAGGATTAGGACAGGTGGTTGCAAATTTGTCCCCCAGGAAAACCCTGACTCACGCGCCCGTCCTGACGGAGGAGGTTGTCCGATACCTGGCGGTCCGGCCCGGCGGTCGCTACGTGGACTGCACAATCGGCTCCGGCGGTCATGCCGCTGCGATTATGGAGGCAGCTTCGCCCGGTGGGTTGCTGCTCGGCATGGATGCCGACCCAGGCGCCCTGGAAATCGCCGCGCAAGCGCTTTCTCGATTCGGAGACGACGTACAGCTTACGGAGTCGAACTTCCGCGAGCTGTCGAGCGTATGCGAGCGCTTCAGCTTCGTGCCGGTGCACGGGGTGCTATTCGACCTCGGCGTTTCTTCGATGCAACTGGCCGACGAATCGCGAGGGTTCGGATTCCAGGTCGAAGCGCCGCTGGACATGCGTTTCGGTCCCGATCAGGGACTAACAGCGGCCGAAATCGTGAATGAGTACGAAGAACAACAGCTGGCCGACGTGATCTGGCGTTTCGGCGAGGAGCCGGCCAGCCGGCGGATCGCGCGGGCGATTGTGCGCGCACGGCCAATCAGGACTACCACTGAACTCGCGACACTTGTTTCCCGCGCAACGGGCGGACAGCACGGCCGCCGGATACACCCGGCGACGCGTACCTTCCAGGCGTTGCGCATCGCCGCGAACGACGAGCTTGGCGCGCTAAAGGAAGCGCTGGAGCAGGCGCTCAACGTTCTCGGCAACGAAGGCCGGCTTGTCGTCATCTCGTTCCACTCCCTGGAAGACAGGATCGTAAAGCAGTTCATGGCTCTCGAATCGCGCGACTGCATCTGCCCGCCGGAGAGACCGACTTGCACATGCGGCCACACGGCACGCTTGAAACCCGTCACGAAGAAAGCAGTCAGTCCGACAGCGGAGGAGATCGCGGCTAACCCCCGGAGCCGCAGCGCGCGCCTGCGGGCCGCCGAGAAGCTGGCGAAGAAAAGCTGATGGCCGCGGCGCGCAGGCAACCGGCCGCCGGAACGGGCGTGTTACATTCTCCCGCGCTTCCGGTTGTATTGATCCTGGCGGCACTCGCGATTGGGGTTACGGCGCTACTGCCGCTCATTCAATCGAGCACCGCAACGAGTACGGCAGGCGAGGTCCGGGCGCTCGAGGCCGAACGGACGGACCAGCGAGCGAGACTACGCGCTCTCGAGCTGGAGATCGCCCAGTTGGGCAGCCTGAGCCGGATCGAGCAAGAGGCGGCGGCGCGCTTCAAGATGGGACCGCCGAAGGTGCAGAACTACATCGCGGTCGACGCGCCGGCGCCGGTAGCGCGCAAGATTCCGAGCCGCTACCTGGCGGAAGAGCCTCACAAGGATTCAGATAGCCCATCTCTTTTCGAAGATATCGTGGACTGGCTGACGCCCTAAGGCCGGACTATGCGAGGGCAAAAGTGGAGCACGAAGTGGCGGGTGTGGACTGTGATGGCGGCCATCGTCGCCGTCGCCGGAGTGCTGATCGCCAGGTTAGGACAGCTACAGATCCTCAATCATCAGGAATACGCGGCGGAAGCCCGGCTGAGCCATGTGAGCGAGGACACCTTATCCGGCAGGCGCGGCGCTCTCCTCGACCGAAACGGGTATCCGCTGGCCGGGAGCCAGGACTCGTTCGACCTAATGGTCGAGACGAAGGCGTGGTCAGACTCGAAAAACGCCACGGAGTCAGCCGCGGCGTTGAGCCCAATCGCCGGTGTGCCGGCGGAGCAGATGGTGGCCAGCGTTGCGGGCAACTCGATATACGAATTGCCGGTGGCGCGCGGCCTGAACTACGACCAGGCGCAGGCGGTCCGCAAACTCGGCCTGCGAGGAGTCCGGCTAATGGCGAGCAGCCAGCGGGTTTATCCAGAGGGCAATCTCGGCGCTCAGTTGCTCGGCTTCGTGGGGCAGGATAACTCCGGGCTGACAGGCCTAGAGTCGGACCTGAACGACGTTCTCGGCGGGGCGAAGGGCACTCTGACGTACGAGCGGGACGGACTCGGCAACCAACTGGCCGTGGGCGAAAGGCAGGAGGTCGCGGCGCAGGCTGGGGCTAACGTGGTCCTTACAATCGACCGTTATATCCAGCGCCTCGCGGAGACCGAGCTGGACAAGACAATCGAGAAGACCAAGGCGACCGGCGGCAGCGTGATCATAGTCCAGCCGAAGACGGGAGAAATTCTGGCGATGGCTAGCAGGCCGACGGCCGACGTCACCAAGCCAGACCTGAGCGACGATTCGAAGCTTGCTCTCTTCCGCAACAAGGCGGTCACCGACACCTACGAGCCGGGATCAGTCTTCAAGCTGGTCACGATGGCCTGCGCGCTGGACCAGGGGCTTGTCGGCGCTTATACGCCCTGGCATGACTCGGGTGTCTTCCGAGCGGACAACTGGACGATCCGCAACTGGGACTACTCGGCCAACGGGGACCAGAGCGTCACGCAGATCCTGTCCAAGTCTCTGAACACGGGGGCGGCCTGGCTGTCCACCCTCGCTGGTTCCGATCAGTTCTATTCGTATGTCGATCGCTTCGGCTTTGGCAAGGCGACCGGCTCCGGGCTGGGGGGCGAGGTTGCCGGGCAGGTGCATACACCGGCGAACGACCCGGCGAACTGGCGCTCCATCGACATGGCCACGAACAGCTTCGGGCAGGGACTGAGCGCCACTCCGCTTCAAGTCTTGATGTCGGCGGCGGCCATCGCCAACGACGGCGTCATGATGAAACCGAAAGTCATCAAGGAGATTGCGTATCCGGGCCATGTCCAAGCGGTTGCGCCCGAAGCGGCTGGGCAGGTCATCAAGCCGGAGACCGCACGCACCCTGCGTGAGATGATGGGCGTTGTAGTTGACGGGATATCGCCCACGCTTCTCGATGTGCAGGGCTACAAGGTCGGAGGCAAGACTGGAACAGCCAACCTGACGGTGGACGGCGGAGGATATAAGCCGGACGCCTATATTTCTTCGTTCCTCGGCATTGCCCCCCTCGACAACCCCGTGCTGGCCGTCCTTGTGAAGATCGATGAGCCGCAGGGAACGCCGTGGGGCACGGTGGTCGCGGCGCCTGCTTTCGAGCACATCGTCGAGGGAGCGTTGCCGTATCTTAAGATCCCGCCGACGGAGACGGCGCTGGTATCGGACCAGCGGTAGCCTGACATGGGCGGCATCGAGGTAACGGGCGTATGGGAAGGCTTGAGCGGGCTTCTCGCAGCGAGCAACGGCTATGCCGATCGCAAATTCGAACGCGCGGTAATTGACTCGCGGGAGGTCCGGGAAGGCGATCTCTTCTTCGCCGTACGTGGCGAGCGAGAGGACGGGCATGACTTTGTGGCGCAGGCGATCGAGGCGGGCGCATTCGGCGCCGTAGTCGAACGGCCTGTCGACGCGCCCGGTGCAGCGCCTCTCTTTCACGTGAGCGACTCTCTCGAGGCGCTCCAGCGCCTGGCTGGATGGTGGCGCCGGCGGCACGACGTCAAGGTCATCGCCGTGACAGGCAGCGTGGGCAAGACGACCTGCAAAGAACTAATCGCATCAGTTCTCGGCTGCAAATACAGCGTGCTGAAGAGCGCAGCTAACCTAAACACTGAGATCGGCATACCGCTGACGCTTCTGCAGCTAACGAACGAGCATGAGCGGGCCGTTCTCGAGTTCGGTATGTACGCGCGCGGCGACATCGCCACGCTCGCGGAGATCGCGAGGCCGGCGACGGGCGTGGTGACCAACGTCGGGCCCGTGCACCTCGAGCGGCTCGGGTCGATCGGCGCGATTGCTGCGGCCAAGTCCGAGCTCGTCGAGGCGCTCGCGGCTGATGGCATGGCCGTCCTGAACGGCGACGACGCAAGAGTCGTCGCGATGGCCAGTCGCACTCCCGCCCGAGTTACCTATTACGGCCTATCGCAGCAGTGCCACGTCCGAGCCGACGATGTCGTAGGCAGGGGGCTCGAAGGGTCCGAGTTTCGCCTGACGCACGGCCGTATGGGCGTCCAAGTTCGCCTGCCGCTACCCGGCAGGCATTATGTCTACCCCGCCCTCGCCGCCGCATCGGTTGCACTGGACGAAGGGCTAACCCTGAGCGAAGTAGCCGATGCGATCGCCGAAGCGCGGCTCGACTTGAGGAGCCGAATCTTACCGGGACCACGCGGCTCGACGGTCCTGGACGACAGCTACAACGCCAGCCCGGCCTCGATGCTCGCGGCACTCGACCTGCTCGCCGAGCTGCCGGGCCGCCGGATCGCGCTGCTCGGCGACATGCTTGAGCTGGGCGCGGCCGAAGAGGAAGGGCACCGCAGCGTGGGTGAGCGGGCGGCCACGGCATGCGATCTCTTACTGACGGTCGGCCGTCGTGCATCGTCCATTGCCGAGGCAGCGCGACGCGGGGGTGGGTCGGACGTGCGGCATTTGGGCGCGGCCGGACAGGCGATTGAAGTACTACGGACCGAGTTACGAGAAGGCGACCACGCGCTGATCAAAGCCTCGCGGGCGATGGCGTTCGAAGAAGTGGTCTCGGCACTGACAGAGACATGACACATGCATTGGTGCTGGGAGCGATCAGCTTGATGGTTACGGCGATTGCGGGCTACCCGGCGATCTGGTTCCTGCGACGGCAGAACGTGACCAAGGAAATCTACGAGTACCTCCGGGCACCGGTGGAGGCCGCTGCGGGCGGCGCGCCGACTCTCGCCCCAGAGCGCCATGCGGCAAAGGCAGGAAGGCCGACAATGGGCGGCCTCTTCTTGCTTGCCGGCATCCTCGCGACCACGTTGGGAGGCAACCTCTTCGGCCGCTACTCCGTTGGCCTGCCGCTGATGGTGATGGGCTCACTGGCGCTGCTGGGCGGCATCGACGATTTCGGTTCGCTGCGAGGCCGTGAGCAGTGGGCGCTCAACAAGCGCGTAAAACTTCTCGTCTTTATCGCCATCGGCGCCGCAACGGCTTACGCACTGTACGACCTTCTCGACTTGAGACGTGTGCATGTGCCATTCGAGGGATCGCACGACATCGCAGGCCTCTACTTACCGGTCGCGCTTGGCGTGATAGTTGTTACGGCAGGCGGCGTGGCTGTCACCGATGGGCTGGATGGGCTCGTCGCCGGCACTTCGGCAATTGCTTTCGCCGCCTATGGCGCGATCGCGCTGCTTCAGGAACAGATGTATCTCGGTGCCTTCTGCTTCACCGTCACGGGCGCCTCGTTGGGGTTCCTCTGGCACAACTCGCACCCCGCCTCGGTGTTCATGGGCGATGTCGGCGCTCTCGCCCTCGGCGGCGGGCTCGCGGTCGTCGCGTTCATGACTGGCCACTGGCTGCTTCTCCCGCTCATCGGCATTGTCTTTCTAGCGGAGGGCGCGTCAAGCTACCTCCAGATCGGCTACTTCAAACTAACAGGCGGCAAGCGAATCTTCCGCATGGCGCCGCTTCACCATCACTTCGAGGAGTTGGGTTGGAGCGAGGTGCAAGTCGTGCAGCGGTTCTGGATACTGGGCGCCCTGGGCGCGCTCATCGGCATCGTACTGGCGATGGAGGTGTAGATGGAGATCCGTCATCACCCACGCGACCTGGACTTCTCGGACAAACGAGTAACTGTTGTGGGACTGGGAATCGAAGGAGTCGATGTCGCGCGTTACCTTTCGCGTCAAGGAGCGATGGTAACAGTGTCCGACTCGAAACCGCGGCAAAAGCTGAGCGAACGCCTCCAGCAAGTGGACAACCTCGGGCTGAAGCTCGCGCTGGGCTCCAACCGGCCCGACGACATCGCTGAAGCGGAGGCAGTTTTTATCTCGCAGGGTGTCCCGCTGGACTTGCCCGGCATGGCGCGCGCGAGAGCGCGCGGCGTGCCGGTGCACTCGATGATGGGGCTGTTCATGGAGCTGTGCCCCGGCCCGATCGCCGGCATTACGGGCTCCAGCGGAAAGACGACGACCACCGCGCTCCTGGGCGAGATGTTCGAGGCCGACGAGCGCCCCGTCTTCGTCGGCGGCAACATTGGGGTCGGCCTGCTAGAGCACCTGTCGTCGGTGCGCGCCTACACCTGGGCAGTGCTCGAGATGAGCCACACGCAGCTCCAGCTCGTCGAGCGCAGCCCTCACGTCGCCGCGGTGCTGAATATCACGCCGAACCACCTCGACCATTTCTCGTGGGAGGAGTACCGGAAGCTCAAGGCCCGCATCATTCGCTTTCAGCAGGTATCGGACATCGCAGTACTCGGCCTCGACGACGCCGAGGCTCGCAGTTTGAGGCCGGAGGTCAAGGGGCAGCTACTCTGGTTCAGCCTGGGAGACAGCCTGCCCGGGGACGGCGTACTCGTCAGCGAGGGGTGGGCGGTGGTCCGCTTTGGCAAGCTGAACGAACGTCTCTTTCCGCTCGAGAGCGTGCGGCTGCGCGGGCGGCACAATCAGGCGAACGCCGTGGCGGCGGCTGCGGTCGCGACAGCCTGCGGCGTCTCGCCCGAAGCGATCGCTTGCGCCGTCCAGACGTTCCGGGGAGTGGCCCACCGGCTCGAGCTGGTCGCCGAAGTCGAGGGCATCTCTTATTACAACGATAGTATCGCGACGACGCCGGAGCGGGCGCTGGCAGGAATCCGTTCGTTCAGCGAGCCTGTGGTCCTTATGCTGGGCGGCCGTGACAAGAACCTGCCCCTCGAAGACCTGGCGGTAGAAGCGATGCGCCGCTGCCGGTCCGTTGTCTTGTTCGGCGAGTCAGGAGAAAAGCTCGTGCAGGCGTTTCGAAAGACGGGCGCCAACGAGGCCGTGGTGCGCAGGGTCGAAGGCCTGAGCGAGGCCGTTGAGACCGCACGCATGCTTGCACGCCCGGGAGACGTCGTGCTCCTTTCGCCGGCCTGCACTAGCTATGACGCCTACGACAGCTTCGACCAGCGCGGAGAACATTTCCGAAGCCTCGTCGGGCAGATGATAAATGAGGTGCAGCCATCGTTGGCCTAGACTTCGAGGGAGCAGACCGCCGGGCCGGTTTCTTGCGGGCCGGGCCGCCCGACTACCTCTTGCTTGTCGCGACAGCGATGCTGGTGATCACGGGCCTCCTGGCCGTATACACTTCCAGTTTTGCGGTCGGTTATCACGAGTTCGGCAACACGAGCTACTTCGTCTCCCGTCAGGCCGTGTTCGCGCTGCTCGGAGTGGGAGCGCTAGTTGTGTTCATGCGCATGGACTACAACCGGCTGCGCGCCTGGAGCGTGCCGATGCTCCTGCTGGCGCTTCTGGGGCTGATTGCGGTCCTGCTGCCCGGCCCAGGGGTCGAGAGGAATGGAGCGGCCCGCTGGCTCGTCTTCGGGCCGGTCTCGATTCAGCCGAGCGAGTTTGCCAAGCTGGCGGTGATTATCTACATCGCTGCCTGGCTGGCCAGCCGCGGGACGGACATCAATAAGTTCTCGCTCGGGTTCGTGCCGTTCGTCTTGCTTCTGGGGATCGTCGGCGGACTCGTCATCGCCGAACCGGACATGGGAACGACGATCATCATATTCTTGACCGCCAGCACCCTCTTCTTCGTCGCCGGGGCGCCACTGAGCCACTTAGGGCTCCTCATCGCTGTGGGAGGCGTCATCAGCTATGCGGTGATCCTGCAACGTGACTACCAGCTGGACAGGCTGGCGATATTCGTGAGCCCGGAATCGGACCCCCAGGGCGGCGGCTACCAGATCGCCCAACTGCTGGTCGCCCTCGGCAGCGGGGGCCCGCTGGGGCTCGGTTGGGGCGAAGGCAGGCAGAAGTTCTTCTACGTGCCGGGATCGCACACGGACGGCGTTTTCGCGATCCTCGGCGAAGAGATCGGCTTCCTCGGGCTGCTGGCGATCCTAGGGCTCTTTACTTTCTTCATTTGGCGCTCCGTAATGGTGACATTGAATTCGCGCGACCGGTTCTCGATGTTGCTCTGCATAGGCGTGATCAGCTGGATCTCAGGCCAGACGCTCATAAACATCGGCGGGATTACTCGTACCATCCCGCTCACAGGGGTCCCGATGCCGTTTCTAAGCTATGGAGGCTCGTCGCTGATCATGGTAATGGCGGCGGTGGGGGTTTTGCTCAGCGTCTCACGGTACAGCTCGAGCGAGCGGGTGCACGCATCCGGCCCGTCCGGGAGGCGCGCCGCGCCCCCCAGACCTCGCCGCCGGAAGCCGTCGGCGAGGCGCCCGGCCTACGGCAGAGGCGCCGTGTGAGGCTGGCCCTAAGCGGTGGAGGAACGGGCGGCCACGTGTACCCGGCCCTCAGCATCGCGCGGGCGGTAAAGTGCGCCTTACCGCCCGGTGAGAGCCTAGACGTGCTCTACCTGGGCTCGGGAAGCCCAGCCGAAACCGGCATCATGGGACATGCCGGCGTACCGATGCGAAAAGTGACCGCAGCGCCGATGCGCGGCCGAATGCCGTGGGAGATGGCGGCAAACGCGGTCAAAATAGGGATTGGGACCAAACAGGCGCGCAGCATATTGCGAGATTTCAAGGCCCAGGCGGTGCTTTCCACTGGAGGCTACGCGAGCTTCCCGGTCGCTCTTGCGGCGCGATCCAGCGGGACTCCACTGGCAGTGTACCTGCCGGACCTGTCCCCGGGGTGGGCCGTGCGAGCCACTGCGCGCCTCGCCGCGCGCGTTGCGGTAACCGCTGCCGAGAGCCTTCGCCGCTTGCCGCGCCGAGAGGGGTTCGTCACCGGCTATCCGGTCCGCCCGGAATTCTGGAAGGCCGATCGCGCCGGCGGGCGCCAAAAGCTGGGGCTGGACGCCGAGGAGAAGGTCCTCTTCGTGATCGGGGCGTCGCAGGGGGCGCACAGCATCAATCGGGCAATCGCTGCCGAGATCTCGGGGCTGCTCGAGTTGTGTGAGGTTGTCCATGTGAGCGGGAAAGCGGACGAGCGATGGCTTAGCAAAATACGGGATGGCTTGCCTCCGGCTCTCCGAAGCCGTTATCACCTGTTCGGCTATCTCCACGAAGACACCGCCTGGGCGATGGCCGCCGCGGACCTCGCGGTCTGCCGTTCCGGCGCCTCCACACTCGGCGAGTTGCCGGCTGTCGGCCTCCCTGCCGTCCTCGTGCCCTACCGCTACGCCGGCGGCCATCAGCGGCTCAATGCTCGCTACCTCGAGCGCCGGGGAGCCGCCGTTATCCTCGAGGACGAGGAGGTCGATCTCCTGCTGCCGCTCACCGGCTCACTGCTCCACGATCAGGCTCGCTTGCGAGCAATGCGAGAGGCCGCGCTCCGCCTGGCCCGGCCTGACGCCGCCCGGCGGATTGCTGCGCTGGTGCTCGAGCTGGCTGAGGGAACGCAGCCGTGAAGGAGACGCTTGTGGGAGCCATCCCTCAGCGGGTGCACCTCATCGGTGTGGGCGGAGTACACATGTCGGGCATCGCTCAGATGCTGCGCCATCGCGGGCACGCGGTCTCCGGATCCGACCTGCACCTTTCCCCGCTCACTTCCCGGCTCGAGGGACTCGGCGTCACTGTGCACGCCGGCCACAATGCCGCGAATATCGACGAGGCGGAGCTCGTCGTCTATACCTCTGCGGCCCATGAGGACAATCCCGAGCTGGCCGAGGCGAGGCGCCGGGGCATCCAGACAATCAAGCGCGCGCCTATGATCGCGCGGCTCATGGAGGGCAAGCAGGTAATCGCCGTGGCCGGCAGCCACGGCAAGACGACAACGACTTCCCTGATTGCCTGGATGCTCGATCGGGCAGGACTCCGCCCAACCTACATGCTGGGCGGCGAGAGCATCGATCTCGGCGGAAACGCCGCGCCCGGCGACGGCGACCACTTCGTTGTAGAGGCAGACGAGTTCGACGCAGCGTTCCTGAGCTACCGGCCGCACATCGCCGTCGTGACCAACATAGAGCCGGACCACCTCGACATTTACGGCTCGTTCGAGAACCTGCGGGATGCCTTCCGCCGGTTCCTCTCTCAAGTCGACAATAACGGTTATATCGTCGCCTGCATGGACTCCCCTGACGTGCAGGCGGTTCTCCCGGAGGCCATAGGAGACGGCACGACACCCTCCCCCGTCCGCGTCGTCTCCTATGGCCTCAACACGCCGGCCGAGTGGCGGGCAACGGCCATTTCGTCAATGGGTGTAGACAGATCAGCTTTTATGGTAGAATTCTGTCAAGAAGATTGGGGGACTGTAGAAACGGGATTGCCCGGCGTTCACAACGTCAGCAACTCACTCGCGGCGGTGGCCGTGGGTGAAATCGTCGGACTCTCCCCATCCACCATCGCGAGCGCCATTGCCCAGTTCCACGGCGTACGGCGACGCTTCCAGCGAATCGGCGAAGCAGGCGGCGTGCTTGTCATGGACGACTACGCACACCACCCGAGTGAGGTCCGCGCAACGCTCGCTGCGGCGCGAAGCCGCTTCACCGGCCGGCGCCTCGTCTGCCTCTTCCAGCCGCACACTTACACGCGTACGCGATACCTTCTCGACGGCTTCCGCACCTGCTTCGCCGACTGTGATGTGCTCCTCATCGCAAGAACGTACGCAGCCCGCGAGGAGCCATCCGCGGGCATGACGGCCGAGGAGCTTGCGCGCGAAATCGCCGAGCCGCCTGCGCGCTACACGGGCGAGCTGGATGAGTCCGCTCGCGCAGTCGCCGATGTTCTCGCGCCCGGCGACGTGTTCTTCACAATTGGCGCGGGAGACGTCGACACGGTCGGCCCGACGGTGCTCGAGCTACTGGGGCGGCGATGAACAGCGAGCTGGTAGAGCGGCTGCGACGCCTCGCTGAGGTCAAGCTGGACGAGCCGCTCTCCCGCCACGTCACGTTCGGCGTCGGCGGCCCCGCAGACGTCTATTTGATTGCAAATACGGAAGACCAGCTTCGCCTGGGCTATTCGCTGGCGCGAAAAGCAGGCGAGCCGGTATTCATCTACGGCTCGGGCTCGAACGTCCTCGTCGGTGACGGAGGCGTGCGTGGCGTCACGGTCGAGAACCGGACCGCTCAGGTCGAAGGTCCCTCCTCTAACGGCGCGGGGTTCAAGGCGCGTGTTGCCAGCGGCGTGAGCCTCGCGGCTCTTGCCCGTCGCATGTCATCAGCCGGTTACAGCGGCATCGAGTGGGCGTGCGGGATTCCGGGAAGCCTCGGCGGGGCCGTCGTCTCGAACGCCGGTGCCTACGACCGCTCGCTGAAGGACGTGCTTAAAGGATCAAGGCTCAGCGACGACGACGGCAACGTGATTGCCCTTTCGCCCGAAGATCTCGAACTGGACTACCGAAAGAGCGCCTTCACGCGTGGGACCATCCATGACAAAGTTGTGCTGTCCGTCGATCTGCGACTGGAGCGAGGCGACAGCAAGACGCTAAGAGAGCGGCTGCGAGAGTTCGACGAGCAGCGCAGGACCGCGCAGCCGCCCGGCCGCAATTGCGGCTCAGTGTTCAAGAACCCGCCGGACAATCCTTCCTGGTGGTATATCGAGCAGGCGGGTTTGCGCGGTCACACGATCGGCAAAGCCCAATTCTCAGAACGCCACGCCAACTTTATCCTTAACCTCGGCGGCGCAAGAGCGGCCGACATCGTAGCGCTGATGGAGCTGGCACAGACGCGCGTGCACGAGGAGTTCGGCGTGACGCTAGAGCCGGAAGTGGCGCTGGTAGGGGAGTTTTCCTGATCCGCAAGCGCGCGAAGGTCGGCATTCTCTTCGGCGGCCGTTCGGCCGAACATGATGTCTCGGTAGTGTCAGCTCAGGGCGTCATGGCCGCGCTCGACACAAACCGCTTCCAGCCCGTCCCCATAGGCGTAACCCGCCAGGGCACCTGGCTCACGCCTGCACAGACCGAGCAGGCGCTCGCTCGCATCCGCTCGGAGCGATTGCGAGCGCTCGAGGAGCCGCTCGGTTACGGCATCCTCTACCGGACCCAAGCCCTGACCACACTCCGGCGCGTCGATATCGTCTTCCCCCTCATCCACGGCACGAACGGAGAGGACGGCACTCTGCAGGGCCTTCTGGAACTTGTCGGCGTTCCATACGTGGGCGCTGGTGTTGCCGCGAGTGCACTCGGAATGGACAAGGCTCTCCAGAAGACGATTTTCCGGCAACTCGGCATCCCGGTCGCGGACGACGTGGTTATACCTGCATCGATGTGGCGCTCCGACCCGAGCGGCGTACGGCAAGGGATCGAGGCGACGATTTCATATCCCTCGTTCGTCAAGCCGGCGAACGGCGGGTCGAGCATCGGCACGTCGAAGGTGCGCTCCGCGGAGGACCTGCAGCCGGCGCTCGCCGAAGCGTTTCGCTATGACCGCAAGGTGCTCGTCGAGAAAGCGATCGACGCGCGGCAGGTCGAGACGGCTGTTCTCGGCAACGACGAGCCGGAGGCCTCGCCGGCGGGCGAGGTGACGTTCGAGGGAGAATTCTACGACTACCACGCTAAATACGATGATCCCAACACGCGCCTTCACATACCGGCGGACATGCCCGCAGTGACCGCCGACCGGCTGCGCGAAATCGCCGTCGAGGCGTACAAAGCTCTCGACTGCGCCGGGTTCGCCCGCGTGGACTTCTTCCTAACATCCGAAGGCGAACTGCTGTTGAACGAAGTCAACACGATCCCGGGCTTCACACCGATGAGCATGTATCCGAAGCTCTGGGAATACGCAGGACTTTCTTACGGCGACTTGATCACACGCCTGATTGAACTCGGCTTCGAGCGGCATCGAGAGAAGGGCGATGCCGTCTAAGGGCAAAGCCCGCAAGGAAAAGACCCGCCCGCTTGAGGGCGAAGTCCTGATGGACGAGAAGACGGCGCGACGCGTCCGCCTCACTCGCTGGCGGCGCCTCCTCACGGGCCTCGCGGTCGGCCTGATCGTGGGTGGCTCGATTGGACTTTACGCTTCGCCGCTCCTCCGCGTGCAGGATATCGAGATCGTGGGAGCGACGGCTGTGAGCCGGGATGAGGTCCTCTCGCTTACCCGTCTCGACGGCGACAGCATGATGCGGCTGGACCTGGCCGCGGCAGAGAGGCGCGTCGAATCGATCCCGATGGTGCAGTCTGCGCGGCTCGAACGGCATTGGCCGCGGACGGTACGCGTGGTGATCAGCGAACGGGCGCCCTGGGCCTTCTGGCAGATCGGCCCGGACCGTTATGTCATTGATAACGAGGGAGTCGTCCTGCCCGGCAGCGCACCTTTGCAGGCTGGCCCCACGATCCTGGACGTAAGTGGCCCTCCGCGGCTCGCACCCGGCGACCACGTCGACCGGGACGCGGTCATCCTCGCACAGGCGGTGCTGCAACGGGTTCCGCAGACGCTCGCGATGAACGTCGTTACGCTCGAGTATTCACCGCAGCAAGGGCTCGCCCTAACGACCGACGCGGGCTACCGCGTGGTCGTCGGCGACAGCCAGAACGTGGACTACAAGCTCGCCGTCTGGAAGGCGATAGAGGGAAGGTTGGGACGCGAAACCATGGCCGGCCATGTGCTCGACTTGCGTTTCGGAGACCGTCCCTCGTTCCAATGAGACAGGAGGTTCGGCGTTGAGAGACAACATACTCGCCGGGATAGATGTAGGGAGCAGCAAGATCTGTACCCTGGTGGCCGAGGTCACGCCCGACGATGACCTGCGCGTCCTCGGCGTCGGGATCACTCCGTCGCAAGGCGTGAAGAAAGGCATGGTCGACGACATCCAGAAGGCCACCGAGGCGATCACCAGTTCCGTCGAACGCGCCGAGCGGTCGAGCGCCAGCCGCATTATGTCGGCCCATGTGAGCATCGGAGGCAACCACACGACCTCTGTGAACAACCGGGGCATCAGCACGATCCCCGGCAAGCAGCGGGCGATCACTGAGGAAGACATCGACAGGGCAATGGAAGGCGCGAAGTCGCTCAGCCTCCCGACCAACCGCGAGGTGCTGCACAACATCTCGCGCTTCTTCATCGTGGACGGCCAGGAGCACGTGAGCGACCCGGTCGGCATGTTCGGCCAGCGGCTGGACATGGACACGCATATCGTGACCGGCTCCGTGACTGCAATCCAGAACCTCACGCAGTGCGTCGAGGGCGCAGGTGTTCAGATAGAGGAACTGGTCTTCGCACCGCTGGCCGCCGCGGAGGCAGTTCTCGAAGACGAGGAGAAAGAGCAGGGCGTCATCCTGGCGGATATCGGCGGCGGAACAACGAATATCGCCGTCTTCGTGGACGGCACGGTCTTCCACACGTGCGTGCTTCCGGTAGGCGGATACCACCTGACGCACGACCTCGTGGCGGGCCTCAGGGCGCCCTTCTCCCAGGTCGAAGAGCTGAAGGTGACGGACGGCTCGGCATTGCCAAGTCAGATCGACGCTGAAGAGACGGTCGAGCTGGAGGCGTTCGGCGGGCAGCGTATGAAGGAAGTGCCGCGACGGCGCGTCGCCGAGATCCTCCAGGCGCGCGTCGAAGAGATCCTCGAGATGATTTACATCGATGTCAAGCGCGCTGGCTTCGACGACATGGTCGCCGCCGGGCTCGTGCTTAGCGGCGGGACAGCGGGCCTTCCGGGCATCTGCGAGCTTTCTGAGATGGTGCTTCGCCTGCCTGTGCGCGCGGGGGTGCCGCGAGGGATCCACGGGCTTTCCGATTCGCTGAACCACCCGGCCTACGCGACGAGCGTAGGGCTGTTGCACTGGGCGAAAGCGGAGATCGGCCAGAACGGGCACAAGCCGAAGCGCCAGCTGCACCTACCCGCAATCGAGCTCCACGGGGCGATGGAGGGAGCACGCAAGTGGCTGAAGACGCTGATACCGAAGTAGAGGAGCTAGGAGAGGTAAGACGTGGTCGGAAGTCAGATGTTAGCCAGAGTTCAGGTCAGGGGCGATCTGGATCGCTGATTCCCACACCTCAGCAGTCGCCACCGGGGTGTCGCGACCCTTCCCTCTTGGCGTGGGGTGGGCGGGAATTCAAAGGCAAGTCCAACCATCAGGTCCAATTCCTAAGGAGGGTCCATGGAGCTATTCGAAGCGCTGGAACAAGAGAACAGGGAAGGAGGTGTTGACATGACTCGACGCGCGAAACTGGACGGTCTTCCGCCGATCAAGGTGGTCGGCGTTGGGGGAGGCGGCTGCAACGCCGTCAATCGCATGGTGCAGGCGCGCATCGCCGGCGTGGAGTTTGTGGGCGTCAATACGGACGCCCAGGCTCTTCAGCGCTGCGACGCCGAAACCCGGATACGTATCGGCGACAGGATCTCGCGCGGCCTCGGCGTCGGCGGCGACCCGGACCGAGGGCGCGCTGCCGCCGAGGAGTCCAGAGAGGAACTTAAGGACGCGCTCAAGGGCGCCGACATGGTGTTCATCACGGCGGGCATGGGTGGTGGCACGGGGACGGGGGGTGCGCCGCTCGTCGCCGGCGTGGCGAAGGACATCGGGGCGCTAACCGTCGCCGTCGTGACGAGGCCATTCGGCTTCGAGGGCGCCAAGCGGCGTCAGCAGGCGGAGCAGGGCATCTCGCAGCTCGGTGATGAGGTGGACACGCTAATCGTTATCCCTAATGACCGTCTCCTGGCCGTTTGCGACCAGAAGGCGACGGTCAGCCAGGCGTTCACGATGGCGGACGACGTCCTCCGGCAAGGGATCCAAGGCATCGCCGACGTGATCACGACTCCAGGCGACATCAACCTCGATTTTGCGGACGTGCGGCGCATCATGTCGGACGCCGGGCCCGCATTGATGGCAATCGGCCGGGCGGACGGCGAGAACCGCGCCGTCGAAGCCGCGCAGGCAGCGATCGCCAGCCCGCTGCTCGATGTGAACATCCACGGGGCAAGGGGAGTACTCTTCAACGTCTCGAGCTCGGGGACGATGGGGCTGCACGAGCTGAACATGGCCGCGCAGGTCATCGCTGAAGTCGTCGACCCCGAAGCCGAGATCATCTTCGGGACCTCCACCGATACCGAACTCGGCGAAGAAGTGAAGATCACGCTCATAGCGACCGGTTTCGACGGACGCGAGCG
>VBEJ01000097.1 GCA_005882985.1 Chloroflexota bacterium
AGGAAGGCCACCGCCGGACCGTGCTCATCACTTACAAGCCATTCGACCTCGATGTTCAGAGTCTCCGCGCGTTCTATTGTCGATTTCAGGTCATCGACGCGATAACCAAAGTGCTGCACCCCCTCACCATGCTCGTGGAGAAAGGTCGCGATCGACGACTCGCCGCCTGTCGGCTCCACGAGCTCGATCGCGATGACGCCGAGCGGTGCGAAAACCGCCTTCACGCCGGCTTCCGTCCTTTTGCCGCGATACAAAGAAGGCACCAGGAGCTCGAACACGGGGCCGGCCGTCATTCCGAGCGCGGCAAGTCGCTCGATCCCGCGATCGATATCATTGACCGCTATCCCTATGTGATAGAAGTCCCCCAGATCGAGGCTATCTCGAACGTCAGCCATGATCCCCCAGTTCCCCCTGTGCCGCCAACAATAGCAGGGAACCCCCAGGATTTACAGATGTGTGCGATAATCTCTGCCGCCAACACATCATTGAGGTGATCCCCAATGGCCTACTTCCTCGCCAAGACCGACCCCGAGACGTACTCGCTCGACGACCTCAAGCGCGACGGCAAGACCGAGTGGGACGGCGTGCGCAATCCGGCTGCAGTTAACGCCATCAAGGAGATGAAGCCCGGCGATACTGTCATCATCTATCACACCGGGAACGAAAAGGCGGTCCTGGGGCTGGCGAAGGTTGTCTCCGAGCCGCGACCGGACCCGAACGATGACCGTTCCTGGGTCGCCGACTTCGAGTACGTGAAGCACACCAAGAAGCCGGTGACGCTGCGCGAGATCAAAGAGTCGCACCAGTTCGACGACTGGGCGCTCGTGCGCATGGGCCGGCTGAGCACGATGTCCGCGCCGGACAAGTTCTGGGAGTGGCTCGAGAAACAGGGTGCGTTCTAGGGCAGCATCCGCGCCGGACTCCGGCCGCGTACAAACGGCAAGAGGCGTTTGATGGCCGCGACGAACAAAAGGAGGCTTAGCAGACGGGCATTCCTTTCCGTCGGCGCCACGGCTGTCTGCGGCACGGGCGCCGCCCTGGTTTTCGGCTGCGACGGCGGCGGGCCGAGCGCCACTCAGGCACCTAGCTCAACCGGAGCTGGTGGTGCGCGACCCCGCAGCGGCGGCCAAATGACGATCGGCCGCCTGCTTCCGCTTCCGGTCCTCAGCCTCGACCCCCACCTCGATGATGCCGCTCAGGACATCACCGAGCTTATGTACAGCCGGCTATATCGATGGGACGAGACCAATCAAAGTGCGATATTTTATGACCTGGCGACTGCGGTCGAGATTCCGGATCCCGATCACACGCAATTCATCTTCACCTTGCGACCGGGAGTCAAGATTCACTCAATCCCCGGCAACCCGGCGAGCGGTGGAGAGATAACCTCTGAGGACTGCAAACAGAGCTTCATCCGCCGGGGCACGTCCATTACTGCCTCGGACAAGCGCCTGGCTCTCGCCATCGCCGGGACGAACCATCCTGACCCGACAGCAATTGGTGCCGCGTTGCAGACCCCTGATCCGCACACCTTCTCGTTCAGGCTCAGT
Source organism: Chloroflexota bacterium (assembly GCA_005882985.1). Lineage (GTDB taxonomy): Bacteria > Chloroflexota > Dehalococcoidia > SM23-28-2 > RBG-16-64-32 > CF-163. The sequence goes on from VBEJ01000097.1 coordinate 1,551, forward strand.
CGTCCGCTCGCAGGCGCGATGCGGCAGATGGCGCAGCTGCAGTGGGCGATCGTCCCCGCGACTGTGATCGATCTATACGCGCAAGACACGGAATCTGCAGGCCTAACCGACGGGGCGTACGGAAGCGGGCCGTTTATGCTCGCTCACTCCGTCGTCGGTGACCGGATTGTCCTGCTGAGGCACCCGTATTACTTTCTTAATCCACGGCCTTGGCTGGAGCAGATCGTATTTAAGGTCGAGCCGGACCGCGAAGGCCTGCTTTCCGGGTTAAGATCCGGCCGTTACGACGCGGTCTCTCCGGCGATCAGCAATGACGAATACGTCAAGCTCAAGGACGATGACCGGTTAATAGCGACCCGCTCGCCCGCCGGCTTCTATCCGTGTCTGCAATTAAAAATGCAAGCACCCTTTACGGACATGCGCGTTCGGCAAGCAATCGACCTGGCGCTTCATCGCGACAATTTCGTGGATTCCCTCTGGCATGGTGAGGCCGAGTACAACGGTCCCGTACCCTGGGCGATAGGATTTTGGGCGCTCCCCCAGGATGAGGTCCGCAACAGTTACCCTCATGACCCAGCCCGGGCGCGCTCTCTTCTCGAGGAAGCCGGATATGCGGATGGATTCCAGGCTGGAATGAAATTTCCGAAATGGACCTCCAACGTGATGTTTGATGTTTCGAAGGCCGCGTCTCTGATTGCCAGCAACCTCAATGAGATCGGAGTTACTGTGCGCCTGGAAGGAGTCGAGCTCGGTTCATTCATCGCAAATACGATCTTGCCGGGGGACTTCGAGATGGCGTTCTTTCCGAACATCTCGGATGGTGATCCCGACCGGGCTCTCGCGCTCTACACTACGCAAGGAACAACGGGCGTAGGTAACTGGACGGGATACACGAGTCCCGAAGTCGATGCGCTCGTCGAAGCGCAGGCCCGCGAGTTCGACGAGCAGCGCCGGCGCGAGACTATCTACGAGGCGCAGCGGCTTATGATCAAGGAGCACGGCCCGCAAATTACGCTTCCTAGCGGCTACGAATACGACGTGCATGCCTCGCGAGTTCACTACCCGTATGAGATCGGCGTAGCGCCGCCCTCTGGGACCGGTCCGTGGGGCGCCGACATCTGGACCGACGCCGTATAGATGGGAGGACCGAACGAATGTCAGTGCAAGAGGAGGTCTTCGATAGCCCCGTCGGCTGGGTCGCCCAGCACATCCGTGGCTATGTCGAGAGCGAGGGGGAGAAGGGGCACCGCTGGCGGGGCGTGAACACGCTGCTCCTCACGACGCGCGGCCGGAAGTCCGGCAAGCTCCGGCGGACGGGGCTGATTTACGGGCGCGACGGCGGCAGCTACATCATAGTCGCGTCGAAGGGCGGCGCGGACAAGCACCCCGAGTGGTATCTGAACCTCGTCGTGAACCCGGAGGTCGAGGTGCAGGTAGGCGGCGACAAGTTCAGGGCGCGGGCGCGGACTGCCTCCGCCGAAGAGAAGCCCGCACTCTGGCGGCTGATGACCTCGATCTGGCCGGATTACGATCGCTATCAGGAGAAGACCACGCGCGAGATTCCGGTGGTAGTGCTGGAGCCACTCGCGGACGGTTAGGCTGCGACGGCATGCCGTTGCCGTTACGCCGGCAGGCTCATCCCCGGGATCTGTAGCTGCTGCGGAGGGCGGACCATGATCTCATTGACGCATACCGTGTCCGGCATACTCACGGCGTAGACCACGGCCTGGGCGATGTCGTCCGGGCTCATTACGAACTGTCGCGCCACGCCTAGCACGCGGTCAAACACCTCCTGTGGCAGGTGATCACCCGGCGAGATGCCCCACTGCTCCGGGTCGAGTCCGAACATCCGTCCAATCGCAAAGAGGCGCTCCTGGTCCAGCGTGCGCACCAGGTTGGTCGCGACAGCTCCCGGCATGATGGCCGTCATGCGAATGTTCTTGCCCTGCAGCGCCAGCCGCAGGCTCTCGGTCAGCGCCCCGGCGGCGTGCTTGGACGCGGCGTACATCGGGTCTTCGGGCTCGGCGTAGCGCGCTGCGACGCTCGTCACGTTGACGATATGGCCGCCTTTGCCCTTCATCACTCGAAAGGCCTCGCGGCAGCCGAGCGCCAGACCGATAACGTTCGTCTCGAGCGTGTCGCGCCACTTCTGCACGTCGCCTTCGAGGACGTTGTCGAAGGGGTTCACGCCGGCATTGTTGACCATGATGTCGAGCTTGCCGAACTCCGCCACCGCTGAGTCGACGAGCTCCGTCATTTGCTTCTCGTCCCTGACGTCCGACTGATGGACCACCGCTTTGGCGCCGTCCGACGAAATAGCTTTGGCCGCCTCGTCCATCGGCTCGCGCTTGCGTCCGGAGAGCACGACATTCGCACCTTCCGCGCCCAGCGCCTTCGCAATCGCCAGCCCGATGCCAGAGCTGGCCCCGGTCACGACAGCGACTTTTCCATCTAGCTTGCCCATGGGCTCCTCCTTGTTTCTCTTCCGCTGCTTGGCGCTCGTCCGCTATTGCTCTTGAATGGCTTTTTCCTTGGGCACCCCCGCATTCTTGAACAGCGAGCCTGCAATCCGTCGCACCGCGAAACGCGGCGTCATGCGTACGAGGCCCGTGGCCAGCGTCCGGTTCATTGCTCCGGGTATCGCGATTGCGCGCCCGGCCGCCGAGGCCTTCAGGGCGCTCGCCACCACTTGAGGAGGGGTGAGCCGGCCGCGAGCGGGCAAGCGCTCCCGGTTGATACCCGCCACCTGTTGAAATTCGGTGAAGACATAGCCGGGGCACAAGCAAGTGACGGTCACGCCGTGCTTCTTCACCTCCTCGTGCACACCTTCCGAGAAGTGAAGTACGAATGCCTTCGTGGCTGCATAGGTCGACATGTACGGCACGGGCTGGAACGAGCCCGTTGAGCCGACGTTGATGATGTTCCCTCTCTTACGCTGGACCATGTTGGCCAGCGCGGCGTGCGTGAGTCGGACGAGCGCCTTGATGTTTAGATCAAGCTCTTCCAGTTCGCGATGAAGCGGCATTGTCGCGAACTCGCCTCGCGTGCCAAAACCTGCGTTGTTCACAAGCAGGTCGATATCTCCCTGACCGAGCCGCCTCTCCACTGAGATGACGCCCTCAGGAGTCACCAGATCCGCCTCGATAATTTCGGCTACGGTTCCCTGCTCCTGTGAGAGCTCGGCGGCCAGCGTTTCGAGACGCTCCCTTCGCCGTGCGACGAGGACCAGGTCGTACCCCTTCTTCGCCAGTTGCCGCGCGAACTCTTCGCCGATCCCGGACGATGCTCCGGTAACGAGGGCCCTGCGGCTGGCGGTACTCTCCTTCGGGGGGGCGTTTACTTCTTCTGGCTCAGCGGTTTGAGTCATGCGACGACCTCCGTCCGACTAGAAATGCAGCCAACAGATTATCATTCCTCGCCGAAGAAGCGGCGGCGCGCGGCTTCGTCGACAGGCGCCGATCTAGGGCCGCTGAAGAAGATGTCCGGTATTCGCGTTTGGTCCATCGCCACTTGGGGCAGCGCCTTTGCGCGTCGCGCGTCCGCTTCGGGGCCCGGTTCCATGAAGATGCTGGTAAACCATGATTCGGCCGTGTGCAGGTCACGGAACTGGCGGTCGTGCTCCTCCGCGTAGGCGTGTCCGGCGGCATCCCACTCATCGTTTGAGACAAGAGCGTCGCGAAGGATCCGGGCGTCGCGCAGCGTGAGCGCCATGCCCTGCCCCCACGTCTGGTCGCTCTGCGCGGCGGCGTCGCCGATCAGCGCCACGCCGTCTCGATAAGGATGATCGACCCAGGAGTCGGCTCCGGAGAACGTCGCGAGCGGGCCGGCGGGAGTCGCTCCCTCGAAGTACTCGCCGGGCATCCCCGTCTTTCTGGATTCTTCGATGAAACGTGGCACCTCGCGATCACCGCTCATTCCCGGCTCATTGCTGCGGGCGCCGAAGTAGAACCGCGCCCGGCCGTCGCCCTGCGGGAACATCAGCGCTATGCGCGAGGCGAACGGATTGAAGACGGCAACGCTGTAGTCCATCGGCGCCGCCGTGTTCTCGATGAGAATGCCTGCGAGCCACTGCTGGTCGGAGTCCTCTTTCGACTCGAACCCGCCCCAATTGCGGACCATTGATCCGCGGCCGTCCGCGCCTATGACGAGGCGCGCAGTCAGCGATTCGCTGGGACCGTTGCCCTCAAGCGTAACGCTTTGGGTAGCGCCGGGCTGGACAGCGACGACTCGCACCCCTGTTCTCACTTCGGCGCCGGCCTTCTCGGCCACGTCTATTAAGGCTTCCTGGGCACTCGGGTGGAAGAAGGTCATTGGATGGACGGCCGAAGTCGTCGTTGTCGCAAGGTCCCGCGCGCCTATGCTGTTTCCCGCAAGGCGCGTGTGCCAGCCTGTCGGATGGTAGCCGCAGTCCGAAATTAGGGTCTCGTAGATGCCCAAGTCCCTCGCTTCGGCGACTCCCCAGGGAGCGAGCCACTCCCCCCGCACGCGGTCTTTAAACTTCGCCTCGCGCTCGATGATAAGCACTGGCGCGCCGCGCTCCGCCATCGCCTTGGCGATTGAAGCGCCGCCGAGGCCGCCGCCCACCGTGATGATGTCGTAGTCGGGCAACGCTCTCCTCAGGCGGGAATCATCTCGTCGCAATCGAGATCGAGGATGGTGTCGACGCTCCGGCCGAGCATCGCCGACACCAACTCGACGCCACGTTCGTTTGCCAGGTCCAGGTTACCGCCCGCGACTACCGGATAGACGAGGCAGAACATCGCAGACATCCGGTAGTCGTCGAGGCACTGGTCGAAGCTATATCCCGTGACGCCACGTTCGAGCAGGATCTCGTGGTAGCGGCGGAGGATGTCCATCTCGATGGCCCTTCGGTCCTCCGGGTTCACGCTCTGGCTAAGGAAGTAGGCTACGTCATACGGGCCGCGGGCTCGGAGAACGATCTGCCAGTCAGCGACAGCCATCTCTCCATCCGCTCCAAAGAACAGATTGTCGTAGCGCAGGTCGCCGTGAACGATTGTCCGGGGTGGCGAGGCAAAAGCATTCTCGATGGCAATGATCTTCGTTCTCAGCCGCTCGGCGATCGACATTGCACGGGGAGACAGGCGGTCTCCAAAGTTGCGCGTGAAGTTCTCCCAGCCATCGTTATATGAAGACTCGGCGAAATGGTTGATCGGATCGTTGCCATAAGGGATCCAGTCCAACCGCGGTGTGTCCACTTTGTTCCACCAGGTGGCGTGAAACGGCGCCATATTCAGGATTGTTGTGGCCGCCTCGTGGCGCGCGCACCCCTCGACCTGGTTGCCGCAGCGCGCGCTTCCGAGGTCCTCCATTAGCAGCATGAAATCATTAGTCTCATCGTCGAAATGGCTGTAGTACCGGCGCGGCGTCCGCAGCTCAACTTCGTCGGCAATCTGCTCGTAGAACCGCACTTCGCGCTCATAAAAACGAAAGAGGTTCGCTAGGTCACGGTTCTCCTGAGTCGCCGCCGGGAACTTCCCGACCAGCGAGTTGGGCGCGCCGTCTTCGGGTTTGTCGTAAGTTAGGTTGAAGCGCGCGAGCTGCCC
>VBEJ01000300.1 GCA_005882985.1 Chloroflexota bacterium
CGCCAGATGAGTGATAAGAGACGAACACTTGGTTATCGGGTATGTCGCCGGGAGGACTGTCTTCGGTGGCGACCGGGGCTTCGGTCCCGCTCGGCGAGTTGGAGTCCGACCCACAGCCGGGGACCACAGCAGACAGTAGAAGCGCTGCCGCGGCGATCAGCAGAGCTCTCCGCTTCGTCACGTTGGTCACCCCACACTTCCGGTAATCATTGTCGCTCACGATGTATGAACTTTCGATGAATCGATCGATTGGCCGGCGTCCCAGATTACCGACACGGCGCACCCAGGCTCGACCAATGCCCTATCGAGCCAGAAGCAGCGGTAGTCGTTACCAGGGCCGCGATGTCGGAGGGCCAATGCACCCCCACGAACACTCGCGCGAAACCAACAAGACTTGCTAAGAAGATGGCAATAAAGCCGATCCATCGGCGCCACCAAATTAGAGTCCCCGCAACGGCGAAACTGACAGTCGCGTGCTCACTCGGAAAGCCGTTGTCGGCAGCATGCGAGACGAGAAGTCGGGTTTCGGAACGCGAGACAAACGGGCGGGCGTCCGAGTGAAGACGGGTGACCAAGGTGGCCAACAGAAGCCCAGCGATGACACTTGTCATTACGGCCAGCCAGACACGCTGGCGAAGGGCGCGCTCGGTCGAGACTCCGGGCACAAACCAGAGAGCAAACGCGAGCGGCACGACCAAGTAGATGAGATCAGTAGCCGCAAACTTCATCAACGTGTCCACCGCGGAAATGTGTCCGGCCCACTCGTTGATCTGGTCCTCGATGAGGTTATCCATGGTGAATAGAACGGTCGCCGCGATACATTGGTTCAAGACTGATGACCAGGCTTGACTTCCTTCAGATGCTTCTCGGTATGTAACTAGAGGCCGAAGTCGTTGCGCAGGCTGGGCGCGGTAGCGGCCTCGCCCAGATGAGGGCTGAGGCCCAGCAGGTCCTCGGTCGTGGCCAGCAGCGAGTAGTGGGTCAAGAAGGTGGAGGACGTCGCACCAGGCTTCGTGGAGGGGCTAATTACCACGAGGGGCACCCAGCAGCTCGCGTATTTCGAGGTGTCGGCGTGGGCAGTGTCGGCGCACGTCTCGCCGTTTTTTTCATCGTCGCCGGCACCCTCGTCCCAGGTCACGAAGATGGCGGTGTTTCCGGACGGGTAATCCGGTGTCGCCGTTATACGCGAGATCCAGTCGTTGAGCCACTGATCGCCGCTACTGCCTGCTTCGTGGTCTCCGTCGGGTGATATGAAGGCGAAGGCGGGCAGGGAACCCTTGTCGATGTCGCTGCGCAAGGCACCGGCGTCCGGCGTTCCTAGGGGAACGTCCCACTCCTTGCAGCGCGCCGCGATGCTCGGGTAATACACCGGCACGGCGTGCTCAGGCTCGTAGAGGTCACTCTTCGCGGTATCACAGTTGCCCGCTGCTGCCTGGGCATATTGCCGCCACTGCCGGCCTGAGCGCTCGACCTGCGCGAAGATGTTGTCCTGTGGCTGGGGGCAATCCTTAGGCTGACAGTTGGAGCTTTTTGCTTTGCCGGTCGTGGTACCGGAGGTAAGGGCCAAGTAGTTGGGTAGAGAGGGATGGCTCGTGCTGTGGTAGTTCTTGGCGAGACCGCACTGGCCAACGAGTGTCTGGTTGAGGTACGGGTAGTCCTTGGACCCGATGATTTGCTTCGCCGACTTGTTCTCCT
>VBEJ01000098.1 GCA_005882985.1 Chloroflexota bacterium
CTCGCCGTGATGGTCCAAGCGGTACTTCGTGTCCGCCGCCATCGCCTCCTGGAAGCCCTTGACCATCCGGGATGTCCCCGCAGGCCCGAATATCGGGATTGGTCCGCGAATCCCGCCCACCCAGCGCATCACCAGGAAGTCGGCGAGGTCCGTTGTGTGGTCGGAATGCAGATGCGTGATGAAGACAGCATCGATCGTCTGTGGCGGCATCGAGGCCTGGTAGAGACGCAGCGTCGATCCCCAGCCGAGGTCGACCATGATGCGGGTCCGCCCGTCGGTGATTGCTTGCGACGGGCCGAAGCGGTGGGGAGTGTGGATCGGGCTGCTGGTGCCGAGCAGGACGAGTTCGAGCGAATCGGTTGCCACAAGCGCTCCCTTTCTTAAGTCAGGCCGTACTTCTCGTTGATCGCTGCCAGCTGGCGGAGGTCGGGACGCGCGCCCGGCGTTTCACTCACGGCCGCGTCGATCTCTTCGAAGAAGGCGAGCGGGACCGATGGCGCGAAGAGGATGAGCGCTCGTGCGACCGCGCCGCTGGTCACCCGCCACGCGTGCGAAACGCCGGGTTGAGCGAGGACGTAGTCGCCGGGGCCAGCGGTGACAGTACGCCCGTCCAGCTCGAAGGTGATCTTCCCCTCCAACACGTAGAACGCTTCGCTCACGCGGCTGTGGACGTGCGGGACCGAGGCCGCGCCCGGCGGCGCGGTCCGCTCATGCAGGGAGTAGGCGCCTCTGGTCGCGTCCTCTCCGGTGATCCAGCGCAACGAATCGCCGAACGGCGAGCGATGGGCCGGTCCGGTCGCGGCACTCACAACCATCGCTCCGTTTTCCATGCCCCGCTCCTCGCTAATCGCGCTGCCGCGGGCCAACACAAGCGCCCCGCGGTGTTTCATAATAGAACATGAGCGGGCGGTCTTGGTCCTGCGCCGGTTCGTCGCAAAAGGAGCGATACATTGGCAGCTTGGGAATACAAGATCGCGTATGTAGACTTCCGGGGAAGAATATCCTCGGAAGGAGTGGAGTTCATCAGACAACAGGGAGAGCACCGCACCAGCTTCGCTACCCGCTACTTGTCCACTCTGGGACAGGACGGATGGGAACTCGCTGCGGTGCACCCCTTGATCCGTACGGAATCGAGCTACTTCATTCTGAAGCGACCGGCAACGGAAGCCAAGAAGGAAGGTTAGTTCGCAAGCAACCGGCTGATAGTCGAAGTGACATGATTCGCGGCTGACGGCGCGCGAGCCGGGCCGCCCGCTCTTAAAAGTTGTTAGCTGTCAGCTTTGAGCGGTTAGTCCCTAACGTTGGCCGCGACAGGGGTCGCTAAGAAGCGAGTCTACCTCCTGTCTCACGTCGTCTCGGTCGTACTGAGGTATGTCTTGAAACATTTCCTCTTGACTTCGACTTTCCACCTGAAAGGTAGCGATCTGAGCGACTCTTTTTTCCCGAAATGGATGGATAGCCTCCCGAATAAATTGGCACGTTTCTTGTGGGTTCTGTCTCGAGATCTGCGTGTAAATTCGGTCGGCCTGCTCACGAATCTGCTCCTCGTGTGTCGGTCCCCCGCAGGTAAGGAACATCACCGGCAGCACGGAGAGCAGGGCGACGAGTGCGGCAAGCATTGCGAGCCGAGCGCATTATGTCGCGAGCGGAGACTCGCGCAGTTACGCGAACGTGGCTGTCGCGAACAGGACGGCGAACTGCCTGCACCAGACGACGGCGCTCTTGAATCGAGAGACATCGGTACCCGCCGGCACGTCGTAGTTGAACGCGCCGTCCGTGCCCTTCAGGTCGCCCAGCAGAAGAGCGTCCGAGATCCCACCCGGGTCGGTCGAGAGGTAGACGAACAAGTCCGGCCCGTTTCGCACCGAGAAATTCTCGAGGCGCAGCGTGTACTCCCCGGGCCCGGTCTCGATCAGCAGCGCCTGCCCGCGGCCATAGTGGAAGTCGTCCGCCCCCTGGAATTCGCCCTGCCTCGCGACGCGAGGCTGAAACTGCGGCGGTTGTGTGGCCGCCGCAGTGGCCACGGGCGCAGCCGTGGGGGCTGGGGTCGCCGTCGAGGTTGATCCAGCTGCGGCCATCGCCACCCCGGCGCACTTCTCCGAGCCGGCACCCGCCCCGGCGATTGGGCTCGCTTCGCAGACGGTCTCTCGCTCGAGCAGCGGGGAGATCGTGTACCAGCCCGTTGGAATGCCAACCGCGAGTACGATCGCCAAGGCGCCGCCCGTAAGCAGGCGGTGTTGCAGCGCCCATCGGTGCCAGCCGAGGCGGTAAGCGAAGAAGAGCGCCACTCCGACAGCAGCGATCGCGCCTGCCAGCCATAGAGGCCAGACGGGATAGACGACGTCGCTGAACAGCTCCTCGAAGCGTCCTAGTTCCTCTGTGATCGCGAGCATTTTGGTGCCCCTTCGGCTCGGTTTTCTCCATCTTAGCGGCGAAATCTTACGACGGTATTACCTCGCCGAATGCTTTCCCGGATCATTTCGAGTTCATCCTTCCGTAAGATTCGCCCCCTTGACGTAACGCTGGCCCGCTAACGTTTGCCCAGATGCCACGCGAAGGGAGGTGGGCTAGAGCGTCCATTCACCGGCTTTTTCCTGTGTCACGTGAGTGCGAAGGAGGAAATCTTGTTGAAGAAGTATATGTTACTGATGGGAATCGTTGTTTTGGCGGCACTCGCCTTTGTTGGAACGAGGTCCACCAGCGAAGCGAGCGACGATGACGGCCTGAGGGCGTACCGTGTGACGATTGAAAACGAGACCGCCGGACAGCCGTTCTCGCCGGGTGTGGCGATTACCCACAAGCGATCGACGGGCCTGTTCCACGTTGGGGACCAGGCGTCGGCCGGTATCGAGGCGATCGCCGAAGACGGGAACGATGGCCCGGCGGTGGCCGCGGAAATGGCTGCGCAGGGAATCACGGACGTCTTCGACATTAACCGCCCGATTACGCGCGAAGATACGACAGTCGGAGGCTTCACGGATGAATTCACGTTCGAGATCAAGGCCCGTCCTCGCGATCGGCTCTCGCTGGCCGTGATGCTCATATGCACCAACGACGGCTTCACTGGGCTCGACAGCGTGAAGCTCCCGAAAGAGGGTTCGGTCACGTATCACGCCGCCGGTTACGATGCTGGCACCGAGAACAACACCGAGCGGAGCGCGGACATTGTCGATCCGTGCAGCGCCCTTGGTCCCGCTCCGCTAGCGGGCGACCCGAACGGCAACGAGGATGCCGCGGTCGACACCAGTCCGCACGGGACCATCCATCACCACCCGGGCATCGTCGGCGGGGCCGACCTGAGCCCTTCCATGCACGACTGGACGAACCCGGTTGCCGAGATCACGATCGAGCGGATTGACGGCGAGCACGAGGACGACGACTGAGAGAAACTATCGGGTCTTCCGAGTACATAGAAGCGGGCCGGGTAACCGGCCCGCTTTCTTGTTCGATTGCAGAACCTGGTTAGCTTAGAGGCAAGCGAATAACGAACGCCGCGCCTTGACCAAGCACGGAAGTCGCTTCCACGGCGCCGCCGTGCGCCTCGACGATCCCTCTCGTAATGGCGAGTCCCAGCCCAGCGCCGTCTCCCTTGCCGTTTCTACCCCGCGACGAGTCGGCGCGATAGAAGCGGTCCCATATGTGGGGCAAGTCGCTCGGATCGATCCCCTTGCCGCTGTCTGCCACGCGGACATCGACACGACCGTCTACTGCTGAAACAGAGACGAGCACGCGGCCACCGCTCGGCGTGTGTTCGAGCGCGTTACGCACCAGGTTTCCGATCGCTCGTTCCATTCGAGCGCCGTCGATGTCGATCCCGGGCGGTAAAGCATCGACCTCGAGGGCGAGGTCCACCCCCGCGAGACGGGCTGCCGCCTGCATCGAATCCACGATTTCCGCGGCGATGTCTTGGAGGCAGATGCGACGTCGCTCCAGCTTTAGCACGCCGGCATCGAGGTGCGACAGCTCGAACAAATCGTCGATCATGCTGCTCAGGCGCTCGATCTCGCGGCCCATCGTCGCGTAGTAGCGACTCGCCTCGGCCGGCTCATTAACGATGCCGTCACTCAGGGCCTCTACCATTGCCCGCAGCGACGCGAGCGGCGTCCGCAGGTCATGGGAGATCGCGATCGTGAGCTCCCGCCGCTCGCGGTCGAGGGCCGCGCGCTTGTCCTCGGCTGCCTGGAGGCGGGCCGCGAGGAGGTTGACGTCCTCGCTCAGCCGAGCAACCTCGTCATTGCCGTCCGCCGGCAGGCGGGCGCGAAAATCGCCGCGCGCGAGGAGGCGAATGGCGTCCGCGATGTTCTCGATGCGTCCCGCTACACTGGACGCAACCGAGAAGCTGAAAAACGCGGTAATCACGGCGCTGAAGATAACGAGGGCAAGTAGCAGGTTCAGGTCATGTTCGGTTGAGACGAACATTAGCTGTCCGACGATGATGACGTTGAGAAGCGCCACAGTGCCCGCAATTGCGCTGCTCAGGAAGGCGCGCCCTCGCAGATCGGGGCCGAGCATCCGGTCGGCGGCCCGCAAAGCGACCCAGCCGAGGACGGCGGATGCCACGCCTGCGAGGACGAGGTAGAGCGCCATCTCCCGAAGCTCGGGCCACGAGGGTGACATCGTCAGCTCGGTCAGCAGCAGGCCGGCGCCGGTGGCCAAAGCGAGCGCGAGTGCTGCCGCCAGTGCCCGCAACGCCACGCGCTTGAGCCAGCGGTCATCGAAGTTCGGGATGCTACGGCTCAAACTTGTACCCCACACCCCAAACGGTCTTGAGGTGTCTCGGCCGTGACGGGTCGGGCTCGACTTTCGAGCGCAGGCGGCGCATGTGAACCGTCACAGTCCCGTCGTCGCCGGGAAACTCGTAGTCCCATACGTTGTCGAGCAGCTGGTCGCGGCTGAACACCTGTCCCGCGTGCCGGGCGAGGAAGAACAGGAGGTCGAACTCGCGGGCCGTCAGCGAGATTGCGCCGCGCTCGTCCTCGACAGTCCTCGTGCGGCCGCTGATGCGTAGACCGTTGAAGCGAAGCGTATCGCCATCCTGCTGGACCATTGACGTCCGCCGCAGAACGGCCTTGACACGCGCTGCTAGCTCCCGTGGGCTAAACGGCTTCGCGATGTAGTCGTCCGCGCCGATTTGGAGGCCGACCAGCTTGTCGACCTCATCGCCGCGAGCCGTGAGCATGATTATAGGCGTCGTCGCGTGCGCGCGAATGTGCCGGCAGACCTCCAATCCGTCCAGGCCGGGGAGCATGAGGTCGAGCACGACGAGGTCTGGCAGGAAGCGGTCGTACTCCGCGAGAGCGCGCAGGCCGTCGTGCGCCAGCCGGACGTCATAGCCATCGCGGCGCAGGTAGCGATCGACGACCTCCGCTACGGTTGGTTCGTCCTCAACGACAAGAATGCGGTCTTGAGTCATGATGCGCCCGCTTGCAACAAGCGTAGCGGCGATTTCTTACCAGTGTATTACAGGACGCTCGCGCCTACGCGTTTCGCGCCGCTTCGACGCAAGTCGCCCCTTCAGGCCCGACGAGCGCAGAGTGCGACGTGCCGGGCGGGATGTCGAGGCGGTCGCCGGGTTGTAGCTCGAAGCTCTCGCCTGAGGCGGGCACGTCGAAGCGGATGCTGCCCCGCGCGCAGTACAGCACTTTGTCGTACGGATGGCTGTGCGCGCCGTAGCGGTCGCCCGGCCCGTTCGACCACCAGCTCGGCCGCAGTCCCTCATCCCGGAAGATTGACTCGAGCTTTTCCTCCGTCGGCTCTCCTTTGGAACGCCAGGGAGTTAAAACAGCGCCCATCCTGCCAACGGATAACCGATAACTGAAGGCCGGCTCAGGCCTTCTCGGTTACCTTGTACTCGAGACGCTTGCCGAGCGCTAGCCGGACCTGCGCATCGAGCGCGGGCAGGGCGGAGGAGAAGAAGGTGATCACCGCCATTCCGAACCACTGGACGTACTGGAACGGGAAGTGCCACCAGCGGAAGTCAGCGGGCCGCGGCGGGCGCATGATCGTGTCGAGGAAGACGATCAGCAACAACGTGGCCGCGCAGGGTGCCAGCAACCAGTGCGATACAGCACGGAACCACTCGGGCATGTCGGCGATGCCAAGGGCGACGAACAGGACTGGTACGACACGCCCGAGCGTCACGAGGAACCACTGTGTGGACCAGAGGAAATGGCTCTCGCAGAGCGCCCAGAGGCGCCGCAGCCGGGCGCTCAGCGGGATTTCCGGGTGATCGATGACGGCCTGGACAGCGTACGGTATGTCCGAACAACCCCAGGCATGCCGCCGCGCCTGTTCGAAATAGCTGACGAATGTCCGGGCATACGTGCGCGAGCGGATGCCGTCCATGTAGATCGGCGTATACATCGTGTCCACTTCAACAGTCCCGCCGAGGCTGTAGTAGCACTTGAGGAACATGTGCCAGTCCTCAGGGATGATGTCCGGGTCCCAGTAGTCCACTTCGTGGGCCATACGCAGGCTCAAGCTGTAGGTCGACTGCGGGAAGACGTTGCGGAGTAGCGTGCGGGAAAGACGGCCGAGGTGATTGAGTCCGGCGATGGCGTGTGGCAGGCGGAGCGGGGCGGGCACGTGCCAGATGTTGTTGTAGTACATGATCGGGCCCTGCCAGAAGCGTCTGTAGCGCTCCGGGTTCGTCGCGAAGTGGTAGGCCAGGCAGCTGAAGTACTTGCGGTCGAACACCGTATCGGCGTCGCAGCTCGTGATCGTGAGCGAGTCGATATCGTGACCCCAGCGGTCGACGACGATCTCCTTCGCGCGCCTCGCCGCCCAG
>VBEJ01000099.1 GCA_005882985.1 Chloroflexota bacterium
GAAGGCGGGGACGAGCATCCAGACGTTCAGCAGCGCCGCAGCGAAGGTGCTCAAGTGGCGTCTCGGAGCAACATTGGTAATGTCAGCCAGCGGTAAATCCAAGTCATAATGCCAGAGCTTCCCGAAGGGAAACCCAGTGTCGAAAAAGGCTGACTCGAACCGCAGCGACCGGCCCGTAAGAACAAGCACACCGGCCAGACAGGTGAACCTCAATATTCTCGCGGCGCTCACCTTCACAAGGATCTCACCACCACTAGCCATCACTTAGGCATCCCGATGCGCTCGCCGCGACCCGATTCCCCCACATCCCGCTAACCCCTCACGCTGTCTTTACAGCGGCTGCCGCCTCCAGCCCGAGTTCGTCGATGGCCATCTGACGCATCAAGAACTTCTGCACCTTACCGGTGACGGTCATCGGGTACTCATCGACGAATTTCACGTAGCGCGGAACCTTGAAGTGGGCGATTCTGTCCTTACAGAAGTCCTTGAGTTCTTCTTCGCTAAGAAGGCCGCCCTCGCGAACGACCACCCACGCCATCAGCTCCTCGCCCATTCGCTCGTCCGGTACGCCAATCACCTGGGCGCTCGCCACGGCCGGGTGCTGGAATAGCACCTCCTCGATCTCGACAGGATACAGGTTCTCGCCGCCACGGATGACCATATCCTTGATCCGGCCGACGATGTTCAGATAGCCGTCCTCGTCGATGGTCCCGAGGTCGCCCGTGTGCATCCAGCCCGCACGGTCGACCGCCTCAGCAGTCGCATCCGCGTTCTCCCAGTAGCCCTGCATCACAAGGTAGCCTCGCGTGCAGACTTCGCCCGGCGTCCCGAGAGGCGCCGTCAGTCCCGTCATTGGGTCTATGATCTTCGCCTCGACATTCGGCAGGACCGTGCCCACGGTGCTCACACGGCGCTCGACGGTGTCCTCCGGCCGCGTCAAGAACGACACCGGCGCCGTCTCGGTCATCCCATAAGCGATGCAGACTTCGCTGGCGTGCATCTCGTTGATTACGCGCTTCATCACCTCTATCGGGCAGGGCGCGCCGGCCATGATCCCGGTACGGAGCGAGGTGAGATCGAACTCGGCGAACCGCGGGTGCTCGAGCTGCGCGATGAACATCGTCGGCACGCCGTAGATGCTCGTGCAGCGCTCTTCCGCGATCGCTTCCAGAGTCGCCAGCGGCTCGAACGACTCCGCCGGATAGACCATCGTCGCCCCGGACGTTACGCACCCCAGGTTTCCGACGCCCATCCCAAAGCAGTGGTAGAGCGGCACTGGAATACAGACGCGGTCTGACGCCGTGTAGCGGAGCAGCTCCGCGAGCGAGCGCGCGTTGTTCAGGATGTTGTGGTGCGTCAGCGTCGCCCCTTTGGGGCTGCCGGTCGTACCGCTCGTATACTGAATGTTGATCGGGTCATCGGCGTCCAGCAGCGCCTCTCGCTCCTTTACGTCTTCCGCCTTCACGTTCCCGCCCGCCGCGAGCATCTCGTCCCAGCGGAGATCGCCCGGCACGCTAGTGCCCCGCTCGCCGAGCACTACCACTCGCTCCAGCCGCGGCAGCTGGCTTCGCACCTCGTCGATGCGCGCCAGGTAATCCGAGGTCTTGAACGCCGGCGCCGTAACCAGTAAGCGCAGCCCCGATTGGTTCACCGCATACGCCGTCTCTCCGGCGCGGTACGCCGGATTGATATTGACGAGAATGGCGCCCACGCGCGCCGTCGCGAACTGCAGAAGGGTCCACTCCACCCGCGTGGGCGACCAGATCCCCACGCGGTCACCCTTCTCGATCCCGAGGCCGAGCAACCCGCGGGCGACTCTCTCGACCTCTCGCCCTAGCTCGCCATAGGTGAGCCGCGCTCCCTGGTGACGCGAGACCAGCGCCTCCGCGTCAGGCTGTCGCGAGATCACCGAAGCGAGGTGGTCGCCGATCGTCTGTCCAGACAGGGGCGAGGCCGCACTGCTGGAGACGTAAGACCTGCCAAACCCCATGATGACCCCCTTTGAAAACTCAGCGGAGCATAAATCGAGGTGACCCCGAAACTACGCCTCCCTGCCTGCGGTGTCAACGCCGGGCAGCCACCAGGTCTGACCCCCGAACTCTGACGTCCGACTTCCGAAATCCGACTCCCTTTGTTCCATGTTCCCAGTTCCTTGTTCCTTCCCGTCCCTCCCTGCTATCCTTCCCGCTCGGAGGATTACACACATATGGAACTAGTATTCATGATCCCTTTGGCCGGGCTGGCGGCCGTTTTCTATGCTGCTTACCTCGCCTGGGACGTGCTCCGGCGGGATCCCGGCACGCCGGAAATGCAGGAAGTCGCGGGAATGATCTTCGAGGGCGCGATGGCGTTTCTCAAGCGTCAGTACACCACGATCGCCATCTTCGCGCTCATCACTGCCGTCGCGATCGCGATTATCGTCGGCGCGGTGTCAGACGGCGTGAAGGACATCATCAAAGAGGGCTCTGGGGGAAATATTACGATCGGCTACAGCCCCAACGCAGTCGTGGACCACTGGGAGGAAGGCGTCCTCACGGGAATCGCCTTCTTGGTCGGTGCAGCCGCTTCAGCACTCGCTGGCTACATCGGCATGTTCATCGCCGTGCGCTCCAACTCGCGCACAGCCTCCGCCGCCACCCGCAGCCTGAAGGAAGCGATCACAGTCGCACTCCGCGGCGGCGCGGTATCGGGCTTTCTCGTCGTGGCTCTCAGCCTCCTCGGCGTCTCAACCATCTTCTTCATCTACAGCGCAGTGCTCGGCAACCCAGACGCTATCGCGCCGTTTCTAATCGTCGGCTTCGGCTTCGGCGCCAGCTTCGTCGCGCTCTTCGCCCAGCTCGGCGGAGGCATCTACACGAAGGCGGCCGACGTCGGCGCGGACCTCGTCGGCAAGGTCGAGGCCGGTATCCCTGAGGACGACCCCCGTAACGCCGCCGTCGTAGCCGACCTCGTCGGCGATAACGTTGGTGACTGCGCCGGCCGTGGCGCGGATCTCTTCGAGTCGATGTCCGCCGAGAACATCGGCGCGATGATCCTCGGCGTCGCTATCTACACCGTCACCCAGGACGTCGAATGGATCATCTTCCCGCTCGTCCTGCGCTCGTTCGGCGTCTTCGCGACCATGGCAGGCCTCACGTCCGTGCCCTTCTTCGCCAGCGACGATCCGAACCAGAACCCGATGACGCCCCTTAACTACGGGTACTACATCGTCTGCGCCCTTTCCGTCGTTGGCCTCTTCATCGCCACCATCGTCATGCTCGGCGACGAGTGGTACTGGTTCTTCTTCTGCGGCCTCGTCGGCATCGCGACCGGCATCGCGTTCGTCTACATCACGCAGTACTACACCTCCGGCGCCTGGCGGCCCGTCCGCGACATCGCCGAGGCCTCCCGCACCGGTCCGGCCACCAACATCATCATCGGCACCGCCGTCGGTCTCGAGACGACGGCAGCGACCGCGATCACAATCGGCATCGCTCTCGTCGCCTCCTTCGCCCTCGGCTCGGAGGCAGACATCCCGGGCGTCGGCGGCTTCACCACCGGCGTCTTCGGCACCGCCGTCGCCACGATGGGCATGCTCATGTCCGCCGCCTACATTCTCGCAATGGACACCTTCGGACCGATTACAGACAACGCCGGCGGCATCACCGAGTTCTCGGGCGCCCCCGAGAGCGCCCGCCACATCACCGACTCCCTGGATTCCGTGGGCAACACCACGAAAGCGCTCACCAAAGGCTTCGCTGTCGCCTCCGCCGGGCTGGCCGCCTTCTTGCTGTTCAGCGCTTATCTCGACAAGGTGAAGGAACGCCTGAACGTGCCGCTGAACAAGGAGTTACCAATCGACATTTCAGACGTGGACGTCTTCGCCGGCGGTCTGTTGGGCGCGATGCTCGTCTTCCTATTCTCATCGTTCGCGATCCGCGCAGTCGGCAACGCCGCCTCCAAGATCATCGAAGAGGTGCGGCGCCAATTCCGGGAAGACCCGGGAATCATGGCGGGCACATCGCGCCCCGACTATGCCCGTGCCGTCGACATCACCGCAAGCGCAGCCCTGCGCGAGATGATCGCGCCGGGAGTCCTCGCCGTCGGCATGCCTATCGTCGTCGGTCTCATCTTCCGCTACGTCCGCGGCGACAACGATGGCTGGCTCGCTGTCGCCGGACTGTTGATGATCGGCACGATTACCGGCATCCTCCTCGCGACCTTCTTCAACAATGTCGGCGGCGCCTGGGATAACGCCAAGAAGTACATCGAGGCTGGCAACCTGAAGACCGAGAGCGCCAACCCCGGAGCGGTCGAAGTCCTCGGCAAAGGGACAGACGCCCACAAGGCAGCCGTCGTCGGCGACACCGTGGGAGATCCCTTCAAGGACACGGCGGGACCATCGCTGCACGTGCTCATCAAGCTGCTTAGCACGATTACGCTGGTCATGGCCCCGCTGTTCATTCCCTAGAGGTCACCCGCCGCTCTTCGGTCCGGCTTCACCCGGTCCCTGAACTAGTTCCTGGACACGACTCGTCATTGTGTGGACCTCCTTTGTCAGGAACAGCAGCTGCTGCGACAAGTCAAGCAAGTCCTCGTTCTGCTTCTTCTCGAGTTGCACGATGTCCCACTCGTGGTCGGCCAGCGCCTGCCGCTTCTCGTCCGCACGGTTCTGGGAAATCATCACGAAGGTGCTCAGGAAGATCGCTTCGAGCGAGACGATCATCGTCAGAAGGCCATAAGGGAAGCTCTCAATGCCACTCGTGATCCACACGGCGAAGAATACGGCGTGAATGTAGACGAAGGGCATTGAGCCTGCAAAGCGCGTGACGAAGTCAGCGATCCGGTTCTGAACGTCTCGCGCGCGTTCCTCCGCGTGTCGAACGAGTATTGGGTGTCGCGGACTCTTGACCGCCATTCGAATAGCCATCTGTAATCACTCCTCTCCTTTTCCCTCGACGCAATCCAATACAAACATCCAGCGGCGACCGAGGTCTAGTCGCGCCCCAGGAGTGAGCCGCTTCCTTGACACGCGTTCCGAACCGTGTGCTAGCATCGGGCTGGCCTCAACGATTTGGCGTTCTCTAGGCGGAATGGAGGTCAGTCATGCGGTTTCTCATTGGTCTGCTCCTTGGTGTCGCCATGGGCGCTGCCGTCGGCCTGCTCGTTGCTCCGCAGCCCGGAAGCGAGACGCGGCGCGCCCTGCGCGAGCGGGTGAGGCGCGGCGGCGAAGAGATCGACGACCTGGAGGAGACAGTCTAACCTCCGGCGCCCTTGAGCGGGTGATGGAGCGCATTTGAGCGATATTCCTCAAAAGCTCGTCATCGTCATTACGGACGACGACTCAGCCGATTCGCTTATCGGCGAACTGGTCGATCGCGGCTACCCCGCGACAAAGGTGAGCAGCACTGGCGGCTTCCTGCGCAAGGGCAGCGCCACGATCCTCTCCGGTGTCGGGACCGAAGACGTCGACCTCGTGCTGGGCATCATCCGCACGGAGTGCCAGGCGCGCACCGAATATCTGCCCGCACAGGCGACGCCGTTCCCGGACGCCGCCCTGCCGCGCGAACCAATCGAGGTACGCGTCGGCGGCGCCATCGTCTTCGTCCTGCCGGTGGAGCGCTTTCTCAAGACTTAGCCAAACACCCTTGCTCAACGCGTTGACGCATGGAGAGCTACCGCAGCCGTTCGCCCCGAGTGTCCTTCCCGGAAGGACGTAGGGGCTCGGCCGCCCCACCTTCAGGATCGAAAAGGTCGACTAGCGGCGGAAGTTTATGGCCCGAACCAGTGATAGCTACGGCCAAGTGTGCTGCTGGCTACCGGGATCATCTCTTCGACCGCCACTTTGTCCGAAAATGTGGGGTAGTCGTAGTTCACGGAACAGCCGTAGTGGTAGTCATGCATGATGCTCGGCTCACAAGGGATAGGCCCGGGGTCCGGGGCATTTGGACCGCCGTCCTTAAGACCAAGTGCGTGACCCGTCTCATGATTAACCAGGTGATGATAGAAACCGTTGTTTTGTAGATCCGTCGCGTAAAGGAAGATACTGAATGACTCGTACTCATTATGCCCGGTTACGATGTTCCACCGGCCCTCTCCATCTTTCAAAGCGCAACTAACTTGCGGCCCAGAGCTGCATGCGGTCGAGTTTTCAGTTCGATTCCGGCGGACCCCGGCGGCTGCGAGCATTGCCAGTCGCGCTGTCCGAAGGTTACTCTGCCGCCCTTCAGCCCATTCCAGTCGTTTGACGGGTCGTCGAGGCGAAGTGGGCCAGCGACCCTCGCGAGCGCATCCGCATGCTGCACCGGCGGCGCAAACCCTACATCGACACAATAGTTCTCCGTTGCGAAGTTAGTCATTGACTTAAGGTGAGAGTGGTTCTGCAGTGCATCGGGGCGCCAGGGATGTGAGGCGAACGATTCAGTAGCCATGAACGCCCGCAGCAACAACCCGACGGCCATGCCGATAAGAACCCGTGCAACCCACCCTGCCAACTTGCTCCGCGACATCAAGACTACTCCGGCGAAGGTTCTGGATAACGGTCCTCGAGGCCAACCGCTATCGTCAGCTGTTTCGTAAGAAACCCTATATCATCAAGCTCGTCTGGAGCGATGTACGTGGCGCTGGCCCGCTCTGCGATTTCATCATCGCTCTCGGCAACGTACTCTTGCGGTGCAACTCTTATCGAAAGTCCACCCAAAAGCGCGTCGATCTGTTCAAGCGGCATTATGAACAAGTACTCGCTGTAGAATCCGGGTTCGGGTACGGTGTAGATCGTTCCGGTGCCACCGATTATCTGAGCGTCTTTCCAAACGACACCCGGACGCGCTGGTAGCGGCTCCTCGGGACAGCCGATGTCGACGAGCGGCAGCGCAGCGCTCAGACCCGAGATCTTCCAGTGCGGGTTCTGCATCACTTCGAGGAGCGCAGTTTCGATACTTGCCTTTGCGGCCGCTTCCACGCTTGGGTCAACGTCACTCCCAGAAGCGTCGTGGCTCCTAACGTTGCTCCCGCGACGAGCTCGATGACGCCAATCGAAGCACCAACGCCCAGCCACAGGCGGTTTATGCGCTTCATACGCGGCCTCCCGTTGGGATCAAACTTTGCACATACCTGGCGATCTCGGAAACCGTCTGTACTCTCGAATAGTCGAACTCAGTGTCCGGATCAAGCTCGTACTCATCTGCCAGGGCCATCGCCAACTTTAGGCTATCCAGCGAATCGATCTCCATGCCATCGAATGGCGCGTCGAACAGCGGCCAGTCATCCGGAATATCAGCCGGCCGGAGCTGCCCGCTAATATCGGCGAGAAGCTCCTTCACTCGCCATTTAATCCCGTCAACGGATTGGTTAACCATGCTTCATACCACTCTTGTCAACTCTTGATACTGCCGCTCTATCCTGAGGATAGCAGCGAAACGTTCACGCTGCGCCTGCCAGCATTCGCGAGTGAGCATCATGCTAGCGGCCAAGTAACCCGGTGACATTTTCCCGTTAGACTTCCCGCCCAGTTGGTCTATCATTTAGCCATGGACTGCGGTAGGGCACTTTCGGCGGAACGGAGCTGTCGGCAAACGGGGCCCGAAATATACATGCTGTATGTATAAAAAACAATCAAAATTACCAAACGAATTTAATCTGTCAAGTAACCCATCGACAACGTTTGTCAAATCAGCCGGCAAGACACAAACGCAGCAAGAGTCCTATAGGTCGAGTCGGAGACGGCCGCATCAGCTCTCATTTTTTGTGGATGAGTGCCACCCCGCCGTTGCAGCCGACGCCG
The DNA here is from genome assembly GCA_005882985.1 of Chloroflexota bacterium. GTDB lineage: Bacteria > Chloroflexota > Dehalococcoidia > SM23-28-2 > RBG-16-64-32 > CF-163. The sequence goes on from VBEJ01000099.1 coordinate 7,763, forward strand.
TTCCCCGACGCTGCCCTGCCGCGCGAGCCCATGGAGGTGCGCGGCGGCGGCGCAACGGTCTTCGTGCTGCCGGTTGAGCGCTTCTCAAGACGTAACCTGGCATCGATCCGGCGATTCGCAACGTCATAGCCGAGCGGAACCCTCTAACCCAGCTATCTGGCCCGCCGCTATCTCTCTCGCTTTGGTTCCCATTTCCCCTTTCCTATTTCCCCTGTACGCTATACCGCATGACCCAGCCAAACATGGAGACCTTCGTCTCCCTCTGCAAGCGCCGCGGCTTCGTCTTCCAGTCCTCCGAAATCTACGGCGGCCTCGGCGGCTTCTGGGACTACGGCCCCCTCGGCGTCGAGCTCAAGAACAACATCAAGCGCAACTGGTGGCGCTCCATGGTCCAGCTCCGCGACGACGTCGTCGGCATCGAGACCTCCATCATCATGAACCCCCGCGTCTGGGAGGCCAGCGGCCACATCGCCACTTTCGCCGACCCCATGAGCGACTGCAAGGACTGCAAGCGCCGCTGGAGGACCGACGACATAGCCATCAACGATAAGGGGGAGCGCCACTGCCCCGAATGCGGCGGCGAGCTGACCGGGGCCCGCATGTTTAACCTCATGTTCAAGACCTTCGTCGGCCCCGTCGAGGACGAAGCATCCGTGGTGTACCTGCGTCCCGAGACCGCGCAGGGCATGTTCGTGAATTTCGAGAACGTTCTCACGACAACCCGGCGGAAGCTGCCGTTCGGCATCGCTCAGATCGGCCGCTCCTTCCGCAACGAGATCACGCCAGGCAACTTCATCTTCCGCGACCGCGAGTTCGAGCAGATGGAGATGGAGTACTTCGTCATGCCGGGCACCGACGAGGAGTGGCACGACCGCTGGATCGAGGACCGCTTCAACTGGTGGCTGGCCCTTGGAGTGCGAAACCAGAACCTCCGGATTCGCGAGCACACGAAGGAGGAACTCTCGCACTACTCCAAGCGGACAGTGGATATCGAGTACGACTTCCCGTTTGCCGGCTTCGCTGAGATCGAGGGCATCGCCAACCGGACGGACTTTGACTTGAAGAAGCATGCTGAGTTTGCAGGCCGCACACTGCAGTATTTCGATGAGGCTACTGGGCAGCAGGTGGTGCCGTATGTGATCGAGCCGGCGATGGGCATCGACCGCTGCTTTCTGACCCTGCTCATCGATTCCTACGCCGAGGAGGAGGTTCGCGGCGAGAAGAGGACCGTCCTGCGGCTACACCATGACTTGGCGCCAATCAAGGTCGCCGTCCTCCCACTCTCGCGCAACGAGCAGCTCGTCCCGCCCGCCCGCCGCGTCTGGGATCTACTCCGTCCGCATTTCATGACACAGTACGACGACGCCCAGAGCATCGGCCGCCGATACCGGCGCCAGGACGAGATCGGCACACCGTACGGTGTGACCATCGACTTCGAGACACTCGAGGACGACGCGGTCACGATCCGCGATCGGGATTCTATGGAGCAGAGCCGGGTGCCGATCGCCAACCTCGTCCCCGTCCTGCGAGAGAAGCTCGATCCGTCACTGCCGGCATGACGCGATGGGACCCGGGCGACCCGGTTATCGTGCGAGAAGTCTGGCAAGGCAAGGTATGGACGGTCCGGGCTCTTACCGTCGTTAAGGACGAACCCAACCTCCTCGCACTCTACCAAGCGGTCGGCACGCCGTGGAAGAGGCCATGCGGCCCGGACGGGCATCCGATTCGGTTACCCGACCAGCCCTGGCACCTTGAAGACGCGCTACTGCGCGAAGATACGCTTCGCCTGATTCTGCCGGGACAGGCTCATTCCGTGTTCCTTATTTGGCAACAACGCTGGAACCTGACCTGCTGGTACATCAACCTCGAGGAGCCGTTTCGCCGGACGTCGATCGGGTTCGACTACATGGACCAGACGCTGGACATCGTCGTCGAGCCGGATATGGCCTCTTGGCGATGGAAGGACGAGGACGAATTCGAGGAGGCGCAGGCGAAAGGGATCTACTCGCGTGAGCAGGCGCTAGAGATACGGAAGGAAGGTGAGCGTGCGCTCGAACGCCTTCTCGCCCGCAAGCCGCCGTTCGACGAGCGTTGGGAGAACTGGCGCCCTGATGCCGCTTGGCGGCGACCCGAGATCGGCGCGAGGTGGCAAGAGGGCGAGTAAACAAAAGAGACGGCCCGTCAGGCCGCCTCGCGACTTCAAGCTAACCGCCGTTGCTATGCCGGGGGCTTGAGTTCGTTAACCTTCGCCCGCGCGGCCTCCGGATCCTTGAACCAGAGCGCGTCGATCTCAGTGTAGGCCGCTTGGTCTGGCGGCACGTCGTCCTCAGCGAAGATCGCCGTCACGGGGCAAACGGGCTCGCAAGCGCCGCAGTCGATGCACTCATCGGGGTCGATGAAGAGCTTTCGGTCG
>VBEJ01000100.1 GCA_005882985.1 Chloroflexota bacterium
AGCGGTAAGAGCCCATCATCTGGTAGCCCTCGAACGGCCCCTGAATCGCCTCGATCCGCGCCAGCCATTTCACGCTCGTCATCCCGTACCAACCTGGGACGACGAGACGCAGGGGATAGCCATGCTGAGGCTCCAGCGGCTGCCCATTCATTTCGTAGATGAGCAGCACTTCCTCGCGCATTGCCTCATCTAGCGTGAGACTTCTCTGGTACTCTTGGACCTCGTCGCCCTGTACGCCGCGGTCGAGGCCAGTAAACAGTATTTCGCCGGCCTCGTCCTTCACGCCCGCTTCCAGTAGCAGCTCCCTGAGTCGCGTCCCCGTCCACTCCGCAGTGCCAACGGCCTCCAGGTGCCACGGCTGGCTTATTGGCCTCGGCTCCAGCAGCGCCCGCCCGTTCCCGGCGCACTCCATCGTTACAGGTGTCGTTACTGCAAGGCGGCGGCGCAGGTCCTCGAGGGAGAGGGTGACCGGCCGCTCGACCAGACCGCCTATTTCCAGGCTGTACTCGCCCGCCTCGACATACGGGATATCGAAATGGACCAGAAGGTAGTGCATCCCCGTAGGTGTGATCGGGTAATGCAAGCCTTCCAGCGGCATGCCGCGGTTGCGGAGGGCCAGGGCGACCTCCTCGCGGTAGAAAGCGTCCGCCGGCCCTAAGCCGGAGCCATCCCCAATCTCCGGAAACCGGCTGCGCTGCTTCTCTGGGGTCACGCTCAGCACCCCGCGTGATGGGCGCAGTCAGCCGGTCCGCCGAGAAGGAGCAAGCCGATGCCGGCGAAAACCAGGACGACACCCAGCGGGAGGCTCAGTTGCCTGCCCCACGGCATGTTTTTCTCGACCGCCATTACGCCGCCGAGCAGCATCATCCAGCCGATATTCCCTACGCCGACCGCGAACATGAGCAGCATCAGCGACCAGCAGCAACCAACGCAAAAGAGCCCGTGGTGCACGCCCAGGCGGAATGCTTCCGCACGCGCGTTGCCGCCGTGCCAGTGCCCGGAGATGAAGCTCATCGGAGAACGGCATTTGTCCAGGCACATGTACTTGAGCGGTGTGAACTGGTAGACGCCGGCCAGAAGAAGAGTGGCGGCCGCGATTCCGTAGGAGTTGTCTTCCAGCCAGCCTACTTCGCTGACCGCTGCGTGAATTCCCCGGTCGGCCGTATGTACTAGGGCGCCGAATATTGTCCAGATGGCGAGGTAACCGGCGATCAGGAGGCCGCTGAGCAACATGTGGTCCGAGCGCCGCCCGACCAGCCGCGCGAACATTGTGATCAGGGGCAAGCTCGTGGGCAGCATCATCGCGATGGTCATCACCGTCCAGCCGGCGACGAACACGAGCGCGATGCCCACCCCCTCGGCGTTTAGGCCGATGTCGACGTGTCCGAGTTCGTCGTGGCTGAGGAACCGTCCGTATGGTGACTCGCCCCAAATAAAGAGCGAGAACCAGGCAATCGCGATAAGCGCGATCAGCAGCGGCGCGAAGTACGGCCGGTTGTCTACACGAGGAACGAACATTGCCGGTCAGCCTGCGTGGGCTAGAACTCGAATCGGAAGTTGCCCTGAATCGCGTTGTGCCCCTGCAGGTCTATGTCCGCTAATCCGAACTGAGAGCTGTTTCGCTTGAACGTCGACGCCTTGGCTACCCAGGCAGGCGCGCCCGGTATCGTCGTGAAGGTGCTCTCATTCAGGGTCGTGACCTGACCCGTCGGGCCTCTGTAGGGCTCCATGACAGCATCGGCATATCCGCCGACCTTCAGCGTTCCCTTGCCTTCCTGAATGTCATACGTGATGGGCGCCTTCTCCACCGCGACGACCTCCCCGACGAGACCTGCGAGATCAGCTACGGGACCTCCAAGCTTGCCGCTCCAGACGTCCACCAGCGCCTGTTGCTGGGCGTCGGTCGCCTTGTCATCCACAACCACGACCGCTTTCCAGTTTCCTTTGAGGACGTTCCCCGGAATATGTACCAGTAGGGCCAGAGTGCGCCCAGTGACATCGGTCCCGTTTACGGTGCCTTTGTCGATGTGGTACGCGAACACTGAATCACAGGTCGGGTTGTCCGGGTCTTCGCCTACCCAGCAGGGGCACAGGATATTGCACGTGCAGACTTCGAGTAACGTTCCTTCCAGTGAGTAAGCCATGGTAACTCCTCCATTACATGAATCGTGGGCTGGTTGGCCAGGGCGATGTGAGTGAGGTGATGCACCACCCCCTTCCGGGACTTGCTTGGTTCTGAGCGCTGACTTTATGGGCTCGGCAGCGGTCAGGCGGTGAGCTGCGTCACAGGATGATACGCCATTCCGGAATCACGCACAACACGTTACTTATCGCCTGTTTGGCCTGAAGAAAGAGCAGGGCCGGAGCGAGTAGCTCCGGCCCTGCTTATCCGATTCTGCTTAGGGGCTCTTAGACCTCGCGGTACTCGCCCTCGACGGTGCCCTCTTCGGCGGGCGTCTCTTCGCCGCCTTCCGGCGGTGCGCCCTCGGCCGCGCCATCGCCCGGCTGGCCGTAGATAGCCGAGCCGGCGCGCTGGAGCGCCTCGCTGAGCGCCGTCATGGCGTTGCGGATAGTCTCCGCTGAGCTGGCGTCGGAGGAAAGGGCATCCCGGACGTCCTTGATCCGGCCCTCGATGTCCGTGCGCACGTCCGCTGGTATCTTCTCGCCCGATTCGCTGACGGTCTTTTCGGCGGTGTAGGCGAGCGAGTCGGCCTGGTTGCGCACCTCGACTTCCTCGCGCCGCTTGGAGTCCTCTTCGGCGAACGACTCCGCGTCCTTCTTCATCTTCTCGATCTCTTCGGGCGAAAGCCCCGTGCCGGCCTGGATCGTGATCTTCTGCTCGCGTCCCGTGCCCTTATCGCGGGCGGAGACGTGGAGAATGCCATTGGCGTCGATGTCGAATGCCACTTCGACCTGCGGCATACCGCGCGGCGCCGGCAGGATCCCGTCCAGGATGAACCGCCCGAGCGACTTGTTGTCGGCGGCCATCGAACGCTCGCCTTGCAGGACGTGAATCTCGACAGATGTCTGGTTGTCGGCCGCAGTGGAGAAGATCTGCGATTTCGATGTCGGAATCGTGGTGTTACGCGGGATGATAGGTGTCGCCACTCCTCCCAGGGTTTCGATGCCGAGCGTGAGCGGCGTCACGTCCAGGAGGAGCACCTCGCGGACATCGCCCTTGAGGACGCCGGCCTGAATGGCGGCGCCCACAGCCACGACCTCGTCCGGGTTCACGCCCTTGTGCGGCTCCCGGCCGAAAAACTTCTTGACGGTTTCCTGTACCTGCGGCATGCGCGTCTGCCCGCCGACGAGAATCACCTCGCCCACCTGGTCCGCCGTCAGCTTCGCGTCCTCGAGGGCCTGGCGGCAGGGGCCGATCGTGTTCTCGACCAGCTCGCCGACGAGCTGCTCGAGCTTGGCGCGCGTTAGCTTGATCGCCAGGTGCTTCGGGCCTGAGGCATCCGCCGTCACGAAGGGAAGGTTGACTTCCGTCTCCTGTGTGCTTGAGAGCTCGACCTTGGCTTTCTCCGCCGCCTCTTTGAGACGCTGGAGGGCCATCCTGTCCTGCCTCAGGTCGATCCCCTGGTCCTTTTTGAACTCGTCGATCAACCAGTCGATGATGCGCTGGTCGAAGTCATCGCCGCCGAGGTGGGTGTCGCCGTTGGTCGCTTTGACGTGGAAGGTGCCTTCGCCGATCTCGAGGATCGAGATGTCGAATGTGCCGCCGCCGAGGTCGTAGACGGCGATCACCTTCTCATCGGACTTATCCAGCCCATAGGCGAGAGCAGCGGCGGTCGGCTCGTTGATGATGCGCAGGACGTTCAGCCCAGCAATCTCTCCGGAGGCCTTCGTCGCCTGACGCTGCGAGTCGTTGAAGTAGGCGGGGACGGTGATCACGGCCTCGGTTACCTTGTCGCCGAGGTAGGCCTCGGCGTCGGCCTTCAGCTTCTGCAGGATCATGGCGCTGATCTCCGGCGGCGAGTAAGACTTGTCGCCCATCCAGACGCGCGCGTCGCCGTTCTCGGCCGCATCGATCTTGTACGGCAGGATCCTGAGGTCTCGCTGCACCTCCGGGTCGTCGAAGCGGCGGCCCATGAGGCGCTTGATCGAGAACACCGTGTTGTCCGGGTTCGTGACGCCCTGGCGCTTCGCGACTTGCCCGACCAGCCGCTCGCCGTTTTTTGAGATGGCGACGACAGACGGCGTCGTCCGCCCGCCCTCGGCGTTGGGCACGACAACGGGCTCGCCGCCCTCCATCACGCCGACGCAGCTATTTGTCGTTCCCAGGTCTATTCCAATTGCTCTAGGCATTGACTGCCTCCTTCATTTTGCGTGTAGCCGCAGGGCTCCTGACTCTGGGCGAGTCCGAGCCCGCTACTGCGACTGCTCCTCCTCTGTTTTCCGTTCTTCTGGCTCACGGCTGCCCGCTCCCGGCTCCTGTGGCTTTCCTTTGCCGACCACCACCATCGCGGGCCGCAGCACCCGGTCGTGCAGCTTGTAGCCGCGCTGTACCTCCGAGACTACTTTTCCCTCTTCACCCTCGACGTGCGCTACGGCCTCGTGGAAGCGCGGGTCGAAGGCCTGCCCTTCAGTCTCGATCGGCTTGACGCCGGCGTTCTCGAGTAGCTGTCGCAGCTTGCGATAGATCAGCAGCATGCCATCGAACCACGACAGTCCCGCCAGGTGGCTATCGAGCGAAGCGAACGCGCGCTCGAAGTCGTCCAACACCGGCAGCAGATTGATGATGATCGAGACATTGCCGAAGCGCCTGAGTTCCTCACGCTCCTGCTCTGTGCGACGCTTGTAATTCTGGAAGTCGGCCTCGGCGCGGTGCCAGTTGTCGCGGAACTTCTGGGCCTCTTCTTTGGCCTTTGCGAGCTGCTCCTCGGCTGACAGCCCGGGTGTGGAGGCACCGCCTTCCGCCGGATCGCCGGTCGCGGGCTCTCTGGGGTCTAATGATTCGCTGTTCATTGGTTCTCTCCGCCACCCGTTCGCTTATGCGCGCCCATTGGTCGACTACGTGAAATAGACGCCGAGAAGCTCCTCCATCAGCGCCGACATGTAGCGGACCATCGAGACTGTCCTCGGGTAGTCCATGCGTGTGGGCCCGACGACAGTGAGGCTGCCGCGGAGCCCGGTTGGGCCGGTGTAGCGGGTGGTGATCACGCTGCAGAACTGCATGGCGTCGATGGGGTGCTCCTTGCCAATGATGATGCTAACGTCAGCCGCGGTCCCGGCGGATGCGGGGATCGCCCTGGGCAGGTTGCGTTCCTCCAGCAGTTCCATGAGCCCGAGTATGCGTTCTCCCTGCGTGAACTCCGGCTGACGCAGCAGTTCGCGCAGCCCTTCGAGGAACCCGGGGTCGCCTACGCCTTCCTCTGTGCTCTCGATCAGCCCGGCAGTGGCGCCGGCTATCGAGTTCTCTACTGCTGCGGCTAGAAGCCGTTGCTCGCGGATCTGTGCCGCGCTCTTGCCGGCAAGCAGATCGTTCAACTTGCGCGCGATGCCGGTCAGCTCTTCCTGGGAGAACGGACGGTCGAGGGCTAGCGTTTGCTGGAGGACGCGCGCCTCTTCGAGCACTACGACGAGGAGGGCCAGGTAATCGTGCACGCTGACGATCTCGAGCCAGCGCAGCCGCGGCTCCGGCGAGCGCGGCGTTGTGACAATCGCTGCGTTCTGGAGGCGGCCGGCGAGGATGGCGGCGCTGAGACGCGCCCACTCCTCAAGTTCGCGCGCTGCCTGGTGGAACTGGTGGCGGATCATCTGCTTGAGGTCGTCTGGGACGCGGTCTTCGCGCATGAGAGCCTCGACGTAGTAGCGATAGCCGAGGTCCGTTGGCACCCGCCCGGCCGACGTATGTGGCTGCGCGATGTAGCCCTCGTCCTCGAGCGCCGCCATCTCGTTGCGAATGGTGGCCGGCGACACGGGCAGCCCATATTTCTCGACGAGCGCGCTGGAGCCGACGGGCTGTGCTGTCGTCACGTACTCGTCGATGATGAAACGGAGGAGTTTTTGGCGGCGGTCCGTGAGTTTGTTTGGCATTACCGTAAGGCAATTAGCACTCTCGGTGTGAGAGTGCTAACCTACGGAAATCCTATCACTGGAGGGGCTTGAAGTCAACGCCGGACGTTGCGTTACGGCGCGGTGTTTCGTTGCGCCAGAACCCGCTCCCGCGCCTGTCGCTGCGCGCCCAGTGCCCACGCGAGCAGTTCTCGGAACCGCTTCTCGTCGAGCAGGGGTGTGAATTGCGGGTCCGTCAGCGCGACAACGAGTTCAGCCGGCTTGACGGCCAGCAGCTGCCGGAACGTATATTCCCAACAAGGCAAGGGCGCCACAGCCGAAGCCCAGTATGAAGCCACCTGCGACAATGACTGATTTGCTGAGATCGGATCCGAGGACGACCAAGGCTACAAGAAACAGGCATCCTAGGAAGAGCACCCAACGACCGATTTCGCGGGCCGATTCAGTGGAACCAGCGTCTGAGCTCTTCTTCGAACGGCTGCTGATCTTGAGCCCAACGGCCAAGGTGAATAACAGGGGCGGCGACGCGAGGATCAAGATGGCGAGGGCGATGCCAAGCGCGGGTGTCTGGGTGGCGAAGGCCAGTAGCCCGAGTATGGCGCCACCGGCAAGCAGCGTTGCTGTCGTCCGGACAACGATCTTTTCGGCGAGCATTGATTCCCTTGAAACATGACGCTTTTGGTTCAAGTACTGTTTCGCTCGTCTGTTACAGCTTTCACAAACACCCCCGCTCGGCGTAAAATCGACTCGGCGGGCCCCGCACCGCCCGCCGGAGGCGATGCCCCGATGACCACCGCGACGAAAGCGCTTGGCGGCCCGAAGCTCTGGCTCGAAGCGCTCCGCACTGTTCCGCAGGTCGACACCTCAGAAGTCGATCCGCTT